>NZ_JBHXMF010000041.1:0-84721 GCF_042721055.1 Streptomyces sp. NPDC058470
CGATCCCCGCAACTCCCTGAACTCCAGGGTGTTGCGGGGATCAATAGAACCCGCCGCGCGCCGGGGGCATCGTCATGCCTGGATCAATGCCCGAGTCAATGCCTGGGTCACGCGGTGGCCGACCGGTACTTGCGCACGGCCAGCGTCCTGAAGACCAGGACGATCAGCAGGGCGACGATCGCGAGGACCAGCAGGGTGAGGGCGGTCTGCACCAGGTCGGCGAGCGTCCGCCCGGTCAAGACCGCACCGCACGCCAAGGGAAGCGAGTGGAAGCGGTCGATGAGGCCCTCGTGCATGTCGTCGCCGGCGGTGGCGAAGGGGACGGTCGGCGCCTGATCAACCAGTCGCCCGCCGGTACTTGCGGACCGCGAGCGTACGGAAGACGGCGATGATCAGGACCGAGTAGATCACCGACGCCCACACCGGATGCTGCATGGGCCAGGCGTCGGACGGGGAAAGGCCGGGGTCACCGAAGAGTTTGCGCGCGGCCTGCACAGTCGCGCTGAACGGATTCCATTCGGCGATGTGGCGCAGCCAGGGCGTCATCTTGCTGGAGTCCACGAACGCGTTCGAGATGAAGGTCACCGGGAAGAGCCAGATCAGTCCACCGGAGGTGGCTGCCTCCGGGGTGCGTACCGACAGGCCGATCAGCGCGCCGATCCACGTAAAGGCATACCCCAGAAGAAGGAGTAGGCCGAAGCCGCCCAAGATCTTCCCGAAGTTGGTCGGCTCCATGGAGCCGGGGCGCCAACCCACGAGCAGCGCGACGACAGCGAGGACGAGCAGCGTCAAGGCCGTCTGTACGAGATCCGCGACGGTACGCCCGGTGAGGACCGCGCCCCGCGCCATGGGCAGCGAGCGGAAGCGGTCGATGAGCCCCTTGTGCATGTCGTCGGCGATGCCGGCGCCGGAGCTGGCGGTGGCGAACGTGACGGTCTGCGCGAAGATGCCCGCCATCAAGAAGTTCTTGTACACGTCCAGATCGGTGCTGTCGCCGATCTGCATGGAACCGCCGAACACGTAGGTGAACAGCACCACGAACATGATGGGCTGGATGAGCCCAAACAGGATCATCTCGGGAATCCGGGTCATCCGAATCAAGTTCCGGCGGGCAATGACCAGGGAATCGTTCACAGCGCTCACTTCACCTGCTCCTTCAAGGTGATGGACTGGCCGACGGGGTTGGTGGGCGCCGTGACCTGCACGGCGTCGGTGACGGCACTCACTTCGTGTCCTCCTTCTTGCGCTTGCGGCCCGTGGTGGCCTTGTCGCCCTTGCTGTCGGCCGCCCCGTCGCCCTCTTCCTTCTCCTCGGCCAGGTGGCCCGTGAGGGAGATGAAGACGTCGTCCAGGGTGGGGCGGCGCAGGCCGATGTCGTCGATCTCGATGCCGCGGGTGTCCAGCTCGCGGATGACCTCGGCGAGGAGCTTCGCGCCGCCGGTGACGGGCACCGTGAGCTTGCGGGTGTGCTCCTCGACCGTGGTCTCGCCCTTGCCGAAGCCGCGCAGCACCTCTGACGCCGTCTCGATGTGCTCGCGCTCGTGCACGACCACCTCGACGCGCTCGCCGCCGGTCTGCGCCTTGAGCTGGTCGGCGGTGCCGCGGGCGATGACGCGGCCGTGGTCGACCACGCAGATGTCGTGCGCGAGGTGGTCGGCCTCTTCCAGATACTGGGTGGTCAGCAGCAGCGTCGTACCGCCGGAGACCAGCTGCTTGATGACCTCCCACAGCTGCTGGCGGTTGCGCGGGTCGAGACCGGTCGTCGGCTCGTCCATGAACATCACCGGAGGCGAGACGACCAGCGCGGCCGCCAGGTCGAGCCGACGGCGCATACCGCCCGAGTACGTCTTCGCGGTGCGGTCGGCGGCGTCAGTGAGGTTGAACTGCTCCAGCAGCTCTTCCGCCCGGATCTTCGCGGCCTTCGCCTTCATCTGGTAGAGCTGGCCGACCATCTGGAGGTTCTCGCGGCCGGTCAGATACTCGTCGACCGCGGCGAACTGGCCGGACAGGCCGACCCGGCGGCGCACCGCGTCGGGGTTCTTGAGCACGTCGATGCCCGCGACGATCGCCTTGCCGCTGTCGGGGCGCAACAGGGTGGTCAGACAGCGGACGGCGGTCGTCTTGCCCGCGCCGTTCGGCCCGAGCAGGCCCAGCACGGTGCCCTCCGGGACATCGAGATCGACGCCGTCCAGAGCCCTTACGTCGCCGAAGGTCTTCACCAGGCCTTCGGCATAGATGGCGCCTGGCATGTGAGGTCTCCCAAGTGGTCGGGGAATTCCTAGGAAGGAGCTTGGTTTCTGGTTTTCACTGCTCTGTTGTTTTCACCGCTTTGTCCCGCCCGGCGCCCAAAAAGCGGTCGACCGTCCGGACAGACCTGTGGTGGTATGTGTGGCGAGAGACACACAGTAACGCGATGTATCGCGTTACTCAACGGATTTTTCCACCTCGCTCTGACAATGGCCCTGACCTGGAGAGATACCCGCAGATGCGCTCAGCGGACCGCGGCGGGCCTCAGCTCGATGACCGTGTATCCGGCCCCGCGCAGCGCCTGGTGCACCTCGGCGCAGTGCTCGGGCCCCTTCGTCTCCAGGTGCAGCTCGACCTCCACCTCCGTGAGCCCGAGCCGTGGATCGGTCCGTACGTGGCTCACATCGAGGACGTTAGCGTCGGCCACTGACAACACCCCGAGAAGTGTGGCCAGGGCGCCGGGACGGTCCGTCAGACGCAGGGTGACCGCCAGGTAGCGGCCGCTCGCCGCCATGCCGTGCCGCAGGATGCGCTGCATCAGCAGCGGGTCCACATTGCCGCCCGAGAGCAGCGCCACGACCGGGCCCTCGAAGGCGCCCGGATCGGCCAGCAGCGCGGCGACAGGGCTGGCGCCCGCCGGTTCGACGACCAGCTTGGCCCGCTCCAGGCAGAGGAGCAGCGCGCTGGACAGATGGTTCTCGGTCACCGTGACGACCTCGTCCACCAGGTCGCCGATGATCCGGAACGGCACATCGCCCGGCCGTCCGACCTTGATGCCGTCGGCCATCGTCGCCGGGTTCTCTATCGACAGGGGGCGTCCGGCCGCCAGCGAAGGCGGATACGCGGCCGCGCCCGCCGCCTGCACGCCGACGATCCGCACGTCGGGGCGCAGCGCCTTCACCGCGATCGCGATGCCCGCGGCGAGGCCTCCGCCGCCGATCCCGACGACGATCGTGCGCACCTCGGGGCACTGTTCCAGGATCTCCAGGCCGACCGTGCCCTGCCCCGCGATGATGTCCGGGTGGTCGAAGGGGTGGATGAACACGGCCCCTGTCCGCTCCGCGTACTCCTGCGCGGCGGCCAGCGTCTCGTCCACCACCTGCCCGTGCAGTCGCACCTCGGCGCCGTAGTCGCGCGTGGCCGCGATCTTCGGCAGCGGCGCCCCGGTGGGCATGAAGACCGTGGACCGCACACCGAGGAGCGAGGAGGCCAGCGCGACACCCTGGGCGTGGTTTCCGGCACTCGCGGCGACGACACCCGCGGCGCGCTCCTCGGGAAGCAGGCCCGCGATCCGCACGTACGCGCCACGCAGTTTGAACGAGCCCGTGCGCTGGAGGTTCTCGCACTTGAGGTGCACGGGTGCGCCCACCAGCTGGGACAGATACCTGCTGCCCTCCATCGCGGTCATCCGCGCCACACCGGTGAGCATCTTCTGCGCACCGCGTACGTCGTCGAGAGTCACGCTGGGCAAGGGGTCAGCCGTGCTGTAGCTCATGACGACCAGTCTCGCAGTTCACACGGGCCTCCTCCCGGTGTGACCACGCTCCGAGACTGGTTTACGCAGCGTCGGTACGGCCCGCCCCCCGGCCGCGTACCCTGTCCCCCAACCCAGCTCCCACGCATGAATTGAGCCCCCGGCCATGCCCACAACACCAGAGATGTCGATGGACATGACGACCGTCGGTGACACCGGTCTCCTCGACACACTGCAGCACGAGGTCGCGGTATTCGCGCGCCGTGCCGAACAGACCCGGCTCGGCGGAGTGGGGCAGGTGCGGAACTCCATGGACCGCGCCGCCTACCTGCTGCTCAACCGCCTCGACAAGGAAGGCCCGATGGGCGTCAAGGCGCTCGCCGCGAGCATGGGGATCGACTCCTCGACAGTCACCCGGCAGGTGGCCCCGCTGGTCGACACCGGACTCGTCAAGCGCACCTCGCACCCCGAGGACGGGCGCGCGGTGGTGCTTCAGCTCTCGCCGCGCGGCCAGTCCCGCCTGGACGAAGTGCGCTCCTCCAGGCGTCAGTTGATGGCCGAGCTGACACACGACTGGGCACCGGAGGAGCGCGATGCGTTCTGCACGCTCCTGACGCGCTTCAACGGCGCGCTCTCGGCCCGCCAGGCCGCCCAGGGCGTGCCGGTGGACGAGTCGCAGCCGACTTCCTGAGCGGGCGGGACAGCGGCCGGGGCGGGCGTTCAGATCCCTCAATCCGTAAATCCCTCAGGCGCCTGTACACGCGCGCGCGTGCGCGAGGCTGGCCTCCCGTCCACGCGCGCGTGGATCGTTGTCGTGCCCCACGCGCGTGGATCGTTGTCGTGCCCCACGCGCGCGTGCGTGTGCGCCGGGCTCTTGACCGGAAGGCCGCACCCGGTCTCATATGAGACCGGGTCCCTGTCGTACGCGATGCGGCATACGCGATGCGGCATCTCGTACGCGGCCGGGGCCCCGTTTCCCTCAGGGTCGTCCTCGGGCGGGAGGCGTGGTGCGAGATCGGCAGGCGTCCCAAGGCGCCCGCCGGGCCCGGGAGTTCGAAGCGTTCGTCGCGGGCGCGGCAGGGCGGCTGCTGCATGCCGCGACGCTGCTCACGGCGGAGCCCGCGAACGCCAACCCGCGCGCGCGGCGCCTGCTGACGTCCGCCCTGGCCCAGACGTACGCCTCCTGGGACCGTCTGCGCGGCGAGGACCCGTACGACCACGCCCGCCAGCACCTGGCCGTCCGCTTCGCGCACGGCGCCTGGCATCAGCACGGGAGCCTCGGCCGGGCCCGCCCGTCATCGGACAGCGTGCTGGCCCTCCTGACGCCCCAGGAGCGGCTGATCGTGGTCCTCAGGCTGTACGAGGGGGTCGCCGAGGAGCAGACGGCGGCACTGCTGGGACTGCCCACGGAACGGGTACGGGCGATCTGCGCCCGGGCGATGGCGACCCTGCTGCACCCGCCGCGCGGCCCGGCCCCGGCCCTGGTGAAAGCGATGCCGTCATGAGCCTGCGCGATCGCGAGGCGGCCGTACGCCGGCTGCTGGAGCAGACGCCGCCCCCGGTGCCGCCCGAACTGCACGCGGACGTCGTACGCCGCGGGGGCCGCATCCTGCGCCGCAGGACGGCGGCCCGCCGCCTGATGTGGCTGCTGCTGTTCGCCGCGGCGGTCGCCTTCGTCGTCTGGGCGATCACGGCACAGCCCTGGGTGGAGCCGCCGTCGGAGACGACTCCACCGCTGACCGGCTGGTGACCCAGGTCCGACGGGCCGGCGACCCAGGTCCTAGCCGAGCGCCTGCTGAAGGTCCTGAAGCAGGTCGTCGACGTTCTCGATGCCTACGGAGAGGCGTACGAGGTCGGCGGGGACCTCAAGGGCGGAGCCGGCGACGGACGCGTGCGTCATGCGCCCCGGGTGCTCGATCAGGGACTCCACACCGCCCAGGGACTCGCCGAGCGTGAACACCTTGGCACGGTTGCAGACCTCGACGGCCGCCTCCTCTCCGCCCGCGACCTGGAAGGAGACCATGCCGCCGAAACCCCTCATCTGCTTGGCGGCGATCTCGTGACCGGGGTGCTCCGGGAGACCCGGGTACAGAACACGTGTCACGCGCGCGTTCCGGGTGAGCATCTCGGCGACCCTGCCGGCGTTCTCGCTGTGCCGGTCCATGCGGACCGGGAGCGTCTTGGTGCCGCGCAGTACCAGCCAGGAGTCGAAGGGCCCGGCGACCGCACCCATCGCGTTCTGGTGGTACGCCAGCTCCTCGCCCAGCGTCTGGTCGCCGACGACCAGCGCGCCACCGACGACGTCCGAGTGGCCGCCCATGTACTTGGTCAGCGAGTGCACGACGACGTCCGCGCCGAGCGCCAGCGGCTGCTGGAGGTAGGGGGTCGCGAAGGTGTTGTCGACGACCAGCCTGGCGCCCGCGTCGCGTGCGATCTGGGCGACGACGGCGATGTCCGTGATGCCGAGGAGGGGGTTGGAGGGGGTCTCCACCCAGATGACCTTGGTCTTGGGGGTGACGGCCGCCCGCACGGACGCGGGGTCGCTGGTGTCGGCGACCGACCATTCCACCCCCCACTTGGAAACGACCTTCGCGAACAGGCGGAACGTGCCGCCGTACGCGTCGTTGGGGATCACCACGTGGTCGCCGGGGCTGAGCAGCGTACGCAACAGGCAGTCCTCGGCCGCCAGTCCGGACGCGAACGCGAGGCCGCGACGACCGCCCTCCAGGGCGGCGAGGTTCTCTTCCAGGGCGGTCCTGGTGGGGTTGGCGCTGCGGCTGTACTCGTAGCCGCCGCGGAGCCCGCCGACGCCGTCCTGCTTGTAGGTCGAGACCTGGTAGATCGGCGGGACGACCGCACCCGTGAGGGGATCGGCGGTGTTGCCCGCGTGGATCGCGAGGGTCTCGAAGTGCTGACTGATGTGCCTGTCGCTCATGCGTCCCGAGGGTAGTGCGCTCGCGGGGCTTATGGCGTCCCGCCCCGGTGGAGCGGAGGGGCGAGCGGCTTTCCGGACCGCCGGTACGCCGACTGAGTTGGCCAATTGTCCGACCCGTCTGGTTCGCTTGAGGCATGGAGATTCTCTGGGTCCTGATGGCGCTGGCCATGTTCAGTCTGGTCCTGCTGCCGGCGTTGAGGCGCAGGCGTGCCGGTATACAGCTGGTCTCGCCGGGCGACCCGGACGCCGCGGACCCGGCGAACTACGGGTTCCTGCTCCAGGAGGAGCTGGACATCCGCATGCCGGGTCCCGACCGGGACCTGCTGGACGTGCTGGACCTGGTGCAGCGCACGCAGGACTATCGCTCCGCCTCACAGCTGCTCGCGGGCACGGAGACAGAGGGTGAGCGGCGCTGGCAGCGGGTGCAGGCCTTCGCGGGCGCCGCGTCGCTGGAGCTACGGCAGCGCCCCGGTGGAGTCAGCGAGACTCCCGGCGGGCAGTGGCTGCGGGTGTGGCGGGCCGAGAAGCCCAAGGACGCGGGCGGCGCGGCGGTGCACGCGGAGTTCCTGGTGCAGCAGGCGTGGCGTACGTCGACGCCGGGGACGGACGAGTTCCGGATCATCATGGAGGAGGCGAGGTCGGCGTGCGACGAGGCCGCGCTGCTGTCCCCCGGTGACCCGATCCCGTACATCATCGAGCTGTCGGTGGCCCGCGGACTCGCCTACTCCCAGCCGGAGTTCGAGAAGCTCTGGCTGAAGATCCTGGACCGCGCGCCCGCCCACATGGGAGCGCATCTCGCGGCCCTGCACTACTGGTGCGAGAAGTGGCACGGCTCGCGCGAGATGTCGTACTCGTTCGCGGAGGCGGCGGCAGCGCGCGCCCCACAAGGGTCCTTGCTGGCCGCCATGCCCCTCTTCGCGGTCTTCGAGCACCTCCCCGAGGTCAATCTGATCCGCAGCTTCTACCAGAGCGAGGTCGTGACAAAGGCCGTCCACGGCGCCCTCTACGCGGTGCACGCGGCCCGCCCCGACGACCCGATGCTCGCCCACGTCCGCCACCTCCTGGTCTTCTTCCTCGTCCGCGGCGAGCGCTGGGCGGAGGCCATGAACCAACTGGTGCACATCGACGGCCACGTCGGCGCCCTGCCCTGGACCCTCACGTCCGACCCGGCGGCGGACTACGCGGTGTACCGGGCCCTGGCGGTGGCGGGGTACGAGGCGAACGGGGGGAGCCCGGCGACGCTGCCGCACTGAGACCGCAGGCCGACACAGTGTGCGGCGGCCGAAATTCAGTAGCCTTCTGATCGGGCCGGCCCCACGCTGCAAGCCATGGAAGAACCCCAACGCGGGATACGCGCGGCCTATGCCGAGTCCACGATCACCGTCTACCAGGCGTACTCGCCGGAGATCGGCCTGCCCGCGGTCCGCGAGGGCCGTTTTCCCGGCGCGTGGAAGCGGGACAGGATGACGTGGATCAAGCCGTCGTTCCTGTGGATGATGTACCGCTGCGGCTGGGGTACGAAAGCCGGTCAGGAGACAGTCCTGGCAGTCGAGATCAGCCGCGGCGGCTTCGAGTGGGCGTTGCGCCACGCCTGCCTGTCCAGCTACGTACGTGGAGTGCACCCAGACCGCGCCACCTGGCAGCGTCAACTGAAGCGCGCACCCACTCGCATCCAGTGGGACCCCGAACGCGACCTGCACCTTCAAGCCCTGCCGTACCGCTCCCTGCAACTCGGCCTCTCCGGCGAAGCCGCACGACACTACGCAGACGACTGGACGGTCCGGATCACCGACGTGACCCCACTCGCCCGCAAGATCCACACGCTCGTCAGCAGCGGCGACCTCGACTCCGCGGCTCGACTACTGCCACAGGAGCGTCCTTACCCTGCCGCAGACGAACTGCCGACCCGCCTACATCCGTGACCACAACCAACGGTCACCCAAGGGTCACATGGCAGCACAGGCTCGCCGGCACTGGGGCGTCCTGCCCGATCGGTGTCGCGAAAGGCGGACAGATGAACACTGGTGTCACCCCCACGCTGCTCGAGATCGCATCGAGCTCGTCCAGCCGCACATGACGCTGGAGCGGGCCGAGCGTCCCGCTGCCCGCCTCCACCCAGATGCGGATGTCCCCGCTCGACAGCAGATAGCCGGAGCACGGGTTGTCCACACTCGGGTAGGGCGTCGCGCTGCCCAGGACCGTGAGGTGAAGAAGCTCATCGCTCATCCGAAGATCCTAGAACGCACGCACGATCCACAAGCCCTGACGATTACTCACTCATCGCCGGTCGCGGGCACAAGGCCCTTCCCTCCTGGAGCACCCAGGAATCGACGTGCTCATCAGCCTGCCCAAGACTCCGCCCGGCAGCCTCATCCGTGGTCGTAAGATCTCCCCTGGTGGACGACACAGTTGGTGGGGGCGAACATGGAGAGACCGGACGACCGCATCGCATCCGTCCTGCGCTTCGCCGCGGAACTCGTTGCCTGGGTGGCCACTCCCTGGGCCTTGTCCGAGTACTCATGGCTGCTTGCCGCCTTGGCGGTGGTGGTACTGATCGGCCTCCCGACCGTCTTCTCCACTCCGGGAGACAAGGCGCAGGTGATCATCCCTGTCTCGGGTACGGTCACGATCCTGCTCGTGCTGCTCCAGCTCGCCGCTGCCGCGATCGCCGCATGGTCGGTATGGCCCACCTACGCGGCAGTCCTCGTGTCTCTCCTCGTGGCAGCCACCCTCGTCACCGAACGTCAACGCTGGCAGTGGCTGCTCTCCACCGACCGGCACACCGACTGAGCTGTGTAAAGAGGCACCCGGAGTGTGTTCGCCGCTCCGTCCGGCAGCGTGCTGCCGGCGAAGGAACGGCTGTTGTAGACCGCGACCGGTGTGGTCCTACCGTGCACATCCGTGCCTGCCACGCCGAGAAGGCGGCGCCCCTCTTCGTGGGCGACCAAGAGCGGGTCGCCGATCCCGAGAAATGCCCAGCCGTCGGGGGGATGTTCGTCGGAGGCCGCCATGTCGTGATCTTCTCAACTGCCCGGCTCCGCCCGGTAGCCCTCCGAAGCCAGATCATGGAGATGTGATGAAGCAGATCAAGAGGGCCGCTTCGGTGGAGCAACCCTTTCGTGAGCCGGATATCTCCGCCTACCAACGGGCGCTGCGGGACCGGTTGCTCGCCGCCCCTGTTGTCCCCGTGCCCGAGCCCTGGCGGCCAGTCTTCGAGCACACATACGGCGTCCCTGTCGGCGGACTCCTCGGGATCGGCTTCGGAACGCATCCCGACAGCGGCCACGACGTGGTGATGGCCGTCTCGCATGACGGCCACGGTCTCTTCGACGCCGTCACCGGGGAGAAGATCGCCAGAGACCGCGACCCCGACCCCGAGGACAGCACCCCCGACGCAGTTGCCGACCTGACCTGCCCCGGCCTTGGGCCCATCACCGGAAGCCGCGTGCGCATCGCAGGGCTTTTCGGCGGAGGGCTTCACACCACCACCGCGGATGGCTGGACTCTGGAGGTCGTCACCCCGGCGTGGCCGAACGACCGTGTCCTGCTCTCCGGCGACGGCGGCCTGCCCCACTCCGGTCCCCACGGAGAACAGTGGTGGCACATCTTCCACTCCGACTACTCCGAACTCCGAGCAGTCGGCTTCTCCCCCTCCGGGCAGACCATCGCCGTAGCGACAAGCAGCGACATCTCACTGTGGACACGCAGGACGGACCACAGCCGCACCGACGCCGACGCCTGACCGAACCAGCCTGCGGGTCGCATCCGACGGTGACCGGCATGGCCCGATCCGGAACGACCTGTGTCCGCTCCCGCTGAGTACTGAGCACTGAGCACTGAGCACTGAGCACTGAGAAAGCATCGCGATGGACGAAGACGAGAGCCTGCAACGCTACGGGCATTACCCCGCCGGGGCGAACCTCGACGACGTACGTGACACGGAGCTGATGAACCGAACCTGTGCTGCGTACAGCTGTTCAACGCCGGGGTTCTCGAAGACGTGCGGCTCTGCACGCGGTCGAGGATTTCAGGAGTGGCAGGCCGAACTGTTTGGGACTAGAGGCGGACGGAGATCTCCACGGCAACATCGTCCCCTGCCGAGATGCCCTGCCGCTTGCGTACAGCGTCCTTGAGCGGCAGCAAGTAGCGGCCGGCCTTGAGGAAGAGTGACGTCTCGAAGACGACTTCACCGATCCGTGCCTCAACGGGGATCACTCCCCAGCCGTACGAAGCCAGCGCGGCCACCTCGCGGATGTCGGCGGACTCCTCATCCGGCACAGGGACGAAGTAGTACGGCGACGGCCCGCGCCATTCCATCACCCGGCCTGCGAAGGCAAGCTCCATTGTTGTCAGTCCTCCTTCGCAAGTACGGCCAAGTCCCGCTCGGCGTACTGCCGCCACTCCTCGTTGAGGGCAATCAGCAGGCGCCCGCAGCGGGAGGCATCCCCTCCGCCCGACCAGCCGTTGACCCAGGAGCGGCTCAGCCGACCTGTCCCTACCGCCTACGGTGGCCAGGCTAGGGCTGGAGTGGAGAACTGCCCACCGGGTCAGGTGGTGACGGCGATCACCTCCACCACTAGCGTGACTTGACCTGGGCGGAGCGCAAGGCCTGCAAAGGTCTGTGAACGCGGCTTGACATGGATCAAGCCGTCGTTCCTATGGATGATGTACCGCTGTGGCTGGGGCGCGAAAGCGGGGCAGAAGACCGTCCTCGCTGTCGAGATCAACCGTGACGGCTTCGAGTGGGCACTGCGGCACGCGTGTCTGTCGAGCTACGTCCGCGGGGTGCACCCGGACCGAGCCACCTGGCAGCGTCAGCTGAGGCGTGCACTAGGTACCCCCTTCGGGACGAACTGGGGGGCGTCCTGCCCGACGGGCATCGCAGAGGCGGCGGAGGCGACGGACACGTAAGCCTGTGGCCCCCGCTGCACCTCAACGCCCTACCGCACCGGTCCTTGTAACTGAGGCCCGCCGGTGAGGCGATGTGACGGTACGCCGCTGGGTGGATCCTCGAGATCGAGAACATGAGGCCACCGGCGAAGGAAGCCCACGCCTGTGTGTGCGGGCGAACTCGACCGGCCGGGTGCGCTGTTGCCCGAGGAGCCGCTGTACCCAGTGGGAGGGGACGTGCCAGCCTTCTACGGCGGTAGGTCAGTCGCGGTAGGTCAGTCGCGGGACGAGGCCTTCGTTGCATTCGTCGAGAACAACAACAGGCTCACTCAATTCTCAGCGTGCGCCCGTGCGATACCTCAAAGCCCAAACATTCTTCGTATCGAACAACGGCTGGAAGCCGGA
Source organism: Streptomyces sp. NPDC058470 (assembly GCF_042721055.1). NCBI lineage: Bacteria > Bacillati > Actinomycetota > Actinomycetes > Kitasatosporales > Streptomycetaceae > Streptomyces > Streptomyces sp. NPDC058470. The sequence continues at coordinate 11,951 of NZ_JBHXMF010000041.1, forward strand.
CTTCCGCATGAGACGCAGCCCATCTTTAGTGACTGGCCGCGCGAAGATCCATTCCGGCGATATGTTCTCGGTCATCACCTCCAGCAACGTGACAACAGCGGCCCTGGCACGCCACGTACTGCCCGCTGCTGCCGCTATATAAATCCCAGATGCCGAGGTCCACCTCTGTTGCACATGTCTCGGCCTGATCTGCAGCCCTGCACAGATTTCTCCCGCGAGCACGGCGGAGACCGCAGACCTATTGAGCGGATACAAAATGATGTACCCCTCCAATCTGTAACTTCCCCCATGCGCCAGATAGACCAGCCGTACCAGCTGTGAATTCCTGAGGAGCCTTTCCTCCACCGCGTTGCGTCGGGGATGCCCCTCCGGTATCAGTTCACGTGCGAGCCTGAAGACGGAATCCAGTTCGTCGCTCTCGGACCATCTGGTCTGGACGCGCCCCACCGGATTGTAGCCGACGGGCAATGTCAGCTCCTCAGCTCCCGACATCCTCACCACGAATGCCGTGACGAGCGCGAAGATGAGCGATACCGCACATATCAGCAATGCGGCAAGCCCGGAGAATAATACGATGACGCCTGCCAGAACGTTCCTGTCGAGGGAGAACCCGATTCCCAACAGTGCAAGCCCGGTGAGCAGTGTCCAGTTCCCCAAAGCCAGCCATTGCCGGGAAGTGAGCAATTAACTTCCACCCTTCAGGTCTTTCCGGTCAGCGCCTCGACTAGGGTCCGCCGGTCAGCTGCGTTCCTCTCGAACCACCGGCCCAGTCGATGGTCGGCTCCTGGAAACACCAGATCGGTAAGAACAGATTCAGCCGACAGCGCCTCCCTTACCACCTTCGTCACAGAGGGAGGCACCACAGAATCCTTGTCCGGAACTGCGAGGACGGCATGTCCCGTGTACTTGCCGAAGGCGTCCAGAGCACTGCTGTCGGTCCAACTCCCGTCCCGACGGATGATTTCACTGAACTCGTTCGTGAACGGAACATTCCATGCGCTCTTCGCATAAATCGCGGGCGAACAGAGTCCGATGGAATTGATATCGCTGGCCAGGCTCACGGTGAGATCAGCCACTGTTTGCCCGCTCATACTGAATCCGACGATACTCAGTTTCGGGCGATCCGGCAGCACAGCTTCAATGACGCCGAGTGCCTGATCATGCCGACGCTTCAGAGTGAGATCGCATATGCTGCCACTACTCTGCCCGTGCCCAGAGAAGTCAAACAGCAGCACACGAGACCCTCGCGCTTGCAGATCTTGGGCGAGCGCACTGTAGCGCTCTTTCGTTGCATTTCCAGCACCCTGCAGGATCACATGTGCAGTTGCGCTGCGATCATTTTTATATTCGATAGCACTGAGAATCTCACCATCGAAATGAACCTTGATGTCTCGCAGCAAATTCAGAACCTTTCACGGACGCAAGATATTTGGGTTGCGGTGATCCAGTAGACTTTCAAGCGCCTCCGTATCCTTGAAGGAAATTATTCGCAACAGCCACCGATCCTTGCCCAGAAAAGAAGGCTCGTACGGACTCCTGGAATGCGCGATTCTATGGTTGTCTATGATGGCCACATCGCCGTCCGACAGGTGTAGATCGACGGAGTTCTGGGACAGTACCCGCCTCAGTGAATTCAACGCATCCCCACCCGCGTCGCCATCGACGGCCGCAGTGTCTGCAGCGTTGTATCGAATCCGCGGCCGGTTCTCAGAACCTTCCACGACAGGTCGGGGATCTTTTGGAAAAGCAAGAGACCATCCCGACTGCTTCGGGTTTACCCCGACCCTGAAACCGGGAGAGCGGAGTATCGCCATGACATCCGGATCCACATCCATGGGCGCCAATCCGGACAGAACGACCGGCGCATCGGTCGGATTCCTTACGCATGCCAGCTGAATGAAGTTCGGGGGCATTCCCATAAAAGCATCTTCGGTGTGAAAATCGAAGGTCTCCAGATATCCGGAACTGGCGTTCGCGACGGTTGCGTCCTCCTGGATCGGCACAATATCGTTGATGACCCTGCCGCTCTGCTGAGTCGAATAACCCATGGGATTTCCTGTCAGGGTGGCAATGGCGAGCGCCAGCAGCTCAAACCCCATGAGCAGCCTGTCATCACCATGCTTCGCAGGCGTCGGGATGTTAGAAATTGCCCCCGTCGGCAAACCCCGAATCACCAATGCGTCGATGAGCGGTGACGAGCGTACGAGCAATGCAAGTTCAGTCAGCCGACTCGGAATTCTCGCCGCCAGCGAAATACCTGCCAACGGACTGGAGTTCTGGTCGACGGCACCGTCGTCCGCCTCTTCGACCAAGTCGGCAACCGCCAATGCTTCAGCATCGCTGCAGTGGTACTCCACGAGAGTGGGGGTGCCGGGTTGACCGTAGACAAGCCTCCGTAATTCCCGCTCTGTTGCCCCTTCGACGGCGATCACCCTCATCGGCACAGATCTCCCCCCGACGCCAGGCTGACCTCGCCTATCGAATGGAATCCGACAAGCATTTCGAGCAACTCCTGCCACACGCATCACTTCCGCTGCAGGACCGCCGTCAAATTTGACTGATGCAGGTCGCCAGCGAGTCATTATGCCCTGCGGCCCAGGCCTCGGGAAGCATTGAGCCTTTCCAATCCGAGGGGTGGGCTGGGCTGGCGGCTCGGTCTGCGAGCCCGGCTTGACGTGGATCAAGCCGTCGTTCCTGTGGATGATGTACCGCTGTGGCTGGGGCGCGAAAGCGGGGCAGGAGACCGTCCTCGCTGTCGAGATCAGCCGTGACGGCTTCGAGTGGGCACTGCGGCACGCGTGTCTGTCGAGCTACGTCCGCGGGGTGCACCCGGACCGAGCCACCTGGCAGCGTCAGCTGAGGCGTGCGCCCGCTCGCGTGCAGTGGGACTCCGAGCGGGACCTGCACCTCCAGCCCCTGCCGTACCGGTCCTTGCAACTGGGTCTCTCCGGCGAGGCCGTACGACGCTACGCCGAGGAGTGGACGGTCGCCATCCGCGACGTCAATCCCCTCGCCCACGAGATCCACGCCCTCGTCAGCGGCGGCGACCTGGACTCCGCCACCCAGCTGCTGCCCCAGGAACGCCCTTGTCCCGCTGGAGAGGAACCTCTTGCCCACCTCCTGGGATGACTCTCGCCGTAGCCCCTGATCTCCTGGCGGCCTTCTGGAGCGAGCGGCGTCCGTCGGGTCCTCCCGTCTCGCACACATTCCGTGATGTCTACGAGGACCGTTGGGTTCGCCTCCACAGTTTTCCCGGCTCGAAGCGTTACCCGAAGTACGAGTCCGGGTCCGAGTCCGGGTCCGAGTCCCGCAGGTGCGGGGGCGGCCCGGACCGGCTGCGGAGGTCGGTCAGTCAGACTCCCCCGCGCCCAGCCGGGCCGCCTTGCGGGGTCAGCCCGCCGTGCGGGTGGGGAGCCGCCAGCCGGGGCGCGGGAAGTGGCAGGTGTAGCCGTCCGGGTAGCGCTCCAGGTAGTCCTGGTGCTCGGGCTCGGCCTCCCAGAAAGGGCCGACCGGCTCTACCTCGGTGACGACCTTGTTCGGCCAGAGTCCGGAGGCGTCCACATCCGCGATCGTGTCCTCGGCGATCCGCTTCTGCTCGTCGTCCACGTAGTAGATCGCCGAGCGGTAGCTGAGGCCGATGTCGTTGCCCTGGCGGTTCTTGGTGCTCGGGTCGTGAATCTGGAAGAAGAACTCCAGGATCGCGCGGTAGTCGGTCTTCTCGGGGTCGAAAAGGATCTCGATGGACTCCGCGTGCGTGCCGTGGTTACGGTACGTCGCGTTCGGCACGTCACCCCCGGAGTATCCGACCCGGGTCGCCGTAACGCCCGGGAGCCGGCGGATCAGGTCCTGCATCCCCCAGAAGCATCCGCCCGCCAGCACGGCCCTCTGCGTCTGCGCAGCCATTGCGGCCCTCCAATATCTGTCAGCTCGGTCACTCGGGCTGCTCGGCTCACGCACCACCGGCATCTCACCCACTCCCCTCAACGCGTGAGGGTTCCGAGCGATTCCGCGCCCGCCCGGGCAGGCCCTGCGGTCGGCCGCCGAGAGGGTGCACCGGCCTGGTCCTGCGGGCGGAATGCCGGTAGGGCGGACGCCCTGGTACGTCGACGCGGTACCAGGGCGTCCGAGAGGGCGAGCCACCGAGTCGGGGCGCGATCAGGTGCCGTAGACCTGGAACTCCCAGAGCGAGTAGCCGTACTGGGTGGCGCGCGCGGTGCCGTACATCCGTACATACCGCCCGGAGCCGGTGGCGGTCAGCGTCTGGTTGCCGCCGCTGCCCGCCGTGGTCGAGTAGATGGTGGTCCAGGTCGTCCCGTTGGCCGAGGTCTGGATCTGGTATGCCGTGCCGTACGCGCCCTCCCAGTTGAGCCCCACCGAGCTGATGGTGTGGCTGGCGCCGAGGTCCACCTGCAGCCACTGCGGGTCACTGAACGCGCTGGACCAACGGGTGCCGGTGTTGCCGTCGACCGCCATCGGAGCGGTGAAGCTGGTGTTCTCCGAGGACGAGGCGGTGGCCGTCCTGCCCTGCGACAGGAGCGTGCCGGTACCCCCGCCGGACGTCGAGCCGTAGAGCCTGAACTCGTAGAGCGAGGCGCCGTAGGTCGAGTTTCTGGCCGTGGCGTAGATCCTCACGTATCTCCCGGAGCCCGACAGCGCGGTGTCCTGGAGGAGTTGTGGACTGTTGTTGTTGGAGTAGATCGTGGTCCACGTAGTGCCGTTCGTGGACGTTTGTATCTGGTAGGCCGATGCGGCCGCCGCCTCCCAGATCACCGAGGCGTGGGTGAGGGTGTAGGTGGCGCCGAGGTCGACCTGGAGCCACTGCGGGTCGCTGAACGTGCTCGACCAGCGAGTGCTGATGTTGCCGTCGGTGGCATTGGCCGCCGAGAACGAGGCGCTCTCCGCCGACGACGCCGTTGTGGGCTTGCCCTGGGCGATGTTGGTGCCCGTGGTGCCGGCCGGCGCCTTGTTGTAGACGGCCACGTAGTCGATGTTCAGCGAACCGCCGGACACGGTGGCCGCGGTGGGGCCGCCGCCGTACGCGGCGGGGAAGGCCCCACCGATGGCCAGGTCGAAGATGATGAAGAAACTGTGGTCGACCGCGTTGGACCAGGCGGTGGCGTCGACCTGGTTGGAGCTGAGCGTGTAGGAGAGGGCGCCGTCGAGATACCAGCGGATCTGCTCGGGAGAGGTCGAGCGGTCGATCTCCACGGCGTACGTGTGGTACCCGGTCTGGCAGCCGGAGCAGGCGCGTTCGCCGCTGCCGACGCCGGTGTTCTCGTTGCACGGGCCGCCCGGAGCGGTGCCGCAGTGCAGGGTGCCGAACGTCGAGCTGCGGCCGTTGATGTCCTCCATGATGTCGATCTCGCCGGAGCCCGGCCAGACCGTGCCGACCCGCAGCGGGGAGCCCAGCATCCAGAACGCGGGCCAGTACCCGAGGCCGTTGGACGTGTTGACGTTCGGCTGCTGGATGGAGGCCTGCATCCGCACCGCGCCGCCGGGCAGCGCGCCGAAGCCGTCGGCCTGCGTCTCGACCCGGCCCGAGGTCCAGCCGGCTACCGGGTCGGTGCCCGTGTGCAGGGCCTTGAGCACCAGATGGCCGCTGCCGTCCTGGTAGACGTTGGCCGTGCTGTTGGTCATCGTCTCGACCTCACCGGTGCCGAAGGTCCAGCCCTCGCCCACGTCGTAGCGCCAAGTCCCGGTGTTCAGACCGGTGTTGGCGGCGCCGGAGAAGTCGTCGCTCCAGGTGGTGGTGAATCCGGCGGGTGCGGTCGGTACGGCCGCGGGGGCGGCCGCCGCGGCGGGCTGTGCCGCGATGGCCGTCGCCGGGGGCCGTGCGGAGGCTCCCTGGCTGGAGGCTCCCTGGGCGGCGGGCGCACCGGCCAACGCGACCGTCGCGACGGCCGATACCGCTGCGAGTATGCCAACGCCCGTTCGCCGCCTGCCTCTTCGGCTCGGAAACAGGTGCAAGCGCGTGCCTTTGATGGACATCCGTGCTCCTTCCCCAGTGGGGGGTGAGGGGCGGCCACTTGGCGCTGCTCCGTCAGGCGGCGTCCCTATGGGTGGAGGTGAGAGCGCTCTCAGGAGCGTGTTCCTCACGTCGGGTCCATGTCAATACCACCGACACAACCCCCGAAGAACGCGACCGCCGCCTCGACTTACTGTCGGTCAACGACAGATCAGGTGGACGCCAGGTCAGTCCACCGCGGGCGACGAAGGAACGCGAGGAATCGCGGAGTTGGGGTCGAATCCCGCGAACGCCAGCCCGATGACAAATCCCGCCACCTCTTCCAACTGGTGGACGCGATCCAGCGCCCCGAGGGTCGCCGGTGTCCCGCCGACGCCGCGCACCAGTTCGCCGACGATGCGCAGTGCCGCCGTATCGTCGCCGCACATCGCGACGGTCACGCGAGACCCGGCACCACCGGGAGGGCTCGTCCGCCGACCCGCCCGCCGACCCGCCCGCCGACCCGCCCGCTGCCCCGTCCACTGGCTCGTCCATTGATCGGCGGGAAAGAGGTGGAACGCCTTCACGACGTGGGCCCCCGGAGCGAGCTCGGCGACCCGCCTCGCCATCGGCTCACCGGGTTGGGTGAGCAGAGCACCGACGCCATGGGCGACAGCGTTCGTGGGATCGATCAACGGCGTCCCCTCAAGCAGACCGTCGGACGCGCCGGCCAGTCGCAGCATGTCCTCGACGCCGTCCCATGACACCGCGAGCAGCACCGCATCGCGCCCGGTGACCGCCTCACGCGGCGCGACGGCGAGCACTCCGTGGCCCAGCCGCTCGGCAAGCTTCTCCGCCCTGACCTGCGACCGCCCGCCGATCACCACCTCGTGCCCTGCACGTGCCCAGCCCTCGCCCAGGGCCGCCGCCAGTGTCCCTGTTCCCAGAATCCCGATACGCATCGTTGCTGCCTCTCTCGAGCCGTAGCAGGCCATGGCAGGCCGTAGCCAGTAGGGCAGTTACGGTAGGGAAGGCGTTACGCACCGATCAGTGCGTGACCAACGCGCGACGATGGGCGGCGAGATGACTGATCCCGAAACCCACTGCTACGAGTTGGTCGCCGATTGCCGTCTGCGTGCGGCCACCGATCTCTTCGCCCACACCTGGGATCCCGTTGTGCTGGCGGCTCTTCGCACGGGACCGCGCCGACGCCGCGAGCTGCGCGCCGCGATCGGCGGCATCAGCGACAAGGTGCTGACCGACACCCTGCACCGCCTGCTCGCCGCCGGTCTGATCGACCGTCACGCACATGCCGAGGCGCCCCCTCGTGTCGAGTACGGCCTGACCAGTCTGGGCCGGAGTCTCGTCGAGGGCCCGATGACGGCACTCGGACACTGGGCCGTCGAGCACGGTGACGAACTCCTCGAAGCCCAGGAGAGCGCGGCACGGACGCCCGGATGACGTACTGCTCAGCGCCGTACGGCTGGCTCCCTGCAACTCGGGCCGCCCGGTGGGCCGTACGACGGTACGCGGACGAGTGGACCGTCGCGCCCATGGGAGCAGCCATGACCGCCTACGCCGCTGGGGGCAGCCCAGTGACGTGTGGAGCCCCGTCACTGTGCTTGCCGGCCGGTCGGCTGTGGCTCCGATGCCGGGGTCGGTTCTTCGTCGAAGGTCATTTCCGGTGGGGCTTTGCGGAAGCCCTTGGTGAGGTAGGCGAGGTAGCAGATCCCGATGGCCAGCCAGATGAGGCCGAGGGTACGGGCCTTGCTGTCGAGGTGGACCAGCAGCCACAGGTCGACGAGGGCACCGACTGCGGGAAGCAGGACGTAGGACCACAGGGCGGGGCGGTGGCCTTTACGGCGCTCGCGGACGTAGGTGGCGATGACGGAGAGATTGACGAAGGTGAAGGCGGTGAAGGCACCGAAGTTGATGAAGGACGTGGACGTGGCGACATTCATGCGCAGCGCGATCAGGCCTACCGCACCCGCGAGGAGGATGTTCAGGGCAGGGGTGTGGTACTTGGGGTGGATCCGCCCGAAGATCTTCCGAGGCAGTACCGAGTCGCGGCCCATCGCATAGAGCAGCCGCGAGGTGCTTGCCTGCGCGGCGATTCCGGACGCGAACTGTGCGACGACCAGGCCGGCCAGGAACAAGGAGGAGAACAGGTCGCCGCCGATCTCCTTCGCGATCTCGAACGCGGCGGAGCTGGGATCGGTGAACGCGTACCCGGGGTGCGCCAGTTGCGTGGCGTAGGCGACCGCGACGAAGATGCCGCCGCCGATCACGGCGATGAGCAGGATGGCGCGGGGAATGGTGCGCTGCGGCTGGACGGTCTCCTCGGTCAGCGTGGTGACCGCGTCGAATCCGAGGAAGGAATAGGCGGCGAGGGCGGCGCCGGAGGAGACGCCCGCGAGGGTGGTCGCCTGATTGGCGAACGGTGTGGCGCTGACGAGTCCCGACGCTCCCTGGTCCTGGAAGACGTGCCGCAGGCACAGCAGAGCGAAGATCAGGACGACCAGGACCTGGAAGACCATCAGCAGGTCGTTCACGCGCTCCGCGGTCTTGATGCCTCTGATGTTGAGCGCGGTGGTGATCGTGATGAACGCGATGATCCACACCCAGAACGGCACTGAGGGGTACTCGGCCTGAAGATAGGCCCCGCCGATCAGCCAGATGACCATGGGCAGGAAGAAGTAGTCCAGCAGGGTCGCCCAGCCGACGAGGAACCCGACCCTGGAGTCGATGGAGCGCCGCACATAGGTGTAGGCCGACCCGGCGACGGGGTGGGCCGCGGCCATCTTTCCGTAGCTGTGCGCGGTGAAGAGCATGGCGCCCAGCGCCAGCAGGTAGGCCGTCGGTACGGCGCCGTGGGTGGTGTCGGCGACGACGCCGTAGGTGCCCAGCACGATGATCGGGGCCATGTAGGCCAGCCCGAAGACCACGACGGATCTCAGGGTCAGGCTGCGGGTGAGGGTGGGAGCGGGAGTGGGTGGGGACATGGTGTTCCTTGTGCCTGGGGATGGGGAGGAGGCGCCGGGGGGAGCGGATCAGTGGTCCGCGGGCCGCCAGCGGCGGGGGTCCAGGCGGCCGTCGTAGAGCGGCAGGTCGATGGGGGCGTCGGTGTCGGTGAAGTGGTCCCACATGCGGTTGAGGCCGGCGGTGCCGAAGGCGCGTACCCGCGTGACGTCATCCAGGTCGAGGACGTCGGTCAGCACGGTCGGCCCGGAGTCGGACGCCTGGACGCGGATGCGCCCCTCGGGATCGACAACCAGGCTGCGCCCGGTGCCGATCGGGCCCGCGGTGTTGACGCTGACGACGTAGACCTGGTTGACGATGGCGTTGGCCTGGGCGATGACGAGTTCCTGGGCGCGGTCCGACGAGGTGGTCATGACCGGATTGACGATCACCTCGGCTCCCATCCAGGCCAGGTGACGGGCCACTTCCGGGAACCAGGCGTCGTAGCAGATCGCGAACCCGATGCGGCCGGCTTCCGGGAGGTCCAGGACGACGAAGCGGTCACCGGCGGCGTACGGCTCGTAGGGCCGCCACGGGAAGATCTTGCGGTAGTGGGCGGCGAGTCGCCCTTGCGGGGAGAGGGCGAGGGCGGTGTTGAAGAGCTCGCCGGTCGCACCGCGCTCGCACACGGTGCCCGGGAACAACCAGATGCCCAGGTCGCCCGCGAGCTCGGCCAGCAGCTTCACGCGCGGGCCGTCGAGAGGCTCCGCCGCGGCCTGCAACCGGCTCTCCGATTCGGCGGCCGGGCCGTCGACGCCGCACAGGTGCAGCTCCGGGTAGGCGATCAGCCGGGTCTGCGGGAAGCGCGCCAGCACTCCCTCGACGTCTTCGGCGAATCCGGACAGGGGGTCCGTGGCCAGGCGGGGAGGGGCCTGGACCAGAGCGACGGGGAGGGGTCGGGACATACGCAGGAAATTAACTCAAGATGAGCTCTTATACAATGGTCTCATTATGAGCGATTTGACTGGCCGCTACCTTGAGCGCATGGCTGGCACCCCGGACGAATCTGCACCGGCCCGCGCCGAGGAGACCGTTCTCTCCCTCAACTCGCCCAAGCTGAACGGCATTCGACGGCTGACGGCGCTGGAAACGGTGCGCGCCCGCATCGCCATGGCGGTCGATCTCGGACTGCTCTCCCCCGGGGAGCGGCTGCCGCCGACCGGTGCCATCGCCCGGGCGCTCGACGTCGGAGAGATCACCGTGCGCCGCGCGCTCAGCTCTCTGTGCGCGGACGGCGTCCTGGAGCGCAGGCGTGGCCGCAACGGCGGCACCCTGGTGGCCGAGCAGCCGACACGGGAGGCGGTCGACGCGGCCGAGGTGTACCGAGGGCAGACCTCCGAGGTGCACCGCCTGATCGACGAACGAGTCGTCATGGAGTGCGGGATCGCTCATCTCGCGACCCGCGGCGCGACCGCCGCCGCCCTCGATGAGCTCCAGGGGCTCGTCGCCGCCATGGACGAGGCGGAGAGCTGGGCGGAGTTCCACTCCTGCGACGAACGGTTCCATCTCGCCCTGGCCGGCGCCGCCGGCCTCGACTCGACCGTGGAGACCTACGGCACCGTCCTGCGCAAGCTCTACGAGTACTACCTCCCTTACCCCCTCGCCCCCCTGCGCGAGTCCAACGAAGAGCACCGGGCTCTGGTGGAGGCGGTGCGCGCGGGCGACGCCGCACTGGCGGCGGACATCGCGTGCCGGCACGTTCGGACACTGCACCGCACGATGTTCATCGGACTGGCGGGCGGAGCCGCGGAGCGGTGAGAACGGACCCCGCGACACCGACCCCCGACAGATCCCCAGCAGCCCCAGGGACTGGCGGGCGGACCCGCAGGAACGGTGAGAACGGACCCCGCGACGTGCTGGCCGACAGTGCCCCAACGGGTCCGGGTCACAGCTTCGGGGCCGGTAGGAGGAGAGCGGGGATCCGCCGTGATCGCGCGCGGTCGGGACCGACCGCTCTCGAAGAGGGGTCTGCGGAGTCACCACACCCGCGGCGCCGACAGCCCGGCAGTAGCAGGCCTGCAACCGTGGCGATGGCTGCAGCCGGTCTGCAGCCATTCGCCATGGTTGCAGGCTCGTCGAGTCCGCCCGGGCCCGCTGGAGGGTGATCACCGGAGCTCACCTGGTGCCGCTGGTCCGGACAGGTGCCAGGTTCGAGAACCGTGTCCTGGCCGAGCGACAGGACCAGGCCGCATGAACCGCCACGACGTACCGCACGAGGAGCCTGGCAGCATCGTGGTCGAAAAAGTCTGACCGGCAAGGCAGTCGAACTCCGTTCCGCACCCGTCTTTACGGGGGAACGAGGGAGGGCACATTGAACGCCGACGAGGAACGTGAGTTCCGCGAGTTCGTGGCGGCGCGGTCGAAATCGCTGCTGCACACGGCCTATCTGCTGACCGGGGACTGGGAGCAGGGCCGTGACCTGCTCCAGACCGCGCTTGCCTCCACCGCTCGGCGTTGGTCGAAGCTGCGCGACCGGCAGCAGCCGGAGACCTATGTACGCCGGGCGATCTACCACGCTCAGGTGGACCGCTTCCGACTGCTCAGCTGGGGACGGGAGACGGTCACCGACACCCTGCCGGAGCAGCCGTCCGGGCAGGTCGGCGGCGGTGACTGGGCCGACACCGTGGTCCAGCGGCAGGACATCATGGCCGCGCTGCGGCGACTGCCCAAGCGCCAGCGCGCGGTGATCGTGCTGCGCTACTTCGAGGACCAGCCGGACGCCGAGATCGCCGCGATTCTGGGCGTCGCCCAGGGGACGGTCCGCAGCCAGACCCACAAGGCCCTCGCCACTCTCCGCAGCGCCTTGGCCGAGGCAGGCCCGTCGGCCACCTCCTCCTCCACTGTCTCCGGAAGGGGCGTCATCGCATGACCGACTCGACCGAACACCCGCTGCACGAAACGCTGCTGCACGATGCCTTGCACACCCATGTCCAGGAGAGCGGGGGCAATGCCGCCGGTCCCTATCTGGCCGGCCTGGCCGACGGCGCCTTGCGGGTCGCCCGGCGGCGACAGCGGCTGGCCCGCGCCGGCGTCGGCATCGCCGCCGCCCTGGTGGTCGCCACCGCTTGGGTGACCGTCGCGGACGGCGCGACCCAGCAGGCGCACCGCATTCAGCCCGCCACAGAGGGCACGGGGAACACCGAGAAGGGGGTTTTGCTCTCCATCCTGCCGGTCACCTCGTCCACGGAGCACGCCTGCGCCCCAGGCAGCGGCGGCTACACCGTGGAGGCGAGCGAGACCCAGCCGGCATTCTGCGTCCAAGCCGACCGGGCCGGCGGCATGACCGACGTCCGTGCCGCCTCCGCGAAGGCCTTCGAAAGCAGCGTCGAGGGCGCCTGGCGGGTCGAGGTGACCCTCAACTCCGCCGACCGAACCCGTTTCGCCGCCCTCACGGGCTCCCTCGCCTCGAAACCGTCCCCGCTCAACGGACTCGCCATCGTCATCGACGGCAAGCTCTGGGGCAATCCCTACGTGGCCGCCTCGGTCACCGGCGGCCGACTCGAAATCGTCGGGGCCTTCGCCGGGGAACTCACCAGCGCCACCGCCCACGACCTCGCCCTCCGGCTGAATACCGGTAGTTGACCGGCATGCCGTGACCTGCACTGATAGCCGGTACAGGTCACACATCCCCGGAATCCCCCACGTCACAGAACAAACCCGGCTTCCTACGATTGCTCCGGCCACGTCCGGCGAAGAGGACCGTGAACGAGGCTTGGCGTGGGTCATCAAGCGGCGTTCACAGGTGACAAGGGCACCTGCCTGAACGCTGCGCCGTTCATGAAATCTGTTGGACGAGTCCCCCAAGGCATGGATCATGGCGCCGTGACGAAGTGGCCGAAGAGGACAGCTCCGGTTGAGCGGGCAGATCTCGAACCCGAGCTCCTCTCGGCGTACCGGCAGGCAATGAGGAACCGCCCCGACGCGGTCGCCGATCTCTCCTGCCCCGGCCTCGGGCCTCTCAGCGGAAGCCGCGTACACATCGCAGGGCTTTTCGGCGGAGGGCTTCACACCACTACCGCGGACGGTCGGACTCTGGATGTCGTCACGCCGGCCTGGCCGAATGACCGAGTCCTGCTCTCCAACAGGAAGGCACGGCCATGGATGAAGACGACAGCTTGCGCCAGTACGGCCTGCACCCCGTCGGGGCGAACCTCGACGAAGTACGAGCTCTGCTCACCGTACAAACCCGGCTGGAGGGGCGCGCTCAGGGAGATGGCGACACGGCGTTGATGAAGTTGTGCTGCGTACAGCTGTTCAACGCCGGAACGCTCGAAGACATCCTCCTCATCTGGCAGGCGAAGTCCGCCAGCATGGACGCGGACTGCTCGATCGACGTCCAGTTGCTGTGCGGCAGCGGCCTGGCCACGACCAAGGCGTACCTGTCGAGTCAGCACCTGCCCGAAGCCGAAGCGGCGCTGCAACAACTGCTCCGATGCGAAGCGGCCGACGACTTCGAGGACTTCAGCGTCGAAAGCCGCTCGGCCCTCTACGCCGCCTACTACGCGCCCTGACGCCGGTCTCCGACGTTGCTCTGGCCGTCGGCCAGAGGCTTCGGGCGAACCGCCTTTCGGGGCCGGCCGGGCGCCTGTACCTACGGCTCGTCATCTCGACGGGCGGGCACGCGACGGGCCGGCGGCGCCTGCTCTCGGCAGTCCGGCACCGATGCGAGTAGCGCTGGGGCCCCGCACAAGCGGGGCCCCCGGTTCCGACCGCCCCGGAAAGGGAGCTTAAGGTAAGCCTTACCTAATTCATCGATCGGAGTCGCTGTGCGCACCTGGGGATCAAAGGCCGTACTGGCCGTTGCCGTCGTCGGCGGGCTGTTGGCCGGATGCTCATCCAGCGATGAGGCCTCCTCCCAGAGTGGGAGCGCCTCCTCCGACTCGGACCGCAATCTCGTGGCCGGCGCCTCCGAGGGACCCTCCGTGGCCCCCAGCGCCGTCGAGGCCGGTATGGGCGCCGGGAGCGCCAAGGACGGCGAGTTCCCCCGGACGGTCGGGCACTTCGAGGGCAGGACGGAGATCAAGACCGAGCCCGAGAAGATCGCCGTGCTCAGCACCGGACAGCTGGACGACCTGCTGTCCCTTGGGATCGTCCCGACGGTCACGACGCGCGCCGACAACGCCGGGCTCGTCCCGGACTACCTGGCGGACGCCTTCCCCGCGGACAAGAAGCAGCTCGCGGAGATGACCGACGCGGGCACCCGCCAGGCACCGAACCTGGAGACGCTGGCCGCCGCCAAGCCCGACCTGATCCTGCTCAACGACTCGCTCGGTGACCTGTACCCGAAGCTGTCGAAGATCGCGCCGACCGTCGTCACGGCCGGCAACGGCATCAACTGGAAGCGGGACCTGCTGCTCGTAGGCGACGCGGTCGGCAAGGGCGAGCGGGCGCAGAAGCTGCTCGACGACCTCGCGGACGACGCCGCCACCAGTGGTAAGAGCCTCGGCGACCCGGCCGTGTCGATGCTGCGGTTCACGCCGGACCGTACGCGGATGTTCGGGGTGTCCTCCTTCACCGGGTCGATCGCCGTCGACATGGGGCTCGGCCGGCCCAAGTCGCAGCAGTTCAAGGCGATTTCGCAGGACATCGGCGCGGAGAGCATCGACACCGCGGACGGCGACTGGATCTTCTACTCCGTACAGGGCGACGCGTCCAAGACCGACGCGGGCAGCGTTCTCGCCGGGCCGCTGTGGAAGTCGATGAAGGCCGTCGAGGCGGGCCGGGCGGTGAAGGTCGACGACGACCCCTGGTACCTCAACGCCGGTCCGACCGCCGCGCGGCTCGTGATCAAGCAGCTCACGGACACCATCGGCAAGTGAACCGGCAAGCGACCAGTCGTACGACGGCCGGCGGGCGCACGGCCGCCGGGCACACGGTCGGCAGGCGTACGGCCGTCAGGCGCACCGCCTGGCTCACCGCCGCCCTCCTCCTCACGGTCACCGCCGTCGCGCTCAGCCTCGCCGTCGGCACCCGCCCCGTCCCCCTGTCCACGGTCCTCGACGCCCTGGTGCACGGCGGGGGTTCACCGGACGCGCTGGTCGTACGGTCGCTGCGGGTGCCGCGGACCGCGATCGGGCTGACGGCGGGGGCGGCGCTGGGGCTCGCGGGGGCGGCGCTGCAGGCGGTCACCCGCAATCCGCTCGCCGATCCGGGGATCCTCGGACTGAGCCAGGGCGCGGCGGCAGGCGTCGTGTTCGCGATCGCTCTCGGCTGGGCGAACGGCTTCTCCGGTTACGTCTGGTACGCCTTCGCCGGGGCCGTCGCCGCCGCCTGTGTCGTGTACGCCATCGCCTCGCGCGGGCGCGGCGGCGCCTCGCCTGTGAAGCTGGCGCTCGCCGGAACCGCGCTGTCCGCGATGACGGCGGGGGCCACCACCGTTGTCCTGACGTCGAGTTCGGCGTCCCTCGACCAGTTCCGGTTCTGGCAGGTGGGCGCGCTCAGCGGACGGGACGCGGGGACCGTCGGGCGGATGCTGCCGTTCCTGATCGCCGGCGCGCTCCTTGTGCTGGCCTGCGCCCGCGGCCTGGACGCGCTCGCGCTCGGCGACGACACGGCGCGGGCGCTGGGCCACCGGGTCGCGCTGGTACGAGGGTGTGCGGCGCTCGGCGCGACCGTGCTCACCGCGGCCGCGGTCGCCGCCGCCGGGCCGATCGCCTTCATCGGCCTCGCCGTACCCCACCTCGCCAGGCGCCTCGTCTCCGGTGGACACCGCTGGACGCTCCCCCTGTCCGCCCTCCTCGGCGCCGCCCTGCTGCTCGCTGCGGATGTGGCGGGACGCGTGGTCCGCGCCCCCGCGGAGGTCCCGGCCGGCGTGATGACCGCGCTCGTGGGCGTACCCGTACTGATCGTGCTCGTACGCCGGAAGTCGGTGGGCGCATGACCACCAGCACGTACCCCCGCTCGGCGGGGCTCTCCGCAGTCCGCCACCGCGGCCTCTCCCTCCTCCTGCACCGGCGCTCGGCGGCCGTCGTCTGCGCACTGATCCTGGTCCTCGCGGGCGTGATGCTGCTGTCGGCGTGCGTCGGGCAGACGTACATTCCGCCGGGTGAGGTCTGGCGGGTGCTGCGCGGTCAGGGCGGCCCGTACGAGCTGATCGTCGGTGAGCTGCGCGTCCCGCGGATCGTGCTCGGCGCGCTGGTCGGCACCGCGCTCGGGCTGTCCGGAGCGCTCGTGCAGACCGTCACGAGAAACCCGCTCGCCAGCCCGGACGTGATCGGCGTCGGGCACGGCGCCGCAGCCGCGACCGTCCTGGCGCTCGCCACCGGCACCGTCGCCTCACCGGGCGCGCTCCCCGCCGTCGCCGTCACCGGCGGTCTGGTGGCCGCCGCGCTGGTGTACGTGCTGGCCTGGCGGCACGGGATGCAGCCAAGTCGGTTCGTGCTGACGGGAGTCGGGATCGGGGTGGCGCTCTCGGCCGTCGTACAGCTGTATCTGACCGAGAGCGAACTCTCCGAGGCCGAAGCACTCAAGCTGTGGCTGACCGGCAGCCTGAACGGGCGCGGCTGGGAGCAGGCGGGACCGCTCGGCTGGGTCCTGCTCCTCTCGCTGCCCGCGCTGGTGTGGGCGAACCGGGCGCTGCGGCCGCTCGGCCTGGACCCCGAGACGGCCGCCGCGCTCGGCGTGCGCGTGCACCGCGCCCAACTCGGGCTGACCTTCCTGGGCGTGGTGCTGGCCGCGGTCGCGACGGGTGCGGCGGGCCCGATCGGTTTCGTCGCCCTCACCGGGCCGCAGTTGGCCCGCCGCATCACCCGCACCCCTCAACTGCCGCTCGTCGCCTCCGGGTTGACGGGAGCGGTCATCGTGGTCGCCGCGGATCTCGTGGCCCGTACGCTGCTGCCGCCGCTGGAGATCCCGGTGGGGGCGCTCACCTCCCTGGTCGGAGGGCCGTATCTGCTGTGGCTGCTGGGGCGTTCGGGCGGGCGCTGAACCGGGGCCCGGAGAACCGGACCCGGGTTCAGCGGCCTACCGTAGACCTGGCTAGATCGTGGCCGTGTCGATCACGAAGCGGTAGCGGACGTCGCTCGCGAGGACCCGCTCGTACGCCTCGTTGATCTCGGAGGCGGTGATCAGCTCGATCTCGGCGCCCAGGCCGTGCTCGGCGCAGAAGTCGAGCATCTCCTGGGTCTCCTGGATGCCGCCGATGCCGGAGCCCGCGAGGGTCTTGCGGCCGTTGAGCAGGGCGAAGAGGTTGAGGGAGATCGGCTCCTCGGGGGCGCCGACGTTCACGAGGGCGCCGTCCGTCTTCAGCAGGGAGAGGTACGCGCCGAAGTCCAGCGGAGCGGAGACCGTCGACAGGATGATGTCGAAGGTGCCGGCCAGCTCCTCGAAGGTCTTCGGGTCGCTGGTCGCGTAGTAGTGGTCGGCGCCCAGCTTCAGGCCGTCGTCCTTCTTGCGGAGCGACTGCGAGAGGACGGTCACCTCGGCGCCGAGCGCGTGCGCGATCTTGACGCCCATGTGGCCGAGGCCGCCCAGGCCGAGGACGGCGACCTTCTTGCCGGGACCGGCGTTCCAGTGCTTGAGCGGGGAGTACGTGGTGATGCCGGCGCAGAGCAGCGGTGCGGCCTCGTCGAGGGAGATGCCGTCGGGGACGCGGACGGTGTAGTTCTCGTCGACGACGATGTGCGTGGAGTAGCCGCCGTAGGTGGGCGTGCCGTCCACACCGATGGCGTTGTACGTCTGGATGTTGCCCTTGACGCAGTACTGCTCCAGGCCCGCCTTGCAGTTCTCGCACTCGCGGCAGGAGTCGACCATGCAGCCGACGCCCGCGCGGTCGCCCACCTGGAACCTGGTGACGCCGGAGCCGACCTCGGTGACGATGCCGGCGATCTCGTGGCCCGGGACCATCGGGAAGATGCCCTCGCCCCAGCCCTCGCGGGCCTGGTGGATGTCCGAGTGACAGATACCGGCGAACTTGATGTCGATCAGGACGTCGAACTCGCCGACCTCGCGGCGTTCGATGGTGGTGCGCTCCAACGGCGCCTTGGGGGCGGGGACGGCGTACGCAGCAACAGTGGTCATGCCGGGGTTCTCCTAAGGAGTGGTCGTGTACCCGGCTGCCTTCTGACCTTGCTGACCTTCTGACCGGGTACGCCGTCCAGCGTGCCCGCTCGCGCGACATTCACCCAGGTCACCGCCTTACGTACGTTCGCTGGTCCTACTACTGGCGGGGTCAGCCTCCTGCGCGTACGACCGGGAACGGACCGTGAATACTGGAGGCATGGACCCACACCCTTCTCAGCGGCCCGCGGGCGAAGCGGGACAGCCGCTGGACCAGCGTGCCGAGCTCAGCGAGTTCCTGCGCACGCGCCGAGCCCGGCTGAAGCCGGAGGACGTGGGGATGCCGGACTTCGGCCGGCACCGGCGCGTGCCGGGGCTGCGCCGAGAGGAGCTGGCGCAGCTGGCCGGGGTGTCGGTGGCGTACTACACGCGCCTTGAGCAGGGCAACGGACGGAACGTGTCGTCGGAGGTGCTCGACGCGATCGCCCGCGCCCTACGGCTCACGGACGCCGAGCACGCACATCTCACCCACCTCGCGAAGCCCAAGCAGCACAAGAAGAAGCAGGGGGCTCGGCCACAGCAGGTGCGGGGCGCCTTGCGGCAGCTGCTCGACACCTTGGACGGGGTGCCGGCGTACATCACCGGGCGGCGTTCCGACGTCCTCGTGTGGAACCGGATGGCCGCGGCCGTGTTCGGCGACTGGGCGGAGTTGCCGGCGCAGGAGCGGAACTGGGCGCGGATGGTGTTCCTCCGGCCCGAGTACCAGGATCTGTTCGTGGAGTGGGAGCAGAAGGCGATCGACATCGTCTGTCTGCTGCGCATGGACGCGGGCTGTCATCCCGACGATCCTCGGCTGTCCGCGCTGGTCGGTGAGCTCTCCGTGAAGAGCGAGGACTTCCGGCGGCTGTGGGCCACACACGATGTCAAGGAGAAGGCCCACGGGGTGAAGCGGCTCCGCCACCCCCTGGTGGGGGACCTCTCCCTCCAGTACGAGTCCTTCCAGCTCGCAGGTGACAGTGAGCAGGTGCTGGTCACGTATCACGCGGAGCCCGGGTCGGCCTCGGCGGAGGCGCTGCGGCTGCTGGCCAGCTGGGGGGCGGACGCCACCCGTTCGGGCACGGCCGCCCCTCAGCCCTGAGGCCTGCGGGCTGCTTTTACGGCTGGTACGGGGGCGCGGCTCCCCAAGTCCACCGCGGCACCGGCTGCTCGCCCGGAGCCACCGCGTCCGGGCCGGAGAAGTAGACGGCCAGCCGCGTCCCCCACTCCGCATACGCGACGAACGCCGAGCGGAACTCCGCGTCGGTCGGGAGGCCCGCGTCGTCGGCGGCGTCCTGGAGGAGGTAGACCCAGCGGCGGCGCTGGGCCTCGGTGATGCCCTTGCCCAGGTGCTTGGCGACCATGTGCCCGTGGCCGCCCTGCGTCTCGGAGTAGGCGGCGGGGCCTCCGAAGACCTCCCCGAGCCAGAGCGCGACATGCGCCGCGTGTTCGGGGGCCAGGTCGGCGAACACCGGCGCCAGGACCTCGTCCTTGAGGACCTTCTCGTAGAAGACCTCGGTGAGGCGGGTGAACGCTACGGCGCCGCCCGCCCAGGCGTACAGCGTGGGAACCGCCGCGCCCGTCCCCCGTACCGTCGTCGGCTTGTAGTGACGCATCTCCTCGATGCTGGAGACGTAGGGGCGGATCTCGGCGAGGAAGTCGGCGAAGAGTTCCGACTTGCGGAAGCCCTCCTCGTGGGCCTCGCTCGACGTCCACGTGATGCGCAGGACGAAGTGCTCGAAGTCGTCCTCGCAGCGCGCCAGTTCGTAGTCGACGCACTCGGGCGCCGCCGCGAGATGCACGGCCGCCCGGGTGTAGGCGGCCAGGAACTCCGGCGACTGCTGCTCGGGGATGCGGTACCGGACGTACTCGACGGTCTGAACAGTCATGCCTCTACACAAACACGGAGGGCCCCGGAAGCTGTACTTCCAGCGAAGCAGCTCCCACCTCGTTGAGGAGCCCCGACAGTCCACGGCGTAGACCATTACCGGAGGCGTCACTGCGAGCAACCGTCTCCCCGACCGGTACCAGCCTCCGGAATGCTCTGAGCAGCGGCTGATTTCACCCTTTGGACGGAAGTTCCCCTCTTATTCCTGGTCAGGTGCGGGTCACTGACTCGAATCTGGTCCGGGATGCAGCGATTACATGATCCAACTCAGCCACCGAGACACTCAAACCCGGCGGCGGGAGCACTCACCGCACGGCGGCCCGTCGCGACTGCCGCGGTACCCAGCCGACGTCGTGGCGCAACCATGTGGAGGTCGATGTGATCGGCGAGACCGACACCGGCGAGAAGCCGATGAACCAGGCTGAGGTGAACTGCCGGGTGTACTGAGGGACTGGCCCAGCTCCCTCTGAGGGGCCGGCCTTGGAGGCCGCAGCAGAACCAAGGAGGACGACGTGTCAGAGCAGGACGCCGCCGCGCAGCCGGGCATTGCGCCCATGGCTCGTCACACCGCGGGAACCATGTTCGCCGCCCTCTACGGCGAGTTGGTCCCGCACTCCTGGCACGATCCCGAGTCCGAGCACGACGCCTACCAGTTGTTCCACCAGCGATCGCTTGCCATGGGCTGGCTCGACGACCGGGCGAGCGCTGCGGAAGGGGACGCTTCCGAGAGGCGCACGGTCGTCGCGCCGGGGCTGTGGGCCATGAACGACGCCGGATGGAGCCACCCCCTCGCTGCTCCGGCGCCGAACCTGATCTCGTGGTTCCAGGTCGAGGCCAGCGCGGTGGCGGGTGACCGACCGCTCCCCGTACAGCCGTTCCTGCGCTGCGCAGAGGACACGACAGCGCGGATCGGTTCCGTGCGCCTTTCCGCGGTACAGGTCCTCTTGCCGGTTCAGGGGCTCGACGCCTCGGCTCGCCCGCCCTATGCGATGGTGCCATCCATGCAGACGACCGACTGGTTCGGCGAGTACGACCCACGATCGCGGGCATCGGTAAAGATCCGCATCGACAGCGGCCGCGACCCGTCGATCCCCACGGTCGCTCTGCAGCTCACCCGCCGCCTCGGCCACCTGGACCAGGACGTGTTCGTGGGTGAGGCCAACCAACTCGCCCCCCCGGACAGTGTCCCGGCGCCGCCGTTCGACGACAGTTTCTGGAACGGCCCGCCCCTGCACGGCATGACACTGTCCGGTGAACTCGCAGAGTGGTCCTGTGACGCGGTCGGCTGGCTGGCCGAGACCGTAGCCGACTCCGCCGCCCACCTCGGCGTCCATTCGCCACTGCTGCTCACCGTCACACGGGCCTGATCGCCAGGCGGTTTCTCAGCGAAGGCCGAGTGGGTGATCGGTGATCCCTTCAACATCTTTCGCGCGCTCTGGTGGGGACTGCGACTTTTTACGCAGTGGCGATCATCCTTCAACTACCTCATCGTTCCCGCCACGAACGCCTCCACATCACCCAGGGGACCTTCCTCTGGACGGCCCCCTCGCCGCTGCCTTCTTGTTCAGGCGGTCAGGCTGCTGGCTTTGAGGGCCCCGACGAAGGGCGCCCACGCGGACGCGGGGAGGATGAGAGCGGGACCCTCGGGGGCCTTGGAGTCGCGGACGGGAACGAGGCCCGGGAGGCCGTCGGCGACTTCTACGCATTCCCCGCCGTCACCGTTGCTGTAGCTGGACTTGCGCCAGAGGGCGGCGCCGGCGAAGTCACCGGCCACCTCTACGCAGTTCCCACCGTCACCGTTGCTGTAGCTGCTCTTGCGCCACAGCGCGTCACTCAAGTCGATCCGGTTGCTTGCCATTTCGGTATTCCTCTGCCGCTGCCCTGATCATGGCCAGGGACGCCTCCGGTGACAGCGCGACGGCCCTGAGCCGATCGTATGCCTTGCGGTACTGCTTCACGAGCGCCGGTTCGTCGGTGGTGTCGCCGCTGTACGACGACTCCATGTAGACCAGCGGCGGAGCGTCGGGGAAGGTCATGACCATGATGGAGCCGGCCATGAGGGGATACGGCCCGCATGTCCGCGGAACGATCTGCGGAACGATCCGGTAACGCTCGGCCAACTCCATGATCCGGTCGAGCTGTTCGGCCATCTCCAGCGGCGGGAGGAGCGGTTCACGCAGCAGAGACTCGTGCAGGATCGCCCAGTACTCCGGGGTGTGGTGGTCGTCCTCGAAGAGCCGGGCCCGCGCCATACGGGCGCTGACCTTCTCCTCGACCTCCTCGTCGGAGGCCATGGGGTGGGCCGCCCGGACCAGGGCACGCGCGTACGGGGCGGTCTGAAGCAGTCCGGGGAAGACGCTGGGGCACCACTCCTCGATGGTCTCCGCGAACTTCTCCGCCTCCAAGACCTGCTCGAAGTACCACGCGTGCCCCGCCCGGTGCGCCTTCCGCACGTCCTCGCAGCACCGCTCGAAGAAGCCGTCCGTCTTCAGCACCTTGTCCACATGCCGAGCCAGGTCCAGCGGCATGCGCCGTCTCCCGTGCTCGATGTCACTGAGGTAGGACTTGCCGAAGAAGCTGCCCTCGACCGTCTGTTCAAGGGAGAGTCCGGCGGCCTCCCGCTGCCACCGCAACTCCTTGCCGTAGAAGGTGGGTACGCCCGAGGAGCCGTCGATGTTCTTGCGCTGGGCCATCGTTCACCGCCATTTGGGGTCTGCGGTCGACAGGTTCACTTTCCACTGTTCTTGCCACTGCTCTTTCCATGGCTTCCGCAACTCCCCGGCCTGCTTCCGCAGTTCACGCAGCGAACCCGAAACCCCTTTTACGGTACGCCGCGACACGTCAAGGTGTGAGCGATTCGTCACAGAACGCACAGGAAGATGAACCGCTCATGCCCGACCACTCGCCCGCCCCCTCGCCCGACAACCGCCCCACCGCCGACGACATGACCCGCTGCGTGGCGGAACTCCGAGCCGCCCTCACCCTCCACGGCATCACGCTCCCCTCACTCCGCGTGGACCTTCCGTCCTACGCGGGTACGTACCAGCCACCCGCGGGCATGGTCTCGCTGGGAAACTGCAACACCGCCACAGCTCGCGCACTCACCGCCGTGCTCCGAAAGGCGGCCGAGCGGTGACGATGACCTTCGAACTACGCCTGCTCGCCACCGTGAAGTCCGTACCCGAACTGCGTCACCACCTCCGTCACCACAGCTACGAAGTCCGGCTCTGCACAACCGAGTTGGTGACGAACGTCATCGACCACCTCGGCGAGGGCACCCCGGTGACCATCCGAGTCATCAGCACGGACCACGGCCACACCCGCGTCGAGGTCACCGACCCCGACCCGCGCGCCCTGCCCGTCCTCCTGCACGCCACCGCCACGGACGAATCCGGCCGAGGCCTCGCCCTCCTCGACGTGCTCGCACGGGGGTGGGGCGTGGAACAAGGGGCGGACCGCAAGACCGTCTGGTGCGAGCTGGAGGGGAGCACGAGCACGCCCCGAACCTGCGACCACGACACCGCGCCAAGTCAGGGGCCTGTCACACCGTCGCGCAGTTCGCGGTAGGCGAGCGTGACGTCCTCGAGACTCAGGGTCGTGATGTCCTCGAGTGAGAGAGTCCCGGTACCGCCATGGACCTCGTACAGGCGCAGGTCCCGCAGCGCCGCGGCCTTCCGGCACAGCTCACGTACGAATCGGCCGTTGCCCAGTCGGTCGATCAGCTCGTCACGCACGGCGTCCTCGCAGGCGAGTTCCAGCGCCAGGGCCGCGTCCTCGGCCAGGACATCGCCCTGCGCCTCCAGAATGTGCCGACCAATGAGTTCGAGCTCGGACGCGGAGTACGACGGGAAGTCCACCCGTGTCGTGAAGCGGGACGCCAGTCCGGGGTTGGCAGCCAGCAGTTCACTGATCTCGTGCGGGTAGCCGGCCAGGACCACCACGAGCCTGTCGCGGTCGTCCTCGGCCCGCTTGAGCAGGACTTGCAGCGCCTCGTCCCCGAAGGCGTCGCCGCCGTGGTAACCGCTGTTGGACAGCGCGTAGGCCTCGTCGATGAACAGCACGCCGTCAAGTGCGGAGTCGATCAAGTTGCTCGTCTTGATGGCGGTCTCACCAAGGTGCTGACCGACCAGGTCGACGCGCTGAGCCTCGATGACCTGGCCCTTCTCCAGCAGGCCAAGTCCCGCGAAGATCTTCCCGACAATGCGGGCAACTGTCGTCTTCCCTGTGCCGGGAGGACCGGCGAACACGAAGTGCTGAGGGGCCGCGGTGGACGGCAGACCCCGTTCCCTGCGGACCGCGGACATACGTAATTGGGCTATCAGAGTGCGCAGTTGGCGCTTGACGGGGCCGAGGCCGACCATGTCGTCCAGGAGCGACAGAGCCTCGGCCAAGGCCGCTTCCTTCGTCGCCGAGTCAGCCGAACCGTCCACGGCAGGGGCGGACTCGGGCCGCACCCCAGGCGCCGGCGGAGCCGACCGCGTGGGCACGGGGACAGTTCCAGGGGCGGAGGCCCGCGCACGTTCGGCGACGTCGGCCAGGCCGGGAAAGCAACGGAACGCGTACTGGAACTGCCGCAGCGCCTCATCGTCCTGCCGTAGCCCTTCCATGGCGAGACCGCGCGCATAGGCGACCTCCCCGTCGAACTTGCTGCCCGCGCCCAGGCGCTGAGGAAGCGGAGCCAGGACATTCAACGCCTCATGGTGGACGCCCTGTTCCACAAGGGCCCTGGCCACATAGAGCTGGGACTCGTCCCGCATAAAGGCATCCCCGATGTCCCTCGCGAAGGTCAGGACGAGTGGCCAGTCACGTTTGAGGAAGGCATACCTGGTGCAGATGAATCGCGTCTCGTCACAGTCCAGGTAAGCAGGCTCAAGGGACTGCCATGCCTCGCCCAGCCGGTCGTCGGCCAGGAGCCGAGCCATCACGGCCAGCCAGAGGTCGCGCTGCGTCTCCAGCCGGAACGTGACGTAAACGCCAAGGGCAAAGCGGGACTTGAGCGGTGTGGTCAGCTTCTTCCGTAACGCTCCGAAGGTTCCCCCATTTCGGGCCATCCAGTCGACGGCCTCGGCCGGACGGTACCCCGTCGCATGCAGCCCCAGCCAGGCGTCGGCGGCGGACGGGTCATGCTCCAAGGCCGCCTTGAAGCGATGCGCCGCGGCTTCCGTCCGGCCCTGGTGTAAAAACCCCACCGCCTCTGCCCAGGCGCGCTCACATTTCCTGACAGAAAGCCACGAAGCGGAAGTCCCCGACACTGCTTCTCCCCTCAGCGACGGGCAGGAAAGCCAACTGCCCATGCAGAGATCCAGTTTCCCACGCACCACGTTCGCCACAGCCCGCCGACCAGAAGCATGCGGCCGGGCAAAAGACAACGGCCTGCCCAGAACCGAGGTCCTGGGCAGGCCGTTCGCGCACGGAAGGTTACTGGCCGTAGTACGCGTTGTAGATCGAGACGGCCGACTTGTTGCCCTTCTTGTCGGTGATCGTCGCGTGGAGCGAGATGCCCTTGCCCTTCGCCGGGTTCTTGAAGGTGACCTTGCCACTCTTGACGGTGACCTTGGTCCACTTCTTGCCGCCGTCGTAACTGACGGACACGGAGAGGGACTTGAGGTTGCTGCCGGCGGCCGCGCCCTGGACGATGACCGGGATGGTCACCTTCTTGCCGGCCGTGACACGACCGTCCAGGCCGACGGATGCGCCGAAGCGGGCCGTCGAGAGCGGCAGCTTCGCGTCGGCGACCTTCTTCGAGCGGAACGTCCAGCTCGCGTTGATCTTCGTGGCGGCCGCGGCCACCTTCGAGGAACGCGTGATGGAGGTGGACAGCTGGTACAGCGAGTCCGCCGCCGGCACCTTGAACTGGCCACTGCCGTCCAGCGGATCGGCGTTCGCGGCGATCTTGGTGCCGTTGCGGTACAGGGTCGTCTTGACCGAGGTGTAGAGCGATGCACCGGCGTGCCCGGCACCGTCGGCGAACACCGGCAGATAGCCGTACAGGTAGTCGCCGCTGCGGTAGGCGCCGTACTCACTGTTGAGCTTCGGACCGAAGACCGCGGTGTTGAAGGTCTTCGAGTACGTCTTGCCCGCCGCGAAGGTCAGCGGGGCGCCCAGCGTGTAGTAGGCCTCGACGCTCGGGAAGCCGTCCGCGCCTATGGGCCCGTACTGCGTGAAGTCGACACCCCACTTGACCTTGTCCCCGGTGGTCACGTAGAGCGTCCGCGTGCCCGGCAGCTTCTGCCCGACCTCGACGCCGAAGGCCATGTCCTCGGCCAACTGGCCGTAGGCGGCGACCGCACCCGTCTTGCCGGAGACCGAGGCCCCCAGGTTCGCCTTCACCTTGGCGAGTTCGCTCGCCTTGTAGTGCTTGGTCTTGGTGCCCTGGAGCTTGGTGACCTGGCCGCCGGTCACCACGTCGTACTCGGTGGCGGCGCCCTTGAGCCAGGTGCCGGACCACCTCTGGGCGAGACCGGAGGAGATCGCCGGGCCGACGTGCGCGATCCGCAGGTCCTTGAAGGAGCCCACGCCGAAGCCGACAGCGACGGCGGCAGGGTCGTACGAGTAGGAAACGCCTGCGGAGAGCTGCGTCGCCGCCGCGTCCGGCACCGTGATGTCGGCGCTCTTGGCGGTGCGCTGGTCGATCGTCACCGTGGTGTTCTTGGTGACGTCCAGCTTGGGCTGGACCAGCCAGTCCACGCCGCCCTCGATCGTGCCGAGGTCCTTCACCAGGATGGTGTCCAGGATGTACGTGCCCTTGGGCACCCGGATGGTGTCGGTGGCGCCGGTGCCCTGCCCGTAGAAGTCCCGCCCGTTGGCCACACCCGAGTAGGCCCACAGGTCGGTGAGGTGGATGGGCTGCTCACCGGCACGAGAGATGTAGTTCACGGTGACGTCGTAGGACTCCACCTCGCGCTGCACCGCCGCCGCCGTGCGTACGGTCTGGCCGCCGCCGGTCGCCGTCACGTACGAGGAGTAGGCGCCGTCCGTGGTGCCGCCCAGCTTCGTGTTGACCGTCAGGTCGACGGAGGCCGTGCCGCCCGCCGGGACGGTGACCGTCTTCGCGCCGAGCGTGAAGAAGCCCGCCGGAGCCGCCTGGCCACTGGGGTTGGTCGCCGTCGCCGCGAGGTTCAGGGTGACGTCGGCCGTGCCGAAGTTGCGGTAGGTGACCTGCTTGGTCACCGGGGTGTCATCGGTGTGCGGCCACTGCTGGACGCCGAAGGTCACCGACGAGGTCTCGGCGATCACGGTCTGCTGGATGGCCTTGTCGACCTGGATCCGGCCCGAACCCTGCTGGAACGGCGTGTACGCGCCGCCCTTCGCGGAGCCGGTCAGCGCGCCCTTGAGCTCGGCGAACGTCCAGTCCGGGTGCTGCTGCTTGAGGATCGCCGCCGCGCCCGCGACATGCGGGGTCGCCATCGACGTACCGGAGATGGTCAGGTAGCCGGCCGGATTCTCGCCGACCTCCTTGGCGATGACACTGCCCGCGGCCGAGGCCGCGGTGATGTCCACGCCGGGCGCCGTGACGTCCGGCTTGATCGCGCCGTCCAGGCCGGGGCCGCGGCTGGAGAAGGACGCCAGCGTGTCGCTGCCGTCCACGGCGCCGACGGTCAGCGCGTCGGCCGCGCTGCCTGGGGAGCCGACGGTCTGCTCACCTGGGCCATCATTGCCCGCGGCGATCGCGAAGAGGATGCCCTTCTCCTCGGACAGCTTGTTGACCTCGGCCTCAAGCGGGTCGATCTCGGGGGTGTCGAAGCCGCCCAGGCTGAGGTTGATGATGTCAGCGCCCTGCTCGGCCGCCCACTCCATGCCGGCGAGGACGCCGGAGTCGTCGCCGTGGCCCTCGTCGCTGAGGACCTTGCCGTTGAGGATCTTCGCGCCGGGCGCGACACCCTTGTACGTGCCGTTCGACTTGGCGCCCGTGCCGGCCGCGATGGACGCGACATGGGTGCCGTGGCCGTACTTGTCGGTCGCGTCGGGCGAGGTGGAGAAGTTCTTGGACTCGGTCACCTGGCCCGCGAGGTCCGGGTGGGTCGCGTCGACTCCGGTGTCCAGGACGGCGATCTTGACGCCCGTGCCGTCGTAACCGGCGGCCCACGCCGTGGGAGCGCCGATCTGCGGTACGGACTTGTCGAGGCTGACCTCGCGCACGCCGTCCAGCCAGACGTTCGCGACGCCGGAAGCGGTGGCGCCGTCGTCGGTGACCGCGTCCCACAGCTCGGTGGCGTCCTGCTTGGGCGTCACCACGGCGTCCGCGTTCAGGGACTTGAGGGTCCTGCGGACGGTGCCCGCGTCACGGACGTCGCCCTTGGCCGCCGTCGCCGTGCCCCTGTAGCCGACGATCACCTTCAGTCCCTGCTTCTGGGACTTGAGGGATGCCGCCGTGTTCAGCTCGGTGACGTCGAAGAGCCGCTGATCGATCTTGCCGGTGGCTATCAGACGCTGCGCGTCGGCCGGCACCACGAAGGTGTGGCCGTCGGCCTCGCGGGTCCGGACGGGCATGTTCTCGCGGCCCTTGGCACGCTCGACGCCGACGACACGGCCCGAGGTGTCGACGGCCACCCGGTCACCGGTGATCAGCGTGATGTAGTGCTTGGCCGTGAGCGCGGCCTGCTTGGCCTGCCCCGTGGCAGTGGTGTCACTCGCGTACTCCGCCGACGCCGGGGTGGTCATTCCCGCCGCCAGGGCCACCGCGGCCGCCGTGGCGACCGTCGCAAGGCACGCTCTTTTCACTTGTCTGCGCAAAACTCCCCCTGAGATGAGATCCGGACGAATCCCCATTCATCCGGCCGGAGGAAGTTCCGCACGCGCATACGTGCACCCCCCGGTATACGTAAGTATGCCCGGGGGGTGATCGGCTCCTCAATAGCGGGACACAGGTGAGAAGTTGACCGACATCTTCCGCCGCAGTCCCGAGCCCCTCTTCTGTGCTCCGCTACGCTCCCGCGTTCTCCTTGACGGTGAGCTTGCCCTTGCGGATCGTCGCAACTCGCGGGGCCTTTTTCGCAATCGAGGAGTCGTGCGTGACCATGATGAAAGTGAGCCCGTGCTCCTTCCACATGGTTTCCAGTACGTCCATGATCTCGTCGCGCATCGACTCGTCGAGGTTGCCGGTCGGTTCGTCGGCGAGCAGTACCTTCGGCTGCTTGACCAACGCGCGGGCGATCGCGACGCGCTGCTGCTGACCGCCGGACAGTTCGGCGGGCAGATGCCCGAGCCGCTCATCCAGGCCCACCGACGCCAGTGCGTCGGCGGCCCGCTGCCGCCGCTCCTTCGCCTTCACCCCGAGGGGTACGAGAGCGGTCTCCACGTTCTCCTGCGCGGTGAGCGTGGGAATCAGATTGAAGCTCTGGAAGACGAAACCGATGTTCTCGGCACGCACCTTGGTGAGCTTCGCCTCGGACAGCTTCGCCATGTCAATGCCGTCGAGCTCGACGCTGCCCTCGGTGGGCCGGTCGAGCCCGCCGAGCATCTGGAGAAGGGTGGACTTTCCGCCTCCGGTGGGGCCCTGGATGACCAGCCGGTCGCCGTCCGCGATGGTCAGGTCGACACCGGCGAGGGCGTTGATCGTGTCCTTGCCCCGCGAATAGCGCTTGATGACGCCTCTGAGTTCGTACATGGAACAACTCCTGGTTGTGCGTAAGGGGGTTGGCCGCGAGAGCGTGAGCCGTGCGGGGGCCGGACTACTCGACGCGGCGCAGCGCGTCCGCGGGACGCAGTCGGGAGGCACGCCAGCCACCGAAGGCGCCGGCGATCAGGCCGCCGGCGACGGCGAGGACGACCGCGACGACGATGGTGTTGACGCTGACGGGCGCGGTGAGCGCGACGTCGAGGGCCTTGGAAGCGGTCTGCCGGGCGGCGCCGAAGCCGCCACCACCGCCACCGCCACCACCGCCGGCGAAGGAGCCACCGCCGCCGGGACCGGCCGCCGCACCGCCCGAACTCCCCACCTCCGCCTGGAGGGTGGGGCTGATCTCGGTCACGACGAACGCGCCCGCGAGGCCGAGTGCGATACCGAGAGCGCCACCGACCAGACCGTTGACGATGGCCTCACCGACCACCTGGCGGGTCACCCTGCCCGACTTCCAGCCGAGCGCCTTCAGGGTGCCGAACTCGCGCACACGCCGGGAGACGGCCGAGGAGGTGAGCAGACCGGCGACCAGGAACGCGGCGATGAGTACCGCGATGGACAGCCACTTGCCCACGTTCGAGGCGAGGTCGGAGGCGGTAGACAGGGAACCGGACACGGTGCTCGCGAGGTCGGCGGAGGTGGTGACCGTCGTACCCGAGATGTTCTTCTGGATGGTGCTCTTGACGCTGTCGATCTGCTGCGAGTCGGACGCCTTGACGTAGATCGTGGTGACCTTGTCCTTGGAGTCGCTGAGCGTCTGCGCCTGCTTGAGCGGGATGTACAGGTTGGCCGCCGCGTCACCGCTGTCGGGCGTCGCAATGCCGATGACCTTGTACTTGACGCTCTTGATGGTGACCGTGCCGTTGAGGGCGAGCTTCTTCTCCTTGGCGTACGCCGCGTCGACGACGACGACCTTGGCATCCGTCTCGGACGTCGTGAACGTACGGCCGCTGGTGATCTTCGAGGAGGTCAGCGGGCCGAGCTCCGGCTTGGTGACGTCGGTGCCGTAGACGGTGTACTGGTTGACGTCGAACTCGGCGCCACCGCCCTCGACACGGCCCTGCGGCGCACCGGTGCCGCCCCCACGGCCGCCCGGGGCGGCCGACGCGCCCTCGTCCTGCTGGAACTGGCCCTGCTGGAACTGGCCGTTGACCTTGATGACCTGGAGGCTCAGCCCTCCGACGGAGTCCGCGACGCCCGCCTGGGAGTCGACCTTGGTGACGGTGCTGGAGGCCAGGGTCTGGAAGCCCTGGACCATCACGCGGTCGCTGCTCTGCTCGGAGCCGCCGTCGTTCGCGTCGAAGTTGAAGCGCGGGCGCTGGCTGGTGTCCGTCTGAGCCGCGGCGGCCTTGGTGACCGTCATGTCCGTGCCCAGTCCGTACAGCGACTGGAGGACCTTGCCCTGGGCCTTCTCCATGCCCGAGGACACGGAGCTGACCACGATGACCAGGGCGATGCCCAGGGCGAGCCCGGAGGCGACGACGAGGGCCGCCTTTCTGCGGCGGCGCAGTTCGCGCCTCAGGTAGGTGAAGAACATGGCCGAAAGCTAGGTACGGCTCGTGATGAAGGCATAAGGCCGAGATAAGAGAATGATGAGAAGGCTGTGGCGGAGCACGATTTCACCTGTGCGCCACCGAGCAAGCCTGTGCGAGAGCCCAGCACGAAGGCCCGCACCCTGCCGGGTACGGGCCTTCGGACGAAGCGGGGGCAATGGGTACTAGACGGCCGAACCGGCCTTCCATGCCGCCCAGTCCAGGTTCCAGCCGTTGAGGCCGTTGTCCGGGGCGACGGTCTTGTCGCCGGTGTTCTGGACGACCACCACGTCACCGATGATCGAGTGGTTGTAGAACCAGGCGGCAGTCGTGTTCGGGTCGTTCGCGCCCTTGGTGTCCGACAGGCCCACACAGCCGTGGCTGGTGTTGACGCTGCCGAAGACGGACTTGGCGCCCCAGTAGTTGCCGTGGATGAAGGTGCCGGAGCTCGACAGACGCATCGCGTGCGGTACGTCCTTGATGTCGTACTCGCCCTTGCCGTCGTCGTCCGTGAAGCCGACCGTCGCGCCGTCCATCCGGGTCTCCTTGAACTTCTCGGAGATCACCATCTGACCCTCGTACGTCGTGTTCTCGGGCGAACCGGCGGAGATCGGGATGGTCTTGATCGTCTTGCCGTCCTGCGTGACCTTCATGGTCTTCGTCTTGGCGTCGACGATCGAGACCTGGTTACGGCCGATCTTGAAGGTGACCGTCTTCTGCTGCACGCCGAACACACCGCTCGCGCCCTCGACCCCGTCGAGGTTCAGCTTGAGGGTGACGGTGGAGCCGCCGGTCCAGTAGTCGTCGGGGCGGAAGTCCAGGCGGTTGGCGCCGAACCAGTGCCCGACGACCTCCTGGCCGCTGCTGGAGGAGACGGTGATCCCCTTCTGCACCTCGGGCTTGTTCGTGATCGCCTTGTCGAAGTTGATCGAGACCGGCATGCCGACACCGACGGTGGAGCCGTCCTCCGGCGTGAAGTTGCCGATGAAGCTGTTGGCCGGGGAGACCGTGGTGAACGATCCATTCTCGTGGGCGACGCGGCCCTCGGAGTCCGTGGCCGCGGCCGTGACCTTGTACGTGGTGGAGCGCTCCAGCTGACCGGTGGGCGCCCAGCTCGCCTTGTCCGCGGATATCTCCCCGGCGACGGCGGTGCCGTCCGCGGTCTCCATGGTGACCTCCGTGAGCGTGCCCTTGCTCACGGTGACCTTGGCCGCGTTGTTGATGGAGGCATTGTCGGAGCCGTCCTTGGGCGTGATCGTGATCGAGGCCTCGGAGGTCTTCTTGGCGGCTGCCGCGTCGGCGCTGGCCTGCGCACTGTTGCTCTGGCCGCCGTCACCGCCCGCGCTGTCGTCACTCCCGCTGCACGCAGAGAGCGCCAGTACCCCGCCGAGCAGTGCGGAGGCGACCGTCAGGCCCCTGCGCCGCATACCAACCGTCATCACACGCTTCTCCATCGTTGCCGAATACCCAAAAAACCGTGAGAGCCCCGTAAGAACTTTCAACGCTACGGCCGGTTCATCCCGTTCCACATCCGGTGGATGTGTGGGGCACACCACGTCCGAGGCGGGTGGCACGGAGGTGACCCGTGCGACTCCCGCGGTCTCCTGAGACGAGAAAACCCCGGACGGCGGTTGCCGCCCGGGGTCACGATTTCCCCAAGAAGCTTCAGCCGACGCCGACTTCCTCGTCGTCCTCGGCGTCATCATCCTCGTCGAGGTCCCAATCCGGCGAATCGGGATCGTAGTCAATCGGCTCGCTGCTCCAGGAAGCCTGGGCGAGTTCGATCCCGGGCACCTCGCTGACCAGGTCGAACGGGTCGATGAGATAGGCGAGGGCCTCGGCAGTGTCTTCCGTCACTGCGTTCTCGGCGTGCGCCCGCTCGTCGGCCGGCATGGCCGTGTCCTCGGCGATCCGCCGCAGCGCGGCCTTGGCGACGGCGTCGGCGTCATCGACTTCAAGCACCAGTTCGACACGAAGCCGGACAAACTGTGCTGTCTCAGGAGTACTCATGGGACGGAGCGTACGACCCACAGGTTCCGCGACTTTCCCACGACCCGCGCCTTTCATTAGCATCGGTCCACACGGCCAATTCGCCAGCGCCACAAGGGGATCGATATTTCGTGTCCGCCGCACGTCGATCGTTGCTGACCGCCACTGCCGCGGGGACCCTCCTGGGGGCCCTGTGGTTCGTCCCGTCCGCCAACGCGACCCAGGACGAGCCCGTCTCGACGTCAACCGGTGCACCGGCCAGTCCGTCGGCCGGTCCGACCACCACGACCACCGTGGACGGGACCTCCACGGGGTCGGAGCCGGAGTCCCAGTTGGGCGGCGAACCGACCCGGCTGGCCGACACCGGAAGCTTCGACACGACGCCGTACGTCATCGGCGGCACCCTCTGCCTCGGCCTTGGCGCCGGGTTCGTGACCTACTCGGTGCGCCGGGAGCGCACGGCGGCCTACTGAGCGCGGTGCTGCGGCGCCCGGACCCGACGGGGAACCCATGCGAGACCTGACCGAGCTGACCGATGTCGAGGAGCCCGCGTGGCCTCTCCTCTCCGCGAAGCTCGCCAACACGAGCTCGGTGTCACTGGAAGTGCTCCCGGTGGACCCCGCGCAGGGCCGCGGAACCCTGCTCCAGTTACAGGTCACGGCCCGGTCCTGGCTGGGCGCGCTGGCGCTGAACTGCGGCGGAGTGGTGCTGGACAGCGGATGGCTGCGCATCTACGGCAGTCCGGGCGACGAGACACCCGCGGGCCCGCCCGGCCTCGCCGAGATCAACGACTTCCCCGCCCGTTTCGATCCGGCGTGGCGGCCGGAGGGCGGACTTGTCGTCGGCCATGACGTCCTGGGCGGCGTCTTCGTCCTGAACGGATCCGACCCCGAAGCCGAGGGCCGCCCCGGCCGGCCCGGCGAGATGATCTACTTCGCGCCGGACTCGCTGCGCTGGGAGTCCCTCGAGGTGGGCCACGCGGCCTGGCTCGACTGGCTCCTGACCGGCGGTATGGACCAGTTCTACGACACCCTGCGCTGGCCCGGCTGGCGGGGCGAGTCCGGCGCCCTGACCGGCGTCCAGGGCCTCTCCGTCTTCCCGTTCCTCTGGTCCGCCGACGCGCGCCGCGACCTCTCGGCCACCAGCCGCCGCCCGGTCCCCCTCGCCGAAATCCTCGACCTCCACCGCAGCTCCGCCTTCAAGCTCGACTCGGTCGACCCG
Organism: Streptomyces sp. NPDC058470; assembly: GCF_042721055.1. Lineage (NCBI taxonomy): Bacteria > Bacillati > Actinomycetota > Actinomycetes > Kitasatosporales > Streptomycetaceae > Streptomyces > Streptomyces sp. NPDC058470. Next base: position 46,195 of record NZ_JBHXMF010000041.1, read on the forward strand.
GGCTTCTTCGGCGAGGTACACGACTGAGGCCCGCTTCCGGCAAAAACTGAGGGGGTGTTGTGCGAGCCGGATCGGCCCGCACAACACCCCCTCAGCCGTACGCCTTCTTACTTACGCCGCGCGACGGCCTCCGCCGCCCTCGCCACCGCGTTCCGTGCGGCGCTGCGGGGCACGGCCACGGCCGCCCGCACGGCTCGCACCCGCGGCGCCACCGTTCTCGGTGCGACGGCCGCCGGAGCGCTGCTGGGGCTGACGGCCCTGCGACTCGGCACCGGAACCCGAACCCCCGCTCTGTGTGCGGGTACCCGTGCCCTGTGTGCGAGTACCCGTGCCCTGGGGACGACGGGCTCCGCCGCCCACCCGGGGACGGGACTTGGGCCGCTTCGGCTGCTCGGCGACCTGGGGCACCTCGACGACCACGGGGACCCCGGAGGGCTCGCGGGCGCCGGTGATACGGGCCAGCTCCTCGTCGCCGGACTTGACGCGGGCGATGCGCGGGTTGATGCCTGCGTCGGCCATCAGACGGGTCATCTCGCGCTTCTGCTCGGGAAGCACCAGCGTGACGACGCTGCCGGACTCACCGGCACGGGCGGTACGGCCGCCGCGGTGCAGGTAGTCCTTGTGGTCGGCCGGCGGGTCGACGTTGACCACGAGGTCGAGGTCGTCGATGTGGATACCGCGGGCGGCCACGTTGGTGGCGACCAGCACGGTGACCTGACCGGTCTTGAACTGGTCCAGGGTGCGGTTGCGCTGCGGCTGGCTGCGCCCGCCGTGCAGCGCGGACGCCCGGACACCGCTGGCCAGCAGCCGCTTGGTGAACCGGTCGGCGCCGCGCTTGGTGTCCACGAAGAGGATCACCCGGCCCTCACGCGCCGCGATCCGCATCGCCACGGCCTTCTTGTCGGTCTCGTCGGCGACGTGCAGCACGTGGTGCTCCATGGTGGTCACCGTGCCCGCCGACGGGTCCACGGAGTGCACGACGGGGTCGGTGAGGAACATCTTGACCAGCCGGTCGATGTTCTTGTCGAGCGTCGCCGAGAAGAGCAGCCGCTGACCGCCCGGCTCGACCTGCTTGAGCAGCGCCGTGACCTGCGGCATGAAGCCCATGTCGGCCATCTGGTCGGCCTCGTCGAGGACGGTGATGGAGACCTGGCCGAGCGTGCAGTCGCCCCGCTCGATGAGGTCCTTGAGCCGCCCGGGGGTGGCCACCAGCACCTCGGCGCCGCGCCGCAGCGTCCCGGACTGGCGGCCGATCGACATACCGCCGACGGCCGTCACGATACGGAGGTTCACCGCGGTCGCGTACGGCGTCAGCGCGTCGTTGACCTGCTGCGCGAGCTCACGGGTGGGGACGAGCACCAGCGCGAGCGGCGCCTTGCTCTCGGCCCGGCGGCCCGCGGTGCGCGCCAGCAGGGCGAGGCCGAAGGCGAGCGTCTTGCCGGAGCCGGTGCGGCCACGGCCGAGCACGTCGCGCCCGGCGAGGGCGTTGGGCAGGGTGGCGCCCTGGATCGGGAAGGGCTCGGTGACACCCTGGGCCGTCAGGGTCTTGGTCAGCGCGGCCGGCATGTCCAGCGCGTCGAAGGACTCGACGGCGGGCAGTGCGGGCGTGATGCTCTCGGGCAGCGAGAACTCCTGCGGCGGCGGCGCGGCCTTGCGGGCCCCGGCCTTGTTGCCGGCGCCCCGGCCCGCGTTCCTCGCGGAGGCGGAGGCAGCGCCGGTCTGGGGCTGGGTACCGCGTGCGTTCGCCGGCCTCTTACGGACGGGACGTTCGGATCGAGTCATGCTGGATCTGGATTTCCTTCCTGGGCCACACGGACAGCACACGCGCACAGCGCGAGCCGGGGCCCGCACCCGAAGGTGCGGGGCCCCGGCTCTGGAAAAGCGCTTCGCCTGATTTAGGCGGGAACGATGTTCTCCGCCTGCAGGCCCTTCTGGCCCTGCGCGACGTCGAACGAGACCTTCTGGCCCTCCAGCAGCTCACGGAAGCCGGAGCTGGCGATGTTGGAGTAGTGAGCGAAGACGTCGGGGCCGCCGCCGTCCTGCTCGATGAAGCCGAAGCCCTTTTCCGCGTTGAACCACTTCACGGTGCCTGTTGCCATGTTTCTCTCCTGAATAGGTAGGGGCCCCCATCCGGAGATGCACCGGGAAAAGCCGGAGATGCCGGTAAAACAAAACGCGCCTGCGGAAGATTCCGATCAGGCGCACAAAGTAAATGGGTACCAAAAACGTATCAATGTGACAGTAGCACACCTGTGATCGCCTCCGGTCCCCGAAGGGCCCGGACGTGACGAGGACCACCGTACAGCCGACGGCGGCCCTCGCCACGCAGGACTCCGATCCGTCAGGCCAGCGGACCCGTCACCGGCTCCACGGCCGCGACCACCTGTCCGGCGCGCACGAACGCGTCCGCCGCCGCCAGGTCCGGTGCGAGGAAGCGGTCGGGACCGGGGCCCTGGACGCCGGCCGCGCGGACGGCGTCGATGACCGCCTGCGAGGCGGGGGCCGGAACAAGGCCCTCGCGGAGCTCGATGGCGCGCGTGGCGGCGTACAGCTCGATGGCGACGATGCGGGTGAGGTTGTCGACGGCGGTGCGCAGCTTGCGCGCGGCGGACCAGCCCATCGACACGTGGTCCTCCTGCATCGCGGAGGACGGGATGGAGTCCGCGGACGCCGGTACGGCGAGCCGCTTCATCTCGCTCACCAGGGCGGCCTGCGTGTACTGGGCGATCATCAGGCCCGAGTCGACGCCGGCGTCGTCCGCGAGGAACGGCGGCAGTCCGTGCGAGCGGTTCTTGTCGAGCAGCCGGTCGGTGCGCCGCTCGGCGATGGAGCCGAGGTCGGCGGCGGCGATGGCGAGGAAGTCGAGGACGTAGGCGACCGGGGCGCCATGGAAGTTGCCGTTCGACTCCACCCGGCCGTCGGGGAGTACGACAGGGTTGTCGACGGCGGAGGCCAGCTCGCGCTCGGCGACCGTGCGGGCGTGGGCGAGGGTGTCGCGTCCGGCGCCGGCGACCTGTGGGGCGCAGCGCACGGAGTAGGCGTCCTGGACGCGCGGGGCGCCGTCCTGGTGGTGCCCGGTGAGCTCCGAACCCTTCAGTACGGCCAGCATGTTGGCGGCCGCGGCGCTCTGCCCGGGGTGCGGGCGGATGGCGTGCAGTTCGGGGGCGAGGACCTTGTCGGTACCGAGCAGGGCTTCCAGCGACAGGGCGGCCGTCACGTCGGCCGACTTGTAGAGGGTCTCCAGGTCGGCGAGGGCCATGACCAGCATGCCGAGCATGCCGTCGGTGCCGTTCAGGAGGGCGAGGCCTTCCTTCTCGCGCAGTTCGACGGCGGTGATGCCGGCCTCGGCGAGCAGTTCGCCCGCGGGCCGTACGACACCGTCAGGACCCTCCGCGTCGCCCTCGCCCATGAGGGTCAGGGCGCAGTGGGACAGCGGGGCCAGGTCGCCGGAGCAGCCGAGCGAGCCGTACTCGTGGACGACCGGGGTGATACCGGCGTTCAGGATGTCGGCCATGGTCTGCGCGACCTCGGGCCGCACGCCCGTGTGCCCCGAGCAGAGGGTCTTGAGCCGCAGGAACATCAGCGCCCTGACGACCTCGCGCTCGACGCGCGGACCCATCCCGGCGGCGTGCGAGCGGACGATGTTGCGCTGCAGCTGGGCGCGGAGTTCCGGGCTGATGTGCCGGCTCGCGAGGGCGCCGAACCCGGTGGAGACGCCGTAGACGGGCTCCGGCCTGGCGGCCAGCGCGTCGACGATCTTGCGGGCCGCGGCGAGGGCCGCCACCGCCTCGCCGGAGAGCTCGATCCGGGCGCCGGCGCGCGCCACGGCGAGAACGTCGGACGCGGTCACCCCGGACGTCCCCACCACCACAGTGTGCATATCCATATTCAGGAGCGTACGCAGTGAATTCTATGATGTCACTAGTGGGTGTCGGGTTGGCCCCTTACTTGGACGTACGTCACTGGGGGCGTCCAGAGCTGCCCGCTCAAGGGCGACCCCGGAAGCGGCGCCGCTCCCCCGCCCCTTCCTTCGACGGGGCGTCGGCGAGGCGTACGACCGGGTCGTCGGGGCCTTCGCGCCCGGCGACCACGGGTTTCGCCGCCCGTACGGCCTTCGCGCGGTACTGGGCGGCGTCGGCCAGCCGGAACAGTCGCCGGGCCGAGCGCACCGGCCCGATCGGGTCCTGGGTCGAGGCGACCCCGCAGGCCACGCCCTCGCCGAGCTCCAACTCGGCGGCGCGGCGGCAGAGTTCGTCGGCGACGCGGACGACCTCGTCGGCGGCCGGGCCTACCGCGAGCAGGCAGAACTCGTCACCGCCGAGCCGGGCCGTGAGGGTGCCCGGGAGCATCGCGCCGCACAGGGAGAGCACGGACCCGAACCGTTCGAGGAGCCGGTCGCCGACCGCGTGCCCGCGGGTGTCGTTGACCCGCTTGAGCCCGTTGAGATCACAGACGACGAGGCTGACCACGACCGACTCGTCCTCCTTGTGACGGTCGATGGCCTCGTCGAGCCGTACGTCGACGGCGCGGCGGTTGGCGAGACCGGTGAGGGCGTCCGTGAACGCCAGCCGCCTGGCCTCCTCCAGCCGCTCGGTCTGCGCGATCCCGGCCGCGACGACCGAGGCCAGTACGGTCGCGAAGTCGGCGTCGGCCCGGTCGAAGACCGGGGCTCCCGCCGGGCGGGCCACATAGAGCTCGCCCCAGGCGCGGCCGTGCAGCACGATCGGGGCGACGACGCAGCAGCCGCGGCCTCGGCGGCGCAGGGCGGCGACGCGCTGATGGCAGTAACCGGCGTGGCCCCCGGCCGGGCCCTCCGCGGTCTCGACCCAGGCGTCGGGCTCGCCACCGCCGGCCCATCGCTCGTGCAGGAACTCGGTGATCTCCGGGAACTGGTGCACCGGGTAGGCCTCCTCGTCCGGGAACTCCTCCTCGCCCTCCACCCGCTCCCCCACGTTCACCAGGACCCGCAGCCGACCGAGCTCCCGCTCCCACACCGAGAGCGCCGCGAAGCTCCCCGAGAGTGCGTGACAGACCCCGACGGCCGCCGCCCGCCAGGACTCGCTCGGGGTGTGCGCCGCCGCCATCCCCTGCGCCAGCTCCACCACGGCCCTCAGCCGTCTGTCCTCACCCATCACTCCAGGCTAGGTAAAATCACATCATTTGGGGACATTGATGCGGCGAACAGGGGTTCTGAGAGGGGGTGGCCCCGCGGAGGTTTTTTCGCCCCCTCCGCCCCTACCCGTCCCTTGTTCCTGGGGGCTGCCGCCCCCAGACCCCCGCTGTCGGTCTGAACGGCCTCAGCCTCGAACGCCGGACGGGCCGACACGGGGCGTAGCCCCGGAAGTACGGGACGGGCAGGGGCGGAGGGGGCGAAAAACTACACCCCCGGCCACTCCGGCGTGCGCTTCTCGTTGAACGCCGCCACACCCTCCGCCCGGTCCCCCGAGAACGCGACGGACCACCAGGCGGCGTCCTCGACCTCGAGCCCGGCCCGGAGATCGAGACCGTGGCCGACACGCAGCGCACGCTTGGCCGCACGCAACCCGACCGGAGAGTTCCCCGCGATGCGGGACGCCAGCGCGAGGGCCTCCTCGCGATCCCGGCCGGCGTCGACCAGCACATCGACAAGCCCCAACTCCCGCGCCTCAACAGCCTCCACCCGCCGCGCCGAGAAGATCAGCTCGGCCGCGCGAGCGGAACCGACCCGGCGCGGCAGCAGCTGCGTACCGCCCCCGCCGGGAATCACCCCGACCGACACCTCGGGCAGCCCGACGACCGCCGTACGGTCGGCCACGATCAGATCGCAGGACAGCGCCAGCTCGAACCCGCCGCCCAGCGCGAACCCGTGCACGGCGGCAACGGCCGGCATCGGCAGCTCAAGGACCCCGGTGTACGCAGCCCGCGCGACCGGCCGCTGACGCACCAGCTCGGCGTCGGTGAAGGAGTTCCGTTCCTTCAGGTCGGCGCCCACACAGAAGGCGCGCTCATGGGGCGAGGTCAGCACGGCCACCCGTACGTCCGGGTCGGCGGCGAGCGCCTCGCAGGCACCGGCGAGGGAGCGGGCCATGGCCGTGGACACCGCGTTCATGGCCTTCGGCCGGTCGAGGACGAGTTCCGCGACGTACCCGTGCCGCCGCACGACGACGAACTCCCCGAACCGCCGCTCGTCCCCTTGCTCCAGCTCCGCCATGACGCCCTCCGGTTAACGCGGGTTAACAACCGACCCTCCGATCATCGCAGCAGCCGCTGCCCACGGGAACCCGCCTCCTCGCCCGCCGCCCACCCGTTCGAGTGACACCGCCCGAACTCCCGGCCCCCGCCCTCACCCGGCGCATAACGTGCGCACCGCCGCAGCGCATCGGGGAGCGCGGGCACCTTGGGGAGGTAGGAGCATGACGAATCGGGAGACGACCCGTGGGCGGCATCGCAGGCCGCGCCCGCGGCGGGTGTTCGTTGCCGTGGGGGGACTGGCCCTGGCGGCGGGGGCGTTGAGCCTCGTACGACTGGCGCCGGAGTCGGTGATCTGGGGCATGGGGGCCCCGGACGCTGAGCCGACGACGGGCACGGTCACCGACACGGCCGGCAATGCCGTCGCGACCGTGGAGGCCGTGCCCTCGGCACATCCGGTGGCCGCCACGACGCCGGCCGTGATGGGCGGGGAGACCGTGCTGCCGACGCCGGGAGTGAGCCTCGCGCCCACCCCGGCACCGACGCCGACACGGCTGGTGACGGGCCCGTCGACACCTGTCGGCGCCCCCGTGGGCGGTACGCCGGACGCGACCGGCATTCCCACCGGTCAGGCTCCCGCTCCCGCGGCGCCGCAGCCACCGGCCGCGACCACCGCCGCTGCCGCCCCGAGCGCGACCACACCCACACCCACGGCGAGCGCGAAACCCAAGCCTCCCCGCCTGTGCGTACCGATCATCGGGCTCTGTGTGAGCGGTCTGAAGCAGCCGCTCGGCGGGCGTTAGGACTCGGTGTCGCGACGGGCGAGCAGCCAGGGCTCGACCACGCCGAGACCGCGCACCGGGCGCTGCCACATCGGCTGGAGGGCGAAGCGGTAGGAGGGCGGTTCCTCGCCCTCCTTCTCCGCGGCGGCCGCGGCCTCGGCGGCCTCCGCCTCGGAGGCGGGCGCGTCGGCGGTACGGATGAGTTCCTCCGCGAAGGCCCCGTCCACCAGGACGGCGTCCCGTGGCGCTATCGAGGTGAGGCGGCTCGCGAGGTTGACCGTCGTACCGAACACGTCGCCCATGCGTGTCGTCACCGTGCCGAAGGCGATGCCGACACGCAGTTCCGGCATGGTGTCGTCGTTCGCCATGGTCTCGATGAGGCGCAGCGCGATCTCGGCGGCGACCCCGGCGTCGTCGGCCGCGTACAGGACCTCGTCGCCCAGCGTCTTGATGAGCCGGCCGCCGTGCGCGGCCACCAGGTCGGCGGCCGTGGTCTCGAAGGCCTCGACCAGTTCGCCGAGTTCCTCCTCCTCCATGCGGCGGGTCAGCCGGGTGAAGCCGACGAGGTCCGCGAAACCGACGGCGAGGCGGCGGTCGACCATCTCCTCGTCGTCCGCCGCCTGTACGACCCGGCCTGTCGCGGCCGCGAGTTGGCGGCGCCAGACGTAGACGATGAACTCCTCCAGCTCGGGCAGGAGCAGCTCGATCAGGGGGTACGTCACCTCGGTGCGCGTCATCCCCGGTTCCGGGGGCTCGGTCAGGCCCTCCAGGAAGGAGTCGATCTGCCATTCGGCGAGGCGGGCGGTGGTCTGGCCGGTGGAACGGGCCACCTGGACCGCCATCGCCTCGCTCAGCAGGCCCGCCTCGACGAGGCCCGCGAGGCGGCGCAGGGCGAGGACGTCGGCTTCCGTGAGCGCCTTGGCCTGGCCGATGTCGGCGAAGCCCATGGCTCGCCAGAAGCGGGAGGCCAGTTCCATCGAGACGCCCGCGCTGCGGGCCGCCTGGAAGGGGGTGTAGCGGCGCTCGGCGCCGAGGATCAGCTGCTCCAGGCGTAGCGCCAGGGGGTCCTCGCCCGAGTCGTGGTCGTCCTGTGCGTCCGTCCGTGCGGGGCCCTCGTGGAACCTATGGGTGACCGACCCGGTGGTAGGGCCCGGCTCGGCGTCGGGGGCGGGGTCTGCACCCGTACCGGAACCGGTGTCGTCAACGGTCACGCCTGCTGCCCTTCCGATCTGCCACGGTCAGGTATCGACCGCGCTCAACTCTACGGCAGGTGTGGGCTGGCTCACTCCTGACGGGTGCGCCGCGTGGGACTGGGGGTGGGGTTTTTCGCCCCCTCCGCCCCTTCCCGTCCCGTATCGGGGGGGGGGGCCGCCCCCGCCCCCCCCGAGCGGCCGGGGGGGCGGCCCCCCCCAACACCCCGCCCGCGGGACAGCGGGGGGCCGCGCCCCTTCCCGTCCCGTATCTGGGGGCTGCCGCCCCCAGACCCCCGCTTTCGGCCTGGACGGCCTCGCCCTCAAACGCCGGACGGGCTGAAACGGGGCGTAGCCGAACCCGCCCTCACCCCGCCCGCAGATGAACGATGTCCCCCGCCCCCACCGGCTCCTGCACCCCCTCCCCCGTGGCCAGTACCAGGCGCCCGTCCCCGTCCACGGCCACCGCCTCCCCGCTGATCGACCGCCCGCCGGGCAGCTCGGCCCGCACCACGCGCCCGAGCGTCGCGCACCCGGCGGCGTACGCCTCCTGGAGCCCGGACGCGACAGGGTCGCCGCCGACGGCGCGCCACCGCTCGTACCACTCCGCGAGCGACCGCAGGACGGCCCGCAGCACCGTGTCACGGTCGGTCGTCGCCGCTCCCGCGAGGACGAGGGAACCGGCTCCGGGCACGGGCAGCTCGTCCGCGCGCAGGGTGACGTTGATGCCGATGCCGACGACGACGGCGTCGGTCCCGGCGCGCTCGGCGAGGATGCCGCCGGTCTTGCGTTCCGCGCCGTCCACGGTGACCAGGAGGTCGTTGGGCCACTTGAGTGCCGTATCGACGCCGGCGGCCCGCGACAGTGCCGTCGCCACCGCGACCCCGGTGAGCAGCGGCAGCCAGCCCCAGCGTGCGACGGGGACCCCGGCGGGCTTCAGCAGGACGGAGAAGAAGAGGCCGGAGCGGGCCGGTGCCGTCCACCGGCGGTCCAGGCGGCCGCGCCCGGCGTTCTGCTCCTCGGCGACGAGTACCGCGCCCTCGGCGGCCTTCCCGCCGGTGGCGAGGGCGACGAGGTCGGAGTTGGTCGACCCGGTGCGGGCGACCACCTCGATCCCGGACCAGAGGCTGCCGTCCCGTACCAGCGCCTTGCGCAGGGCAGTCGCGTTGAGCGGCGGACGGTCCAGGTCGGACCACCGGTTGTCGTTGGCGTCTGATGCATCTCGCGGCGTCATGCAACCCACCCTAGGTGTGGTAAACGCCGCACTGCCGAACCGTATCTGCGCCACTACCCTACGACTCAGTAGCAAGGCCCTGAGCAGCACGGTCGAGCGGACGCCCGGCAGTACACCTGCACAGCGCCCATGAGTAGCACTCTTGAGCAGCATTCTTGAGCATGTAACCCGCACGTCCCCACTGAGCAGGCAGGGAGCCGCATCCCGATGTCCGAGCCGGAAGAGCTGCACCACCCCGACATCCACACCACCGCCGGCAAGATCGCGGACCTGCAGCACCGCATCGAGGAGGCGACGCACGCCGGCTCGGCCCGTGCCGTCGAAAAGCAGCACGCCAAGGGCAAGTTGACGGCCCGTGAGCGGATCGAGCTGCTCCTCGACGAGTCCTCCTTCGTCGAGTTCGACGAGTTCGCGCAGCACCGGTCCACGGACTTCGGCCTGGCGAACAACCGCCCGTACGGCGACGGTGTCGTCACCGGGTACGGCACGGTCGACGGCCGTCCCGTCGCGGTGTTCTCGCAGGACTTCACCGTCTTCGGCGGCGCCCTCGGCGAGGTCTTCGGCCAGAAGATCATGAAGGTGATGGACTTCGCGCTGAAGACCGGCTGTCCGGTCATCGGTATCAACGACTCGGGCGGCGCCCGCATCCAGGAGGGTGTCAGCGCGCTGGGCATGTACGGCGAGATCTTCCGCCGGAACACCCACGCGTCCGGGGTCATTCCGCAGATCTCGCTCGTCGTCGGCCCCTGCGCGGGCGGCGCGGTCTACTCCCCCGCGATCACCGACTTCACGATCATGGTCGATCAGACCTCGCACATGTTCATCACCGGGCCCGACGTCATCAAGACGGTGACGGGTGAGGACGTCGGCTTCGAGGAGCTGGGCGGCGCCCGGACCCACAACTCGGTGTCCGGCGTGGCCCATCACATGGCGGGCGACGAGAAGGACGCCATCGAGTACGTCAAGCAACTGCTGTCGTACCTGCCGTCCAACAACCTCAGCGAGCCCCCGGTCTTCCCGGAGGAGGCGGACCTCACCGTCACCGACGAGGACCGCGAGCTGGACGTGATCGTGCCGGACAGCGCGAACCAGCCGTACGACATGCACACGGTGATCGAACACATCCTGGACGACGCCGAGTTCTTCGAGACGCAGCCGTTGTTCGCGCCGAACATCCTCACCGGGTTCGGACGGGTGGAGGGCCGGCCCGTCGGTATCGTCGCCAACCAGCCGATGCAGTTCGCGGGTTGCCTGGACATCGACGCGAGCGAGAAGGCCGCGCGGTTCGTCCGGACGTGCGACGCCTTCAACGTCCCGGTCATCACGTTCGTGGACGTGCCCGGCTTCCTCCCCGGCGTCGACCAGGAGCACACCGGCATCATCCGCCGCGGCGCCAAGCTGATCTACGCCTATGCCGAGGCGACCGTCCCGCTCATCACGGTCATCACCCGCAAGGCCTTCGGCGGCGCGTACGACGTGATGGGCTCCAAGCACCTGGGCGCCGACCTCAACCTCGCCTGGCCCACCGCCCAGATCGCGGTGATGGGCGCGCAGGGCGCGGTCAACATCCTGCACAAGCGCACCATCGCGGCCGTCACGGACCCCGACGAGGCAGAGGCGACCCGGGCCCGCCTGATCCAGGAGTACGAGGATGCCCTCCTCAACCCCTACACGGCGGCCGAGCGCGGCTACATCGACGGCGTGATCATGCCGTCCGACACCCGCGCCCATGTCGTACGCGGCCTGCGTGCGCTGCGTACGAAGCGGGAATCACTGCCTCCGAAGAAGCACGGCAACATCCCCCTCTAGGCCCCCTGGGAGCGGTTATGACGATCAAGGTCGTACGGGGCAATCCGACCCCGGAGGAGCTGGCCGCCGCACTCGCGGTGGTCCGGGTGCGCGCCGCGGCGGCGGCTTCCGCGCCGTCCGGCGCGCCCGGGGCCGGTGACGCCTGGGCCGACCCGGCCCGTATCGCCACGCGCCGGCTGCCTCCGCCGGGCCCGACGGCGTGGGGCCGCACGTACTGGCCCGGTTAGAGCGGTCCCGCCGAAACGGTGCCGAAACGGTTCGGCTGGAGCAGTTCCGCGAGGGCTTCGGCCATCACCAGGTATCCCTTGTCGTTGGGGTGCAGGTGGTCGCCGAAGTCGTACGCCGGGTGCAGCCGGTCCGGGTCGCCCGGATCGGCCAGTACGCGGTTCAGGTCCACCGCCGCGTCCCACTCGCCCGCGCCCCGGATCCACTCGTTGACCTCGCGGCTCACTTTCGCCGCATGCTCGCCCCAGTGGTCGGAGCCGCCGAAGGGGAGCAGGGTGGAGCCGATCACCCGTAGACCCCTCGCGCGCGCCTGTCGTATCAACTCCCGGTATCCGTCGATGAGTTCGTCGGCCTCGACGATCGGTGCGGGTTTGTACGTGGGCTGTTCGTCGGTCTCGCTGAAGCCGATGTCGTTGAGCCCCTGGAGCACGACGAGGGTGTCCACGCCCTGGTGGTCGAGGACGTCGCGGCCGAGCCGGTGGACGCCCTTCTCGCCGTACCAGGCCGAGTCGTTGAGCAGCAGGTTCCCGCCGATGCCCGCGTTGAGGACGGGCCGTCCGGTGCGTTCGGCGAGCGCGTCGGACCAGCGGCGGTTCGCGCCCGGGGTCGAGCCGAAGCCGTCCGTGATGGAGTCCCCGAAGAGCGCCACGGCGTCCCGGCGGCCGGTGTCGACCTCGACGGCCGACAGGAAGTACCAGGACTCCGAGGACGCGTCGAAGGCCTCGCCCCGCACGTCCTCCAGACGGTCCCCAGGGGCCCGGTGACTGGTCGCGAAGGCCTGTGCGTGGAAGGTCGCGGGGCCGGTGACGGCGTCGAGGTGGAGGGTGACGGTCACCGATTCCCGTGGCTCCAGGGTGAGTTCGGCCGGGTCACTGACCGCGTGGCCGCGCGCCGGGATCTCGGCCGAGGCGGCCCCGTCGAAGGTGAGCCGACGCAGCGAACCGGGCTCGATGGCGGCCCCTTCGCCCGCGCGGGCCACGGTGGCGCCCGCGATCCGCAGCGGCGAGGTGCCGTACGCGTTGGACAGCCGGACACGGACCCGGTCGCCGCCCGCGGTGAGACGGACGGCCTGGCGCAGTGACTGACGCCAGAAGCCCTCCTGCGACCAGTTGGGGGTGAAGCCCTCGGCGGGGAGCTGGGGCGATGCGGTCCAGGCGGGGGTGAACACGGCAGCTGCCTCCATTAAACGGGACCGTGGTTCCTTTAGAGATCCCCATGACCGTAACAGGCGAGGGCACACTAAAGAAACCTCAGACCCGTTTACATGAGTCGCGCACAAGTTGAGTACGCGTACTCAGGCGCCCGGCCCTCCGCCGTCGCACGATCGAGGACATGCTGTGGTCCGACCCCGAGAAGAACGAACCACCCAAGGAACTCCGCGACACTCAGGACATGTTGCGACGCCTGGGGGTTCTGATGGCGTTGGCCATGGTGCTCGCGATGGTGGTGCTCGGCATCAGGTGAGGCGCGCCGATACCCTGATCACATGACCGATCAGCCGCGTCGCCGCCTCGTGCTCGCCTCACAGTCCCCCGCCCGGCTCAACCTGCTGCGACTGGCCGGACTCGACCCCGAGGTGATCGTCAGCGGGGTCGACGAGGAAGCCGTCAGCGCACCGACACCCGCCGAACTCGCCCTCGCGCTGGCCGAGGCGAAGGCCTCCGTCGTGGCGGCGAAGCCCGAGGTGCAGGGCGCCTTGGTGATCGGCTGCGACTCGGTTCTCGACCTGGACGGCCAGGCGTACGGCAAGCCCGCCGACGCCGAGGAGGCCACCGCCCGCTGGAAGTCGATGCGCGGCCGCGCCGGGACCCTCCAGACCGGCCACTGCGTCTACGACACGGCGGCCAAGCGCTACGTCTCGGCGACCGCGTCCACCGTGGTCCACTTCGGCGACCCGAGCGACGCCGAGATCGCCGCGTACGTCGCCTCGGGTGAACCCCTCTACGTGGCAGGGGCGTTCACCCTCGACGGCCGCTCGGCACCCTTCATCAACGGCATCGACGGCGACCACGGCAACGTGATCGGTATCTCACTGCCGCTGGTGCGCCGCCTGCTGGCCGAACTGGGCGTCGGCATCACCCAGTTGTGGACGCCACGGGAGAAGTGATCAGGAGGCCGAGGGGGCCGCGGGGACCGCGGGGCCGCCGTTGTCGCCGTTCCCGCCCCTCTCGGGCACGGCGTCCGAGGGGCCTTCCTGACGATCGAACGCCAGGAGCGTGAACACGATCAGCGCGAGCCCCACCATCAGGAAGGCGAACGCGCTCCAGCCCACCAGACCCACCGTGAGCGCGCCCAGCAGGCCGTGCACCACCGCGGCGCTGATGAGCAGGATGCGTCCGAAGAGGCCCGGGGCGCGGTCGCGGACGGCGACGAGCAGGGCGGTGAGGCCGCACAGCGCGAAGTAGAGGCCGAAGACCAGGCCGCCGACCTTGGACGAGAGGGACATCATGTCCGGGTCGAGCCCGGCCACAGACATGTCCTGGTTGTCGACGACCGTGCCGAGCAACCAGTTCAGCAGCGCGATGCCGATCGCCTCCAGGAAGAGCACGATCGCCGCCACCCACGCCACCGGTCTGCGCACCACCGGTCCCACCCGCTTCCGTGTGCTGTTACCCCTAGTAAGTTCGAGTACATCCTGAACGCTACTAACGGGTAAACCCCGGGACAAGGGTTCTGCCGAGGGCAAAGAATCATTGGGCCATTCGTAGGGACTCCACAAAGAAACCCTGTGGCACGCAGCACTGACGCACAGAGACCTTGACCACGGAGGAGGGCTAGGGTTCAGGGAAGGGATCCCGTGTGCCGTGGCGCGACAAGGGATTTCGCCGGTCGAGCGCGCCTCGAATCACGCTCCGTGTGGGCAAGCTCACCATTGGGGACGGGTCGAAAGCTCGTGTCGGCTGTCCCTAAACTCGGCTTGTTTCCAGGAGGGAGCCATCGTGCGCAAGGTGCTCATCGCCAACCGTGGCGAAATCGCTGTCCGCGTGGCCCGGGCGTGCCGGGATGCCGGCATCGCGAGCGTTGCCGTCTACGCAGATCCGGACCGGGACGCTTCGCATGTCCGTGCGGCGGACGAGGCGTTCGCATTGGGCGGTGACACCCCGGCCACCAGCTATCTGGACGTCGCCAAGGTGCTCCAGGCCGCCAAGGATTCGGGGGCGGACGCCATCCATCCCGGTTACGGCTTCCTTTCCGAGAACGCGGACTTCGCGCAGGCCGTGCTGGACGCCGGCCTGGTGTGGATCGGCCCGCCGCCGCAGGCGATCCGCGATCTCGGTGACAAGGTCGCCGCCCGGCACATCGCCCAGCGCGCCGGCGCCCCGCTGGTGGCCGGCACCCCCGACCCGGTGTCCGGCTCCGACGAGGTCGTCGCGTTCGCCGAGCAGCACGGCCTGCCCATCGCGATCAAGGCCGCCTTCGGTGGTGGCGGGCGCGGCCTGAAGGTCGCCCGCACGCTGGAGGAGGTCCCCGAGCTGTACGACTCCGCCGTACGTGAGGCGGTCGCCGCCTTCGGACGCGGCGAGTGCTTCGTGGAGCGTTACCTCGACAAGCCGCGGCATGTGGAGACGCAGTGCCTGGCCGACTCGCACGGCAACGTGGTCGTCGTGTCGACGCGTGACTGCTCGCTCCAGCGGCGCCACCAGAAGCTGGTCGAGGAGGCCCCGGCGCCCTTCCTCTCCGACGCCCAGGTCGAGGAGCTGTACACCTCCTCCAAGGCGATCCTCAAAGAGGCCGGCTATGTCGGCGCGGGCACGGTCGAGTTCCTCGTCGGCACGGACGGCACGATCTCCTTCCTGGAGGTCAACACCCGCCTCCAGGTCGAGCACCCGGTCACCGAGGAGGTCGCCGGCATCGACCTGGTGCGGGAGATGTTCCGCATCGCCGACGGCGAGGAGCTGGGCTACGGCGACCCCGAACTGCGCGGCCACTCCTTCGAGTTCCGCATCAACGGCGAGGACCCGGGACGGGGTTTCCTCCCCGCCCCCGGCACGGTGACCGTGTTCGACCCGCCGTCGGGCCCGGGCGTCCGCCTGGACGCAGGCGTCGAGGCCGGTAGCGTCATCGGCCCCGCCTGGGACTCCCTGCTGGCCAAGTTGATCGTCACCGGCGCCACCCGCGAGCAGGCGCTCCAGCGCGCCGCCCGCGCCCTGGGCGAGTTCACCGTCGAGGGCATGGCCACCGCCATCCCCTTCCACCGCGCGGTCGTCAAGGACCCGGCGTTCGCCCCCGAACTGACCGGCTCCACCGAGCCGTTCACGATCCACACCCGCTGGATCGAGACCGAGTTCGTCAACGAGATCCCCGCCTTCGCCACCCCCGCCGACACCGAGGCGGACGACGAGACGGACCGCGAGACGATCGTCGTCGAGGTCGGCGGCAAACGCCTGGAAGTCTCGCTGCCCTACTCGCTCGGTATGTCCCTGGCCCGCACGGGTCTGGCGGCAGGCGCCAAGCCCAAGCGCCGGGCGGCCAAGAAGTCCGGCCCGGTGGCCTCCGGCGACACCCTCGCCTCCCCCATGCAGGGCACCATCGTCAAGGTGGCCGTCGAGGAGGGCCAGGAGGTCAAGGAGGGCGACCTCGTCGTCGTGCTCGAAGCAATGAAGATGGAACAGCCCCTCAACGCCCACCGTTCCGGCACCATCAAGGGCCTGACCGCCGAGGTCGGCGCCTCGCTCACCTCGGGTGCGGCGATCTGCGAGATCAAGGACTGACGGCCCTCAGGGCCCACCCGTACGAGACGGTCGTACGACATCCCGGAGCGCCTGTCGGACTGGAGAAGTCAGTCCGCCGGGCGCTTCGGCTTTCCCCGTCCCCCTCCGCCGTCTCCGGCTCGGCACTCCGGTCACGCTCTGCCGGGGACGGTCAGCGGCGGCGCAGGTCCGCCACCCTCGCTCGCTCCCCGGGGGGCTGCTCGCCCAGGACCGTGGCCGAGCGCAACTGGGGTGCCGTGCCCGGGACTTGGCCGCGGCGCGGTCCCGGGAGCGGCATGTCCCGGCGTGGCGGGCGCCCCGTCGGGACGGGATCGCCTCCCGCGCCGCCGCCCGCGGACGATCCGGCGACCGCGATCTGTACGCCCTGGTCGGCCAGGGCCTGCAGTTCGGTGAGGGCGCGGTCGTCATGCGCCGGTGGCTCGTCCGTGACCAGGCGGGTGATCAGATCGGTCGGGACCGTCTGGAACATCGTGTCCGTACCGAGCTTGGTGTGGTCGGCGAGGACGACGACCTCCGCGGCGGCCTGGACGAGCGCCCGGTCGACCGAGGCCGACAGCATGTTGGACGTGGACAGGCCGCGCTCGGCGGTCAGTCCGCTTCCGGAGAGGAAGGCCCGGGAGACCCGCAGCCCCTGGAGGGACTGCTCGGCCCCTGAGCCGACCAGGGCGTAGTTGGAACCGCGCAGGGTGCCGCCGGTCATCACGACTTCCACCCGGTTGGCGTGGGCCAACGCCTGGGCCACCAGGAGGGAGTTGGTGACGACGGTCAGTCCGGGTACCCGCGCGAGCCGGCGAGCCAGCTCCTGCGTGGTGGTCCCCGCGCCCACCACGATGGCCTCGCCCTCTTCGACAAGACCTGCGGCGAGATCGGCGATGGCCGTCTTCTCGGCGGTCGCGAGATGTGATTTCTGCGGAAAGCCGGATTCTCGCGTGAACCCGCCCGGCAATACCGCACCGCCATGCCGGCGGTCGAGGAGTCCTTCTGCCTCCAGTGCGCGCACGTCCCGCCGTACGGTCACTTCGGAGGTCTGGACGACGCGGGCGAGCTCACGGAGCGACACGGCCCCGTTCGCTCGCACCATTTCGAGGATCAATTGGCGACGTTCTGCAGCGAACACGAAACTGACAGTAACCCCAACGACCGTCTGCTTTCAGCAGTTTGCGCCGAATAACAGAAGTTGTTCGCATGGCAGGGCGCCAAGTGGTATACGCGCCTACTCGCGCCGCCTATGCCGTACGAATGGGCGACAACTCCCCGTGACCAGCGCAGAGTCGCCGTACGCCTCAGCTGCCGCCCTCGGTCTTCCTCGTGTGCAACTGCCGTGCCACTTCGGCGATCGAGCCCGACAGTGACGGATAGACGGTGAACGCGTTCGCGATCTGTTCGACCGTCAGGTTGTTGTCGACCGCGATCGAGATGGGGTGGATCAGCTCCGAGGCATGGGGGGAGACGACCACGCCGCCCACCACGATCCCGGTGCCCGGACGGCAGAAGATCTTGACGAAGCCGTCCCGGATGCCCTGCATCTTGGCGCGCGGGTTGCGCAGCAGCGGCAGCTTGACGACGCGGGCGTCGATCTTGCCCCCGTCGACGTCGGCCTGCGAGTAGCCGACGGTGGCGATCTCCGGGTCGGTGAAGACGTTCGAGGAGACGGTCTTCAGGTTCAGCGGGGCCACCGCGTCGCCGAGGAAGTGGTACATGGCGATACGGCCCTGCATGGCGGCGACGGACGCGAGGGCGAAGACGCCGGTCACGTCACCGGCGGCGTACACCCCGGGAGCGGAGGTCCGGGAGACCTTGTCGGTCCAGATGTGCCCGGAGTCCCTGACCTTGACGCCGGCCTCCTCCAGGCCCATCCCGCTGCTGTTCGGGATGGCGCCGACGGCCATCAGGCAGTGCGAGCCGCTGATGACCCGGCCGTCGGAGAGGCTGACCTCGACCCGGTCGCCGACCCGCTTGGCGGACTCGGCGCGGGAGCGCGCCATGACGTTCATGCCACGGCGCCGGAAGACGTCCTCCAGGACGGCGGCGGCGTCCGGGTCCTCGCCGGGCAGCACGCGGTCTCGGCTGGATACGAGCGTGACGCGGGAGCCGAGTGCCTGGTAGGCGCCGGCGAACTCGGCGCCGGTGACACCGGAGCCGACCACGATGAGCTCGTCCGGGAGCTCGTCGAGGTCGTACACCTGGGTCCAGTTCAGAATCCGCTCGCCGTCGGGCTGCGCATCGGGCAGCTCGCGCGGGTGCCCGCCGGTCGCGATCAGCACGGCGTCGGCGGTGAGGGTCTCCTCGGTGCCGTCCGCGGAGCGCACGATCACCTTGCGGGAGCCGTCCAGGGCCTGCATGCCCTCAAGGCGTCCGCGACCGCGCAGGACACGGGCGCCGGCCCGCGTCACGGAGGCCGTGATGTCGTGCGACTGCGCGAGCGCCAGGCGCTTCACCCGGCGGTTGACCTTGCCGAGGTCGACGCCGACCACCCGCGCGGGCGCGTCGATGGGTGGAGTGTCGTCGGCGACGATGATGCCGAGCTCCTCGTACGACGAGTCGAAGGTGGTCATCACCTCGGCCGTCGCGATGAGGGTCTTGGACGGGACGCAGTCGGTGAGCACCGACGCCCCGCCCAGACCGTCGCAGTCGACGACGGTCACCTCCGCGCCGAGCTGGGCGGCCACGAGGGCCGCCTCGTATCCGCCGGGTCCGCCACCAATGATCACGATCCGAGTCACGTACTCCATTGTCCCGCACGCCCCAAGGTGCTTCCGCCACGGGGCCCGTGCTCTGCGTCATTCGAGCTCCTTCTGTTACGCGGGAGGCCCCGGCTGTTACGCGAGAGACCCAGGTGATTGCTGCCGTACTCTCGACCTCATGTCGCTCTACGCCGCATACGCCGGCAATCTCGACCCGCGGCTCATGACGCGCCGCGCCCCGCACTCGCCGCTGCGCGCCACCGGCTGGCTGAACGACTGGCGGCTGACGTTCGGGGGCGAGCACATGGGCTGGGAAGGCGCGCTGGCGACGATCGTCGAGGCACCGCGGTCCCAGGTCTTCGTGACGCTGTACGACATCGCGTCCCTGGACGAGGACTCCATGGACCGGTGGGAGGGCGTGGGGCTCGACATCTACCGCCGGATGCGGGTACGGGTGCACACGCTGGAGGGCGAGGAAGCCGCGTGGGTGTACGTACTCAACGGCTACGAGGGGGGACTCCCCTCCGCGCGCTACCTGGGAGAGCTCGCCGACGCCGCCGAATCGGCCGGGGCACCTCATGACTACGTGATGGAGCTGCGCAAACGGCCTTGCTGAGGCCGTTGCGGGCACCCATATCTACACCTTTGCCCGACCTTTCAAGGGAAACACCCCTGCGGCGCTTGTCGGAAACGACAAGACAACGATCGCAAGACCGTGAGCTCTGTCATCTACGCGCGTAGGCCCGGACCAGCTACCCTCATGCGCGTGAACGCATCTCTTCTTCCGGACGACATCCAGGGCGACCCCCACGCCGCCGCCGACGCCGCCGCCACGCGCCTGCGTGAGCTCACGGGCGCCGAGACCCACGACGTCGCTCTCGTGATGGGCTCCGGCTGGGCGCCGGCCGTGGACGCGCTCGGCACACCCGAGGCCGAGTTCCCGGTCACCGAACTGCCCGGGTTCCCCCCGCCGGCGGTCGAGGGCCACGGCGGCAAGGTCCGCTCGTACAAGATCGGCGACAAGAGGACCCTGGTCTTCCTGGGCCGCACCCACTACTACGAGGGCCTTGGTGTCGCCGCCGTCGCGCACGGTGTCCGTACCGCCGTCGCCGCCGGCTGCAAGACCATCGTGCTCACCAACGGCTGCGGCGGGCTGCGCGAGGGCATGCGCCCCGGGCAGCCGGTGCTGATCAGCGACCACATCAACCTGACGGCGACCTCGCCGATCATCGGCGCGAACTTCGTCGACCTCACCGATCTGTACTCGCCCCGGTTGCGGGCGCTGTGCAAGGAGATCGACGCGAGCCTGGAGGAGGGCGTGTACGCCCAGTTCCCCGGGCCGCACTACGAGACGCCTGCGGAGATTCGGATGGCTCGGGTGATCGGAGCCGATCTGGTGGGCATGTCGACGACGCTGGAGGCCATCGCCGCCCGTGAGGCCGGCGCCGAGGTGCTCGGCATCTCCCTCGTCACCAACCTCGCCGCCGGTATGACGGGCGAGCCGTTGAACCACGAGGAGGTTCTCCAGGCGGGTCGCGACTCGGCGACCCGGATGGGGGCGCTGCTCACCCAGGTGCTGGACCGGCTGTAGTTTTTCCGCCCCCGCCGCCCCTGCCCGTCCCTTGTTCCTGGGGCTCCGCCCCAGACCCCGCCAGAGGGCGCTGCCCCCTGGATCCCCGCTCCTCAAACGCCGCAGGGGCTGACCTTTTCCCCGGCCGACGCCAGAGAGTTTTAGCCCGTCCGGCGTTTGAGGACGAGGCCGTCCAGGCCGAAGCGGGGGTCTGGGGGCGGCAGCCCCCAGGGACAAGGGACGGGCAGGGGCGGAGGGGGCGAAGAAACCGGGTACACAGCAACGTACGAACGAAGACAGAGAGGCGCATCCGACGTGCAGGACGAACTCATCGCGCGGGCCCAGGCGTGGCTGGCCGAGGACCCGGACGCGGAGACCCGTGAGGAGCTCGCGAAGCTCATCGACGCCGGGGACACGGCGGAGCTCACCGCACGCTTCAGCGGCACTCTCCAGTTCGGCACCGCAGGCCTGCGCGGCGAACTCGGCGCAGGCCCGATGCGAATGAACCGCGCCGTGGTCATCCGCGCGGCCGCCGGCCTCGCCGCGTACCTCAAGAGCAAGGGCGAGACAGACGGCCTGGTCGTCATCGGCTACGACGCCCGCCACAAGTCCGCCGACTTCGCCCAGGACACGGCCGCGGTCATGACAGGCGCGGGCCTGCGCGCCGCCGTACTCCCGTACCCGCTCCCCACCCCCGTCCTCGCGTACGCCATAAGGCACCTCGGCGCGGCGGCGGGCGTGGAGGTCACCGCCAGTCACAACCCGCCCCGCGACAACGGCTACAAGGTGTACCTGGGCGACGGTTCGCAGATCGTCCCGCCGGCCGACGCCGAGATCGCCGCGGAGATCGACGCGGTCCAGGCGCTCGCGGACGTCCCCCGCCCGGACAGCGGCTGGGAGATCCTCGACGACGGCGTCCTGGAGGCCTATCTGGCCCGTACGGACGCCGTACTCGCCGCCGGCTCCCCGCGCACCGCCCGCACCGTCTACACCGCGATGCACGGTGTCGGCAAGGACACCCTCCTCGCGGCGTTCGCGCGGGCCGGCTTCCCGGAGCCCGTCCTCGTCGCCGAACAGGCGGAACCGGACCCGGACTTCCCGACGGTCGCGTTCCCGAACCCGGAAGAGCCAGGCGCGATGGACCTCGCCTTCGCGAAGGCCCGCGAGACCGAGCCGGACCTGATCATCGCGAACGACCCGGACGCGGACCGCTGCGCCGTGGCCGTCAAGGACGGTGCCGGCTGGCGGATGCTGCGCGGTGACGAGGTGGGCGCGCTGCTCGCCCAGCACCTGGTGAAGCGCGGCGCCCGGGGCACGTTCGCCGAGTCGATCGTCTCCTCCTCGCTCCTCGGACGGATCGCCGAGAAGGCGGGGCTGCCCTACGAGGAGACCCTCACCGGCTTCAAGTGGATCGCCCGCGTCGAGGGCCTCCGGTACGGGTACGAGGAGGCGCTCGGCTACTGCGTCGACCCCGACGGCGTACGCGACAAGGACGGCATCACGGCGGCTCTGTTGATCACAGAACTCGCCTCCGAACTCAAGTCCCGCAGTCGCACCCTCCTCGACCTTCTCGACGACATCGCCGTCGAGTACGGCCTGCACGCCACCGACCAGCTCGCGGTCCGCGTCGAGGACCTCTCAGTCATCGCGAACGCCATGCGGCGCCTGCGCGAGCAGCCGCCCACGCGGCTCGCGGGCCTGGCGATCACCAGGGCCGAGGACCTGACGAAGGGCACGGACACCCTGCCGCCCACGGACGGGCTGCGCTACACCCTGGAGGGCGCGCGCGTCATCGTCCGGCCCAGCGGGACCGAGCCGAAACTGAAGTGCTATCTGGAGGTCGTGGTGCCGGTCTCCTCGCACGAGAGGCTCGGCGCGGCGCGGGCGAAGGCGACCGAGTTGCTGGCCGCCGTCAAGCGGGACCTGTCGGCCGCGGCCGGCATCTGACGACGGGAGTCACCGCGGGCCCCCCGGACGGGTGGGCCCGGCGCCCAAGCCGTCGGTGTGGTCCCGGGCAGGTCAGCCCGTCGCCAGCAGCACCACGAGCAGCACCGCTCCCGCGGCCACGGGTCCGATCACCTCGTACGCCCACCGCACGCTCACCTCACCCTGCGAGCCCTCCGCGGCACGCCTGGCCTCGGCCAGTTCGCGCAGATCACCCATGATCTGGTCGGTCTGCGCGGGGGTGGGATCCGGCACGGCGGTGTGTGTACGGCCGCGGCCGCCCGACGCGGCGGACCGCACCTGCTGCCTTGCCACCTTCTTGCGGCCGCGCAGCGAGACGGGCACCGCCCACAGCTGGTACTTGGCGCCGGAGGTGTCGACGACCTCGTTCGAGTATCCCGACTTCAGGGACGCGACCGTGGCCCAGGGCAGCACGATGACACGCCACGGGTTGCGGACGCGCAGCCGCTCGTCGTTCGCGTAGACCGCGGGGCGCAGGGTGAAGGCGCCCACCAGCGGGACCGTCAGGATCATTCCGGCGAGCGCCAACCACGGGGTGCGGTCGTTCCCCGACACCAGCGCGTCGATGCCGAGCCAGCCCACGAGGGCCAGCAGCAGGACGCCGCCCGCCATGCCGGCGGGTGACCGGTAGATCCGGTCCTTCGACTCGGGTCGCGAGGCGTCCGGCGTGGGTGACCGGTGATCGGGGGTCGTCATACCCCCGATTCTGCCCGACGCGTCCCGCGTCCCCCTGCCCGGTGCCTCGGCCCCTTCCCGGGCACCCGGTACGGGCCTGCGACCAGAACCTTCTTTCGCCCCTTCCGCCCCTACCCGTCCCGTACCTGGGGCTGCCGCCCCCGGACCCCCGCTTCGCACTGAACGCGCTCGTCCTCAAACGCCGGACGGGCTAAAGAGATCTCCCCCGGCCGGAGCTGAAAGTGTCGCCCCGTGGGAGGCCAACGGATTGTCACCTCACCCCTCGTAGTGACCCTCGTCGAGCTTCTTCTCACCGTGCAGCGTGAACAGTCGAATGCTCCTGTCCATCTCCGTACTGAACACCGTCAGATGGACGTTCAGCGTGCCGCTGACGTCGTATCCCCCGTACACCGTCCAGGCGAGGACGACGCCGCCGGTGCTGCTCGGGCTCGTGCCGGGAGCCGCGGTCAGTGTCCCGGTGGCGCTGCCCGTCGCCGCGACCCGGGCGTACGGGGCGATGTCGAGAGTGACATCGGCGGCCCCGTAGAGCCCGACCGACGCCTCGGCGCCCAGCGTGGCCTTCGCGTTGCCCGCACTCGTCACCGCCGACTTCACCGGACTGACCGCCATCGAGGCCTTGTTGACCGGGCTCCAGCCGGTCGCGCGGCTGTAGCTGCCGCCGGCCGTGAAGTCGCCTGTGGCGCTCTGTGAGACGCGCACGCTGACCTTGCCGTCGGCGTCGACCTGGTAGTACAGGACGTAGCCGAGGTTGACCACGACGGGCACCGGGCCGACGTAGATCACGACGTCGGTGTGCAGTTCGGCGAACGGAACCTTGGTGCCCTGCTGCGCGGCGGACGCCTGCCCGTCCAGTTCCCACTGCGAGGACCAGTCACCGGACAGGCCGATGTACGCGGAGGCCGGCTGACCGTCGGCGCCGGCGGTGGTGCCGTCGTAGGCGAACTCGACCTCGGGGGTCAGCTCCACGTAGCCCTTGACCGACGCCTTGGCGGACGCGGAGGCGCCGGAGGCGGTCGCCACCGAGTCGCTGACGTCGACCCGGATCGTCCCCAGCGGCACCTGCGCCCCTTTCGAGCCGAAGGTGGCACCGCTGCCCTTCTTCCCGGAGACGGTCACCTCCGCGTCCAGTGCCTTGACCGTGACGGAGGACGGATCCACCGCCGCCGTCTCATCGACCTTGCTCTTTCCCAGCAGTTCACGAAGCGTGGCCGGCTCGGTCGCGACCTCGGTGCCCTTGGCCGTCTCGCCCAACACCTGGGTGACCTTGACCAGCAGGCCGTCGGGCGCCGACGACGACGGCGCGCCGGCCAGGACGTCGCCGACGACGACGGCTGCGGGCTTGGAATCACCGTCCGAAACCACGGCCCGCCCGCTCTTCGCGTCGTACGAGGTCACCTTCAGCGACGATTTCTGCGCCGACTGGTCCCCCGCAGACGCGCGGGCCATCGCTGCCGAGCCGGTCATGTCCGTCGCGCCCGCGCTGGTGGCTGTCGAACCGGCGGCCCCGGTGACAGCGGCGGAAGGGGAAGATACGGCCCCGGCCACCTCCACCGCCTCGCCATCGGCCGCCCCGGTCGGCGTTCCGGCCCCGCGCGTCGCCGTCGCCCCTGCCGCAGAGCACCCCGTCATGGCCAAGGTCGCAGCCGTCACGGCCGAAATCAGCACGTTCCGCACACCGTTGCGCACATCAGATCCTCTGAAGAGGGGGCGGCGATCGAATTACCTGCCCAGCGATGTGCATGACCATTACATGCACACCCCTGAGCAGATAAGTGCTCTACGCGCACTACAGGCCATGACTTACCTCACACCACACACCGTCGACCCACTCCCCCCACCCATGGACGGGCAAGTTCGGCCCCGATCCCGAACCTGCCCGCACCCGGAAGACAACGGAAGGGGCCGGGGGCCGGTACATCACATGCCCGTCGCGTACGTCCGCGTCACCGGACCCCCGCACCCTTGCCCAACGCCTGATCCGGCGGCGACGGGCGGATGTACCGGCCCCCGGCCCCGACCCACCCACCCGCCGCACCCGGCAGCAGTCACCCGGCACCCCGGCACCCGCCACCCGTCGTCAGACGAACCTCCGGGGCTGTACAGCCGCTACGCGCGTAGATATGCTCGGCTGGTGACCATGCCCACCACTGCACCCGCTGCTGCACACGCACTCGGCGACGTAACCGCGTCAGACAGCACGCTGCGCCGCTTCCTCCACGGGCTCCCCGGCGTGGACGCGGTAGGCCTGGAGGCGCGCGCCGCCTCGCTAGGCACCCGTTCCATCAAGACCACGGCCAAGGCGTACGCCATCGACCTCGCCATCTCGATGGTCGACCTGACGACGCTGGAAGGCGCGGACACCCCGGGCAAGATCCGGGCGCTCGGCGCCAAGGCGGTCCGCCCGGACCCGACCGACCGTACGGCCCCCGCCACGGCCGCGGTCTGCGTCTATCCCGACATGGTGGCCACCGCCAAGGAAGCCGTCGCCGGCTCCGGCGTGAAGGTAGCCTCCGTCGCCACAGCCTTCCCCGCAGGCCGCGCCACCCTCGACGTCAAGCTGGCCGACGTACGGGACGCCATCGCCGCGGGCGCCGACGAGATCGACATGGTCATCGACCGCGGGGCGTTCCTCGCGGGCAGGTATCTGAAGGTGTACGACGAGATCACCGCCGTGAAGGAGACCTGCGGGACCCACGCCCGCCTCAAGGTCATCTTCGAGACCGGCGAACTGTCGACGTACGACAACATCCGCCGCGCCAGCTGGCTCGGCATGCTCGCCGGCGCCGACTTCATCAAGACCTCCACCGGCAAGGTGGCGGTGAACGCGACTCCGGCGAACACACTGCTCATGCTGGAAGCCGTACGCGACTTCCGCGCCCAGACCGGCGTACAGATCGGCGTGAAGCCGGCCGGCGGCATCCGTACGACCAAGGACGCGATCAAGTTCCTCGTCCTGGTCAACGAGACCGCGGGCGAGGACTGGCTGGACAACCACTGGTTCCGCTTCGGCGCGTCCTCGCTCCTGAACGACCTGCTGATGCAGCGTCAGAAGCTGGCCACCGGCCGCTACTCCGGCCCCGACTACGTGACGGTGGACTGATCACCATGCCATCCGCATCCGCACCCGTACCCGCATTCGACTACGCACCGGCGCCCGAGTCCCGCGCGGTCGTCGACATCGCCCCCTCCTACGGCCTGTTCATCGACGGCGAGTTCACGGAAGCCGCCGACGGCAGGGTCTTCAAGACCGTCTCCCCCTCCACCGAAGAGGTCCTCTCCGAGATCGCCCAGGCGGGCGAGGCGGACGTCGACCGCGCGGTCAGGGCGGCCCGCAGGGCGTTCGAGAAGTGGTCGGCGCTGCCCGGCTCGGAGCGCGCCAAGTACCTTTTCCGCATCGCCCGGATCATCCAGGAACGCTCCCGCGAGCTGGCCGTCCTCGAAACCCTCGACAACGGCAAGCCCATCAAGGAGACGAGGGACGCCGACCTCCCCCTCGTAGCCGCGCACTTCTTCTACTACGCGGGCTGGGCGGACAAGCTCGACCACGCGGGCTTCGGCGCAAACCCGCAACCCCTCGGCGTCGCGGGCCAGATCATCCCCTGGAACTTCCCCCTCCTGATGCTGGCGTGGAAGATCGCCCCGGCGCTGGCGACCGGCAACACCGTGGTCCTCAAGCCCGCCGAGACGACCCCCCTGTCCGCCCTGTTCTTCGCGGACATCTGCCGCCAGGCGGGCCTGCCGAAGGGAGTCGTCAACATCCTTCCGGGGTACGGCGACACGGGCGCGGCACTCGTCGAGCACCCGGACGTGAACAAGGTGGCCTTCACGGGCTCCACCGCGGTGGGCAAGGCGATCGCCCGCCAGATCGCGGGCACCCGCAAGAAGGTCACCCTCGAACTGGGCGGCAAGGGCGCGAACATCGTCTTCGACGACGCCCCCATCGACCAGGCCGTCGAGGGCATCGTCACCGGCATCTTCTTCAACCAGGGCCAGGTCTGCTGCGCGGGCAGCCGTCTCCTCGTACAGGAGTCGATCCAGGACGAGTTGCTGGACTCCCTCAAGCGCCGCCTCACGACTCTCCGCCTCGGCGACCCCCTGGACAAGAACACGGACATCGGCGCGATCAACTCCGCCGAGCAGTTGTCCCGTATCACCACGCTCGTGGAGCAGGGCGAGGCGGAAGGCGCGGAGCGCTGGTCCGCGCCCTGCGAACTCCCGTCCTCCGGCTACTGGTTCGCCCCGACGCTCTTCACGAACGTCACCCAGGCGCACACCGTCGCCCGCGACGAGATCTTCGGCCCGGTCCTGTCCGTCCTCAGCTTCCGCACCCCGGACGAGGCGGTGGCCAAGGCCAACAACTCCCAGTACGGCCTCTCCGCCGGCATCTGGACGGAGAAGGGTTCCCGGATCCTCGCGGTCGCGGGCAAGCTCCGCGCGGGCGTCATCTGGTCCAACACGTTCAACAAGTTCGACCCCACCTCGCCGTTCGGCGGCTACAAGGAGTCGGGCTTCGGCCGCGAGGGCGGTCGCCACGGCCTGGAGGCGTACCTCGATGTCTGACAAGCCCGAGACAACCGTGAAGCCTGAGAAGACCGTTAAGTCCGAGAAGTCGTCGGAACAGACCCGTCTGAGCGTCTTCAAGACCTACAAGCTGTACGTCGGGGGCAAGTTCCCCCGCAGCGAGAGCGGCCGGGTGTACGAGGTGACCACAGCGACATCAGCCGCTGGCGCGGCGGGCAAGTCCAACTGGCTGGCCAACGCGCCCCTCTCCTCCCGCAAGGACGCCCGCGACGCGGTCGTCGCCGCCCGCAAGGCGTTCGGCGGCTGGTCCGGCGCGACGGCGTACAACCGCGGCCAGATCCTCTACCGCGTCGCGGAGATGCTGGAGGGCCGCAAGGACCAGTTCGTCCGTGAGGTCGCGGACGCGGAAGGGCTGTCGAAGTCCAAGGCCGCGGCCGTCGTGGACGCGGCCGTCGACCGCTGGGTCTGGTATGCGGGCTGGACCGACAAGATCGCCCAGGTGATCGGCGGCGCCAACCCGGTGGCGGGCCCCTACTTCAACCTCTCCACCCCGGAGCCGACGGGCGTGGTCGCCGTCCTGGCCCCTCAGGAGTCCTCGTTCCTGGGCCTGGTCTCGGTGATCGCCCCGGTGATCGCGACCGGCAACACGGTGATCGTGGTCGCGAGCGAGAAGTCCCCGCTCCCGGCGCTGTCACTGGGCGAGGTCCTGGCGACCTCCGACCTGCCCGGCGGAGTCGTCAACGTCCTCTCGGGCAGGACCGCCGAGATCGCAACGCCGCTGGCCGCGCACCAGGACGTCAACGCGATCGACCTGGCCGGCGCCGACGATGGCCTGGCCAAGGAACTGGAGATCGCTGCGGCGGACAACCTGAAGCGGGTCCTCCGTCCACAGGCTGTGGATTACTCCCGGACGCCCGGCACCGAGCGCCTCACCGCCTTCCTGGAGACGAAGACGGTCTGGCACCCGACGGGCGCACTGGGCGCCTCCGGATCGTCCTACTAGAGCAAGCGAGGGCGTACGAGAATCTCGGCGCCCTCTGCCGACTCGGGACCCCGATCCGTGTCCCCGGGGTCCCGTTCACGAGAGAGCCGCGCCTCCCCTCCGTCCAGGGGAAGCGCGGCTCTCTTCCCGTTCAGCGCAGCAGCCCCGCGGCCTGCCCGAGCACCGGGATGCTGCCCACCGACGGCGCCTGCGCAAGCGGCCCCGTCAGGGCCTGCGAGGACAGCGGCTTGAAGTCGGCGAGCTGGGTGGCGACCCCGTTGTCGAGAGGGTCGACCCCGGTGCCCGCCAGCGGGTTGGGCTTCAGGGCCTCGACGGGGCCGGTGACGTATCGCACCGTGCCGGTCAGGGCTGCCAGGCCCGCCTGCGGGTCGATCTCGCCGAGGGAGGTGGGCCGGGTGCGCACGACGTCCACGACGGGGTCCGTGTTCGCGACGGCCGGGGCGGCGCCGGCCACACCGGCAGCGACCACGCCGACCGCGGCGGCGATGCGCGCGGTCGTGCGGGCCAGATTGGTCTGCTGGGCTGCGTGTCGCACCATCAGGTTTCCTCTTCGGGAGCGGAGAGCAACTGTATTTGCACGCAGAGTAGTTGACCCGACTGCTTCCACGGGCGGTTGGGGCAGGGGATTCGCCTGTGCGGCCCAACAGGCATATCAGCGCCAATCCACCGCGCATATCAGCACCAACCCACCACACATGTCGGCGCCACACCTTGAGCGCTCGGGCACACAGTCCGCTGCGTCGGTGTGAACACAGCGTGAGATGACCCCGGGCCCCGGTCCGAAGTCGCGCAGCCTCGGCCGCCGAGCGCGCTCGCGCGGCGCGGCCCGTCCAGCGGCCCGTCCAGCGGCCCGTCCAGCATCGCGGTGCCGCCGCTGGACGTCGAACTGCCGCGCGGCGGCGGCTCGTTGTTCCCGACCCGGCCGACCATGGAGGAGCACATGTACGCCCCACATCCACGCGTCCCTCCCACTGGGCGAGGCCGCCGAGGCCCACAGGTCTCCTGGAGAGCCGCGCCCCCACCGGCAAGCCACTGCTGGCGCCCTGGCCTCCTCGTCCGACCGTCCGTTTCGTGACCGACGCCTCGCCACACCCGGCCGGAGCAGGCGTCCCGGGGCAGGGATAATGTCCAGGACGTTGCCGGCAGGCGGCGAGGCCAGGTCGAGTCACAGAAGGTACGGAGAATTGGGTTCCCATCCCCCGATACCCACCCGTGTGGTGCTGCTCTGCGGCCCCTCCGGCTCTGGAAAGTCCCTTCTCGCGGCCGACTCCGGCCTCCCCGTGCTCCGCCTCGACGACTTCTACAAGGAGGGCACGGATCCGACGCTGCCCCAGGTGGAGGGCAGTGCGGACATCGACTGGGACCACCCGCTGTCCTGGGACGCGAGCGCCGCGGTCACCGCGATCGAGGAACTGTGCCGCACGGGTCGTACGACCATTCCCGTGTACGACATCTCGCTGAGCGCCCGTACCGGCACGGAGGCGCTGCACATCGAGCGGGCTCCGTTGTTCATCGCGGAGGGTGTCTTCGCCGCCGAGATCGTCGGACGCTGCCAGGAGCTGGGTGTGCTGGCCGACGCGCTGTGTCTGTCGCGCGGCCCGGTGACGACGTTCCGCCGCCGCTTCCTGCGGGATCTGCGGGAAGGCCGCAAGTCGGTGCCCTTCCTGCTGCGTCGCGGCTGGCGTCTGATGCGCGCCGAGCGCTCCATCGTGGCCCGCCAGACCGCCCTGGGCGCGTACCCCTGCGACAAGGGCGAGGCTCTGGGCCGGCTGACCGCGGCGGCAGCCGGCCGCTGCACGACCCCGCGCCCGGCGACGGCGTAGACCGCACCGAAGCAGAAGACACACGAAAAGAGGCCCAGGCGGACCCCCCAGTCCGCCTGGACCTTTCTCGTTTCCCCCGTGCTACCACGTGGTCCCCCGACCCCGTGGTTTCCCCGCCCCCATTGGTTCCCCCCGGAACCGCTCCCCCGTACTACCCCCTCTTACCTTCCTACCTTTTCCTTGCTTCCCCCCAGACCTTCAGGCGACAAGCTCCCCGAAGGACTCCTCCTCGTCACGTCCGAAGCTGAGGACCTCGTCCTCACGCATCCGGCGGAGCGACCGCCAGATGCTGGACTTCACCGTGCCGACACTGATGTCGAGGATCTCCGCGATCTCCGGGTCCGTGCGGCCCTCGTAGTAACGAAGGACCAGCATGGTGCGCTGGAGTTCGGGCAGCCGGGCGAGCGCCTGCCACAGCACGGCGCGCAGCTCGGTGCCGCGCATCGCGTCCGTGTCACCGGCGGTCTCCGGCAGTTCCTCGGTCGGGTACTCGTTCAGCTTGCGGCGGCGCCACGCGCTGATGTGCAGATTGGTCATGGTGCGGCGGAGGTAGCCCCCGACCGCGGCCTTGTCACTGATCCGGTCCCATGCCCGGTACGTCGAGAACAGCGCGCTCTGCAGCAGGTCCTCGGCCTCGAAGCGGTCACCGGTCAGGTGATAGGCGGTTGCGTAGAGGGAGGCGCGGCGCTCCTGGACGTAGGCGGTGAATTCCGCCTCCGACACCGAGCGCCGCTCCCCCGTGGCCTCCCCGTACGCGGCTCCCCCGTGAGCCTGTCCCCCCGCGTCAACCACCGTCATGTACGACCCGGTGTGCTGACGCCCGGTGCCGCGACCGCACCCCCGCCCGCTCACGGCACCGGACTTCTCCATGTTCCGGGTGACAGTGACGTCGTGCAGACGCGTGACAACTGCGCTAGTGCTGGTGCTGTGCAGCGTGTTCATCTCGCGCCCCCCGTCGTGGAGTCCCGGTTCTTCGGTTCGTTCTGCCGTGCTGCCGTGCTGCCTTGCTGATGTGGAAAAGCTTGCCCGGGCCACTTCATGACGGTGTCCGCCGACTGTCACAGACCTGTCACAGGGGCCGCCCGCAGGCGCGTCACGGCGGGGGCACAGCACGATCACAGACAAGAGCGGTAGCGCTCCGCAGATGACCGATTCGGGGCCCGGCTGGGGGCTCCCTGTGTGCGGGAGATGGATGGGAGAGCTCCAACGGTCGATACACGACCGTTCGATGGGCCAGAATGACGTCCGTGCCTTCCCTGTTGCTGATCGAAGACGACGACGCCATTCGCACGGCCCTGGAGCTGTCGCTGACGCGCCAGGGGCACCGTGTGGCCACCGCTGCCACCGGCGAGGACGGTCTGAAGCTGCTGCGTGAGCAGCGGCCGGACCTGATCGTGCTGGACGTGATGCTCCCGGGCATCGACGGATTCGAGGTGTGCCGGCGCATCCGGCGCACCGACCAGCTGCCGATCATCCTGCTGACCGCGCGCAGCGACGACATCGACGTCGTGGTGGGTCTGGAGTCCGGCGCCGACGACTATGTCGTCAAGCCCGTGCAGGGCCGGGTGCTCGACGCCCGGATCCGTGCCGTCCTGCGGCGCGGTGAGCGCGAGGCGAACGACTCGGCGTCCTTCGGCTCCCTGGTCATCGACCGTGCCGCCATGACGGTCACCAAGAACGGCGAGGATCTGCAGCTGACGCCCACCGAGCTGCGGCTGCTCCTGGAGCTGAGCCGCAGGCCCGGACAGGCGCTGTCCCGCCAGCAGTTGCTGCGGCTGGTCTGGGAGCACGACTACCTCGGCGACTCACGTCTCGTCGACGCGTGCGTGCAGCGGCTGCGCGCCAAGGTCGAGGACGTGCCCTCCTCCCCCACGCTCATCCGTACCGTCCGGGGAGTCGGCTACCGGCTGGACAATCCTCAGTGACCAAACCGCAGGACAAGCTCCGCGGCTGGGCCGCGGCGCGCAAGGCGATCCTGTCCGGCCTGCGCTTCACCAGTCTGCGACTGCGGCTGGTGGTGGTGTTCGGACTCGTCGCGCTCACGGCCGCCGTGTCGGCGTCGGGCATCGCGTACTGGCTCAACCGCGAGGCCGTCCTGACGCGTACGCAGGACGCGGTGCTGCGCGACTTCCAGCAGGAGATGACCAACCGCGCGAGCACGCTGCCGGTGAACCCGGCGCAGGCCGAACTCCAGCGTACGGCGGGGCAGATGTCGGCCAGCAGCCAGCGCTTCAGCGTGCTCCTGGTGGCCGAGGCCACGGACGGCAAGCAGATCATCGGCAACTCCGCGCTGGACACCTTCACCCTGGAGGACGTACCCAAGTCGCTCCAGAAGGCGGTGAACAGGGAGCAGCCGCTCTCCTCGAACAACAAGTCGGCGTACCACCTGTACTGGCAGCGCGTCTCCGAGGACGACAAGCCGTATCTCGTGGGCGGCGCGAAGGTGATCGGCGGCACCACGACGGGCTACATGCTCAAGTCGCTCGAACCCGAGGCGAAGGATCTCAACTCGCTGGCCTGGTCCCTGGGTATCGCGACGGGGCTGGCCCTGATCGGCTCGGCGCTGCTGGCCCAGGCCGCCGCGACGACGGTCCTCAAGCCGGTCCACCGCCTGGGCATCGCGGCCCGCCGCCTGGGCGAGGGCAAGCTCGACACGCGTCTGCGGGTCTCCGGCACGGACGAACTCGCCGATCTCTCCCGCACGTTCAACCACACGGCGCAGGCCCTGGAGAAGCGCGTCGCCGACATGAGCGCCCGTGACGAGGCCTCCCGTCGTTTCGTGGCGGACATGTCCCACGAACTCCGTACGCCGCTCACCGCGATCACCGCCGTGACGGAGATCCTTGAAGAGGAACTGGACGCGGAGACCGGCAGCGTCGACCCGATGATCGAACCGGCCGTACGGCTCGTCGTCAGCGAGACCCGACGGCTGAACGACCTCGTCGAGAACCTGATGGAGGTCACCCGCTTCGACGCGGGCACCGCCCGGCTGGTCCTGGACGACGTGGACATCGCCGACCAGATCACCGCGTGCATGGACGCACGCGCCTGGCTGGACGCGGTGGACCTGGACGCCGAGCGCGGCGTCATGGTGCGCCTGGACCCGCGCCGCCTGGACGTGATCCTGGCGAACCTGATCGGCAACGCGCTCAAGCACGGCGGTTCGCCGGTTCGGGTCTCGGTGCGCAAGGAGGCCGACGCCCTGCTGATCGAGGTCCAGGACCACGGTCCGGGCATCCCCGAGGACGTACTCCCGCACGTCTTCGACCGCTTCTACAAGGCGAGCGCGTCCCGCCCCCGCTCGGAGGGCAGCGGCCTTGGCCTTTCCATCGCCCTGGAGAACGCGCACATCCACGGCGGCGACATCACCGCGGCGAACTCGACCAAGGGCGGCGCGGTCTTCACGCTCCGCCTCCCGCAGGACGCGCCGGTGCTGCTCGCCGACGACCCGCGCGACGAGGACGAGCACGGGAACGGCACGGAGGCGAGCGCCGGATGACGACCCTACGACGCCGGTCCGTCCGCCCCTGGGCGGTCCTCGGTCTGCTGGCCGCGCTGCTCACGGGCTGCGGCATCCGCTCCACCCAGGTCCCCACGGACTTCGGCCCCGCGCCCTCGCGGGCCCCGTGTGCCCTGTCCGGCGACATCTCCACGCAGACCTCCGGGGGCGTCCCGGTCCAGGTCTTCCTGCTCTGCTCCGCGCAGCTCGTCCCGGTCGACCGGTCCGTCAGCATCCCCGCCGGCACGGCGGAGGGGGCGCGGCGCGTCCTGGTCGCCCAGGGGCTGCTCGACGAACTCGCCGAGACCCCGTCCACGGCCGAGTTGCTGGCCGGCTACGCCACGGACGTACGCGGCGGCATGACGGTGAGCGGTCCCCACGACAAGGACCCCGAGGACACCCTCCGCCTGAGCACCCCGCCGGACGACCTCACCCGCTTCTCCCTCGCCCAGATCGTCTGCACCTTCGCCAACTCCGCCGCGGCCCAGGACGACGGCTCGGTCATCCTCGGCGGCCCGGGCAGCGACCCCCTCAACCGCTACGAATGCACACCGGAGGTCCGCGCGAGCCCGGGCACGGA
The DNA here is from genome assembly GCF_042721055.1 of Streptomyces sp. NPDC058470. NCBI lineage: Bacteria > Bacillati > Actinomycetota > Actinomycetes > Kitasatosporales > Streptomycetaceae > Streptomyces > Streptomyces sp. NPDC058470. Next base: position 80,656 of record NZ_JBHXMF010000041.1, read on the forward strand.
GACGCCTCCTTCGACGAGCGCCGACTCCTAGAGGCTCCTGGCGGAAGGCTCGCGGGACACTCCCCCGGGCCGGTAATGCTCGGCGAACAGCCGCGCGACGAGCTCGCCTCGGCTGGAGACCTCCGTCTTGCCGAAGACGGCCTTGACGTGGTCGCGCACGGTGTGCGGGGAGATGAACAGCGCCGCGGCGATCTCGGTGGTGGGCAGCCCACGCGTGATGAGCTGGGTGATCTCCAGCTCGCGCGGCGTCAGGCCGTACGCCTCGGCGATGAGGACCGCCCGGTCGGCGGCGGCCGCCGGCTCGATGACGAGTGCCACGGGGCCGGGTTGCCCGGCGGGGCCGCTGAGACAGGAGGCGTGGCAGGTCAACCAGCGGCCGTCAACGGTTCGGATGCGGGTCCTCGCGCTGCCTGCCCGGTCGCGGCCCCGGGCGATCGCCCGGGCCTGCAACACGGTGGCGACCACCCAGATCGGCAGCCTCAAGCCCAACTGCGAGGGGATGGAGGGGCCTTCGGGGAGCCGCGAGAGGTGCTGCCGCGCCTCCTCGTTGATCGACGTCGGCTCGCCGGAGGGATCGAAGAGCACCAGTCCTGGCGCGGGCGCGTCCGATGTGGCGCCTACCGCGGACGAGCGGGCGAACCGGCGCACCCGCGAGGCCAGCGGACCGGACAGACCGGCGAGCAGCGTGATCTCGGCCGGGCCGAACGGGGCACCGGCACCCCTCCGGAACAGGCTCACCACGGCCCACGGCCGGTCACCGACCCGCAGCACGGCCCGTAGTTCGTCGTCCACGCCCTGGCTCCTGAGCAGCCGGCGGAAGCGCGCGCTGCGTGCGGGCAGGTTGCCGGTGGCCGCACGCAGGCCGGCCACCGGGACGGCGGCGCGGGCGAGGTCTCGAAACGGGAGGACGTTCTCCTCCAGGAGTTCGCTTTCCCAGTACGCGGCGCAGCCATCGCCGGAACCGAGGTTCTCCACCAGCATCGGCGCGGTGATGAGACCCGTCTCCGGGTCGGTGGCCGCCCATACGGCGGAGTCGAACGGCAGGAGCCGGCGCAGCTTGGCGGACGTCCGGCTGAAGAGGTCGCGTGTGTCGGTGGCCCGCTCCGCGCCCGACAGCACCTTGGCGTGACGTGACAGCACCTCGGCATAGCGGCGCGCATCGGACATGGAAGACCCCCCGTGGTCTGGATGCAGGCCAGCCTGCCCGCCCTCGTGTCCTGGACCAACCCCCCGTTTGAGGGGGTCATTCCCGGTCGGTCACCGCTCGCGGGGGATGGGGCCCGGCACCGGCGGCGGCGAGGCTCGAAGAGGCCGATGCGCCGGGAGGCGACGGCCCGCAACGTGAAGGGAAGAACGAAGAATATGGACATCGCAATCGTCGGAGCGGGTGCTGCCGCGGTCGGCCTGCTGGACACGCTGGCAGCCATCGCCCACGAGCCTGGGACCATCACGGTGTTCGAGCCGTCCCCGCATCTTTGGCGGGGCCGCCCGTATGGCCCGGACCTGGACACGGTGCTGGTCAACACGCCACCGGCGATCATGTCGATCCGCCACCTGGACTTCGGGCACTACGCGGCGTGGCTGGGCACACGTGGCGCCGCCCACCTCGACGAACGGCTGGGCCGGCCGCTCGTTCCGCGCGCGCTCTACGGCGAGTACCTGGCGCACAGCGCCGAGACGGCGCTGTCCATCCTGCGCAGAGGGGGCTGGCGGGTGCGTATCGTCACCGCCCGCGTCACCGGGGCGGCTCGGTCCGGGGCCAACTGGTCGCTCCGCACCGAGGACGGACGCGGGCACGAGGCCGACCAGCTGGCCCTGTGCGTGGGCGGGGGAACGCCGCAGGACCACTACGGTCTCGACGGCGCCGCCGCTTTCGTGGGCGACCCGTACCCGCTGGCGCGCACACTGGACCGGGTCCCGCCCGGCAGCAGCATCGCGGTCATCGGGAGCGGCCTGACCGCGGTCGACGTCGTCGTGTCGCTCGCCGCACGCGGACACTCCGGGCCGATCACGCTGCTGTCCCGCAGTGGTGTGCTGCCCCACGTCTGGCAGCGCCCGGTCGACCACCAGCCGCAGCACCTGACCACCGAGCGGGTGGCAGCGCTGCACCAGGAGCACGGTGCCGTCACCCTCAAGGATCTCATCGGGCTGCTGCGCGCCGAACTGGCGGAGAAGGGTGAGGACTTCGAAGAGTTCGTGGCGGAACTGCTGGCGGCCGGGACCGAAGAGCCGGTTCGGCGCCTGCGGGCGCAGCTGTCGGCTGTCGACGACCCCAGGATCGGCCGCCGGGTCCTCCAGCAGACAGCGCACAGCGTTGGTCCGTACGCGTGGCGGCTGCTGTCCGAGCCCGACCGCGGGCGGCTGCGGCGTCACTTCCGCATGGCGACGAGCGTGGCTTCACCGATGGTTCCGGTGAACGCCGCCATCATGACGCGGCTGTTGGAGTCCGGGCAGCTCGCGTTGACTGCGGGCGTCCGCAAGATCGAGGCGGCGGACGGGGCGTTCCGGGTGTACGGCGACGACGGAGAACGCACTTTTGACGTCGTCGTCAACGCCGTGAATCCGCCGCCGCGGGCAATCCCCGGTGCAGCCGGACCGTTGGTCACGGCCCTGCTGGCCGACGGCTCCGCCGAGCTGCACCCAGCCGGTGGGCTGGTTCCGGCCAACCCGCGCCTGCACGTGGTGGGAGACCTCGCCGGGGGCGGTCCGTTCATCACGTCGAGCATTGCGGGCATAGCGGCCCAAGCGGCAGCGGCCGCGCACACGATCGTCGCGGCCATGGGCTGAATCCCCCACCTCACCCCGTTTGCGGGCAAGGCCGTTCAGGCCCCCGGCAGGGGTCTGGGGGCGGCGGCCCCCAGGAGCGGACAGGGATCCCCCGGTCGAGCGAAGCCGAGACCGGGAGGCGGGCAGGGACGGAGACGCAGCAGGGCACGGGCGGAGGGCACAGGCAGGGACCGAGGCGCCGAGCAAGAACGGAGGGGACGAAAACCCGCCGCGGTCGCACGTGTGGCGTATGCCTCAGCCCCAACCTCCCCGCCAACCCGGAACCGATCGCGCCGAACCCCGCGTCTTGGCCAACGTGCAGCGTGAAGGCTCAGGCGGCGGCAGTGCCGCGATCCGCATCCGTGTGGCAGGAGGTGTCCTCCTCCTCGCGCACCTCGCCCTCGTCGCCTGGATCACCCTGCGCCCCCTGGACGTCCCCTGGGTGAGCGCCGCGAACCTGCGGCCCTTCGCCGGAATCAGGGCGGATCTCGCACTGGGCCCCCGGGAAGCGGCCCGTCGCATCGGCGAGGGCCTGATCCTGCTGGCCCCGCTGGGCGTCCTGCTCCCGACCGCGGGCGGCAAACTCACCGTGTCCCCGCTCGGCTCCCTCGTCCGTACGGTCGCCGCCGGTGCCCTGCTCTCGCTGGGCATCGAACTCCTGCAGACCGGCGTCCCCGGTCAGGTGGTGGACGTCGACTCCCTGCTGCTGAACACGGTCGGCGTCGCCCTGGCGCACCTCGCGATCGTGCCCGCCGCCCGGTCCGGGCTCCGCCGCCGGGCGGAGAGGCGGCGCCGCGCAGCCCTCCGGCGGGAGGACACGGCTCAGGGTCGGACCCCGACGATTCCCAGGGTCGGGATCGCACCGTAGAGCGACGCTTCGCCCGCTTCGTCTCCGTAGCTTTGAAGGCACAGAGTCGCCGAGTCGCCAGTCACAGAGACACCGCGACACAGAGACACAGCGACACAGCCACAGAGACACAGCCACAGAGACACAGCCACAGCCGTCACGGCGAACAAGTCGCCCGACCCACGGTTCGCGAAGGAGCCCCGATGAGCGCCATTGCCCGCCCGACCAACGGCCGCATGATCGGCGGAGTGTGCGCAGCGCTGGCAAAGCGCTTCGGCACCTCCGCGACCACGATGCGCGTGATCTTCGTCCTGTCGTGCCTGCTTCCTGGCCCGCAGTTCCTGCTCTACATAGCGCTGTGGATCCTGTTCCCCTCGGAGAACAAGGCCGGCACCACGGCCTGGTAGACAGCCGCCGCGCCATGAAACGCCGGTGGGGCGCACCCTGATTGGG
>NZ_JBHXMF010000042.1:0-83846 GCF_042721055.1 Streptomyces sp. NPDC058470
GAGCGGTTCGGTGGTCGCGTCGCGGTCGCCGTCGGGCGCGGGGAGCGGTTCGGTGTTCGCGGTCGGGGCGCGGGGTCGGAGCCGTTCGGTGGTCGCAGTCGCAGTCGCAGTCGCGGTCGCGGTCGTGGGGTCAGAGCCGCTCGATGACGGTGGCGATGCCCATGCCGCCGCCGACGCACAGGGTGCACAGTCCGTAGCGCTGACCGCGCCGCTCCAGCTCGTCGATCACCGTGCCGACGATCATGGCCCCGGTCGCGCCAAGCGGATGGCCGAGGGCGATCGCACCGCCGTTGACGTTGATCTTGTCCAGCGGGACGTCCAGGTCCTTGGCGAAGCGCAGGACCACGGCGGCGAAGGCCTCGTTGACCTCGAACAGGTCGATGTCGTCGACGGTCAGACCGGCCTTGGCCAGCACCTTGCGGGTGGCGGGCACGGGGCCGGTGAGCATGATCGTCGAGTCCGCGCCGGAGAGCGCGGTGGCCACGATGCGGGCACGGGGGGTGAGGCCCGCCTGCCGGCCGGCCTCTTCGCTGCCGACGAGCAGCAGCGCGGCGCCGTCGACGATGCCGGAGGAATTGCCGGCGTGGTGGACGTGGTTGATCTTCTCGACCCAGTGGTACTTCTGCAGCGCCACCGCGTCGAAGCCGCCGGCCTCGCCCATCACCTCGAACGACGGCGTGAGCGCGGCAAGGCCTTCCAGCGTGGTGTCGGGCCGCACGAACTCGTCGTGGTCCAGGACCGTCAGACCGTTCTGGTCCCGCACCGGCACGATCGAGTCCTTGAAGTACCCGGCCTCCCGTGCCGCCGAGGCGCGCGCCTGCGACCGCAGCGCATAGCGGTCCACGTCCTCGCGGGAGAAGCCCTCGATGGTCGCGATCAGGTCGGCGCTGACGCCCTGGGGGACGAAGTAGGTGTCGTACGAGGTCGCCGGGTCCAGCGGCCACGCGCCGCCGTCGGAGCCCAGGGGCACCCGGGACATGGACTCGACACCGCCGGCCAGCACCAGGTCCTCGGAGCCCGAACGCACCTTCTGCGCCGCGAGGTTGACGGCTTCCAGGCCGGACGCGCAGAACCGGTTGACCTGGAGGCCCGCCGTGGTGTCGGGCAGCCCCGCCGCGAGGGCAGCCGTCTTGGCGATGTCGCAGCCCTGGTCGCCGACCGGACTGACGACACCGAGGACGACGTCCTCGATCAGCTGCGGATCCAGGGAGGGATTGCGCTCCCGCATCTCGTCGATCAGGCCGACGACGAGCGACACGGGCTTGATCCCGTGCAGTGAGCCGGTCTTCCTGCCCCGGCCCCGGGGGGTGCGGAGCGCGTCGTAGACAAAGGCTTCAGTGGTCAAGGGAGACGGTCCTCTCTCTGCGGGCCCGCCGTCGTCCGGCTGCCGTCCCGCTGTGTCGCCACTCGATCGAGGCAACCTAATGCTCATTAACTTGATTGAAGATAGTTCCTGCTGTCAAGGGTTCTGTGAAGCCCACACGTGCTTAATTCCTGTTAACGCTGCACGGTGAGAGGATCTATCGCATGCCGACGCCCGCACCTCGCCAGCGCACCCGGACCGCCGCCCCGGAGCGGCCGTCCCGACGCGACCAGCTGGCGCTGATCGCCGCCGGGATGTTCGCGCAGCAGGGGTTCCACAACGTGTCGGTCAACGACATCGCCGCGGCGGCCGGCATCAGCGGCCCCGCCATCTACCGGCACTTCAAGAACAAGCAGGCGATCCTGGCGCACCTGGTGTGCGGAGGGCTCGCGCAGGCGGCGGACATCGTGGAGCGGCATCTCGGCGACACCACCGCACGCGAGGGCGTCTCTCCGGCGGAGGGCCTGGCGGCAGCCCAGGCGGAACTGGCGGCCTTCGTCGTCGGCCACCCGGAGTTCGGCGTCCTGTGGCGGCGCGAGGGCCGGCATCTCGCGGCGGCGGACGGGGAGGAGGTCGCCAAGGCCGCGGCGCGGGCGACGATCCCCCTGGCGGCGGCACTCGGTGAACGGCGACCGGAGCTGAACCAGGGCGACGCCGAACTGCTGACGTGGTCCGCCCTCAGTGTGTTCGGCAGCATCTCCGACCACCGCGTACGGCTGCCGCAGACCGCGCTGGAACACCTGCTGACGGCCATCGCGCTGGACGTCCTCGCGGCCGGCATGCCCGCAGCGCGAGAACACGGCGGCCGGTCACCGGCGTCACAGCCCAGAGCCGCCCTGCTCGACTCCCGCAGGGAACAACTCCTCGCCGTGGCCGCGGGGTTGTTCTGGGACCGCGGCTACCATGCCGTCACCATGGAGGAGATCGGCGCCGCGGCCGGGATCGCGGGCCCCAGCATCTACAGCCACTTCGGCGGCAAGATGGAGCTGCTCCAGACGGTCGCGAACCGCATCGGCGAGCACCTGCGGCAGGCCGTGTTCCAGGCGCAGAGAGCCGAACTGGAAGCCGGCGCCACTCTCGGCCTGCTCGCCAGGTCGTACGTCGACACGGTGACCGGGCACCGGGATCTGGTCGCCGCCTACTTCCGGGAGGGCCACAACCTGCCGGGCCGGGACCGCGCGGAGGTACGCCGGTTCCAGCAGGCGTACACCCAGTACTGGGTCGATCTGGTCGCAGCGGTCGCCCCCGAGCGGTCGGCCGAGGAGACCCGCATCCGCGTCCACGCCGCCTTCGCACTGGTCAACGACATCGCGCAGACCAAACGCTTCATGGCCCGTCCGTACCTCGCCGACGACCTGTACCCGCTCATGCTCACCGTCCTGCTGCCGGACCGAGGCCGGGCGGAAGAAACCGAACACAGCTATTGACGTAACGGCAACAAAGCGGTCCGGGGTGGCCGATCTACACTGACCTGCAGCGCAGGGAACCCGCCTTGTTGACACCCCAGGCAGTGAGGACTGACATGAGCGTCGAGCCACGGGTGAGACAGCGACTGGAGCCGGACCAGCGCAGGGCCCAGATCATGAAGGTGGCCCGTGCCCTGTTCGGCGAGTATCCCTACGAGGCGGTCGCCAATACCGACATCGCCCGCGAGGCCGGGGTCGCGCGAGGGTTGATCAACCACTACTTCGGGGGCAAGCGGGGCCTGTACCTCGCCGTCGTACGCCAGCTGGTGACCGCGCCCTCTCCCATCGCCGACGACCTGCCCAACTCCACGGTCGAGCGGCGCGTCACCGTGCTCATCGACCGCTGGCTCGACCTGGTCGAACGCAATGCCTCGATGTGGCTCACGGCCATCGGGAGCGAGGCCGCGGGCCGGGACCCGGAGATCGACGAGATCCTCTTCCAGGGCGACGAGATCGCCACCGAGTGGGTGATCCAGGCGGCGCGGCTCACGGAGGCCGACGAGTGCGTCGCTGAGCTCAGGGCGGCCATCCGGTCCTTCGGCAGCATGATGCGGGCGGCCTCAAGGGAGTGGCTCGTGCGGGGTGCTTTCAGCCGCAGTGACCTGCATGTTCTGCTGACGGATACCTTGCTGCATCTGCTCAACGTGACGTTCCCTGCGCTGTGCGCCTCCCGTAGGGCCACCCGGTAGCCGCTGCCCCCAGCGGTCATGTCGGACGGCAGGCGTCCCGGGCAGTTGTCACTCAGCTCTATTGACACTGCGCCAATAAAATCGCCATGCTGGGCATCATCAGCCCTGCGGAGGAGCACAATGGAGTACACGCAGATCGGCTACGAGGTGAGCGGGCGCATCGCGACGGTGCTGTTGAACCGGCCCGAGTCCCGCAACGGCTACACGATCCGGATGGCCGACGAGATAGCTCACGCATTGCAGACCGCCAACACCGATGACGAGGTACGCGTCATCGTGCTCACCGGCGCGGGCGACGACTTCTGCGTCGGAGCGGATCTGAGCGGCGGCGGCCTCGGCGTCACCGAGTCCGACGAGTCATCGCCGGCTCCGGTGTGGACCGAACCCGCCACCCGGGTCACCCGTGAGTTGTATCGCAGCGACAAGCCGGTCATCGCCGCCGTGCGCGGTGCCGCGGTCGGGGTAGGCGCGACCATGATCCTGCCGGCCGACTACCGCCTCGCCGCCGACGACAGCAGGTTCGGCTTCGTCTTCTCCCGCCGCGGCATCTATCCCGAAGGCGGCTCCACCTGGTTCCTGCCCCGACTGGTGGGCATGGGACGCGCACTGGACTGGATGGTCAGCGGTCGGCTGATCCCCGCCCGTGAGGCGCTGAGGGCCGGACTGGTCAGCGCCGTCCACCCCTCGGCCGACGTACTGGACAAGGCGTACGAGCTTGCCCGTGAACTCGTCGAGAAGACCGCGCCCGTCTCGGTCGCCGTCATCAGGCAGGCCCTCTACCGCATGAGCGCCCTCGACTCGCCCGAACCCGCCTTCGACCTCGACTCGCGGCTCATCGCCAGCTGTGCGCACAGCGCCGACGCGGTGGAAGGAGTCGTCTCGTTCCTGGAACGGCGTCCCCCTGCCTTCAAGGGCCTGACCGGCAGCGACCAGCCGGACTTTCTGCCCTGGCGCTCCCGCACCGGTACCGACACCCCGGAGATGAACTGATGCCCGCCACCCGACCCCGCTGGAGCGACGACGAACTCGAAGCGGTGCGCGCTCTCGCCCGTACCTACTTCGAGAAGGAGGTCGCGCCCAACGAGGAGAAGCACGCCCAGCAGGGCCACCCGGACAAGGCGCTCTACGCCCGCGCGGGCGAGTTGGGCCTGCTGGGCATGACCATCCCGGAGGAGTACGGCGGTGGCGGCGGCACCTTCGCCAACCTGGCCGTTCTGATCCAGGAACAGATCCGCAGCGGCGCGGACAGCATGGGCTTCGCCGTGAGCGAGGGCATCGTCGCGCACTACCTGCTCGCGTACGCCACCGAGGAACAGAAGGGGTCCTGGCTGCGCAGGATGTGCAGTGGTGAGTGGGTCGGATCGATCGCCATGACCGAACCCGGCGCCGGCTCGGACCTCCAGTCGATCGCCACGCGTGCGGAGCGGGTCGGCGACGAGTACCTCGTCTCCGGCAGCAAGACCTTCATCTCCAACGGCCATCTGTGCGACCTGATCATCATCGCGGCCAAGACGGACACCTCCAAGGGCGCCGCCGGTATATCGCTGCTCGTCGCCGAAGTCGACGACAACACCCCGGGCTTCACCCGCGGACGCATCATCAAGAAGGTCGGCCAAAAGGGCCAGGACACCAGCGAGTTGTTCTTCGACGAACTGCGCGTCCCCGTCGGCAACGTCCTCGGCGGCCAGGAGGGCCTCGGCTTCTACCAGTTGATGGAGCAGTTGCCGCAGGAACGCCTGATCACCGCAGTCATCGCCCAGGCGGTCACCGAGGCGGCCGTCGCCGTCACCCTCGACTACACCAAACAGCGCGAGGCCTTCGGCAAACCGCTGTTCAGCATGCAGAACACCCGCTTCGAACTCGCCGAGTGCGCCACCATCGCGCGCGTCAACGGGACCTTTCTCGACGACTGCATCGAACGCCACCTCCGCGGCGAACTCGACGCCGCCACCGCCTCCATGGCCAAGTACTGGATCACCGACAGGACCGGCGAGGTCGTCGACCGCTGTCAACAGCTCTTCGGCGGCTACGGCTACTGCCTGGAGTACCCCATCGCCCACATGTACGCCAACAACCGCGTGCTGCGGGTGCTCGCCGGGGCGAACGAGGTCATGAAGGAGCTCATCGCCCGGTCGCTGTGACCGGGCGGGCGCGGGGCGGGGGCGGGCAGCGTGAATTCGGGGGCCGGTGGAGTGGACGGACGGTGTCCGGTCTTGAGGCCTTTTCCTCCTCAGACCGGACTGCTCCACTCGATCTTCAGCAGGCGGCCCTGTGCGCGGCCCGCCTCGGCGGCGGGCGTGCGGGTGGACGGGTCCAGCGGGTTGGCGCCGATCGCGGTCCGCGACGCCTCGTCCGGCTCGATCATCGCGACTCCCGCGCCAGCTGCCCGCAGCTCCTCGATGGCCTTGGCCAGCGGCTTCTCGCTCGGGAACAGTTGGGCGGTCCCAAGGGGCGCGATGACGAGCACCTGCGTCGCACCCGCGGCATAGTCGGCGTTCTCGTTGGAGCGGATGCCTCCGTCGATGTACCGCCGCCCGTGGACCGTCGCGGGCGGCCAGATACCCGGCACGGCGCAGCTCGCCGCCACGGCGTCCACCAGGCGCACGCCCGAGGAACTGTCGAACACCTGCGGCTCCCCGGTCTCGGCGTCGACCGCGACGATCCTCAGCGTACGAGCCGGCCATTCGTGCGACGGCAGCCGCGACTCGATCACCGCACGCCGCGCCGACTCCGAAACGGTCTCGGCGTCGAGCGCGAACCTGCCCACCGCGCGCCTCATGTCCGGGAGGCTGGAGGCACTTTCCAGCAGGGCGAACAGCTGCGCACCGAAGCTCTCCAGGTCCACATCGGCCGGAATCTCGGCGGCCTGCCGCTCGGGCTCGACCTGCCGGGCGTACAGCTCCTCCAGGCTCAGCCCGCTCCCCAGCTGCGCGGCGACGGTCGAGCCCGCAGACGTCCCCACGATCACCTCGGCCCCCGCAACGTCCTGACCCGCATCGGCAAGTCCCGCCAGCAGCCCGGTCATCCAGGCGATCCCGGCGACACCGCCGCCGCCCAGCACCAACGCCTCAGCCATCTCATGTCCTTTCGCCCGCCGACGTATTCGAAGTATTCGACGTATACACGGGAATCCTAGGACGCCTGTCGTCACCCCTGGGGTGAGGGGGAGTGAAGGGCCCGTGCTTACGATGGTGTCGTGACGTGCTTCGGACAGCTTGCCGGGCCGCAACCGAGGTTGCGGTTCACCGGGCTGCTCGTCAGCGCTCTGTTGCTGGGCCTGCTCGGCATGCACGGCCTTGGTCCGGTCCCGGTGGCCACCGCCGCCTCCGGTCACCATCGGGCGACGGCGGCCACGTCCATGGGCGCCATGGCGTCGATGCCGGACATCTGCGACCACGACGAGGGCGGCTGCACGGGGCACGCGGATCACGCGGACGCGGTGTGTGCCGCCACGTCCGTCGCCGGGGCGCCCGCGGTGGTGCCTGTGCTGGTGCCCGATGTGGTGGTCTGCGCCGGAGTACCGGACGTACGCACCGCACCGCCGAGCAGCGGGCCCGACGGCGGCCGGGCACCTCCCTCCCTGTCCGAACTCCAACTCCTGCGGATCTAGAGCGGCCCACGTGGCGCCGTACGCCCATGAGGCGCGGCGTCGCGCGCAGGCATGCCCTTCACCGATCCGGTCACACCCCAGGAGTTCCACCATGACCGCACACCGCACGATCATCCGTCGTACCGCCCTCGCCGCCACCACCGCTGTGGCCGCACTGGTACTGACCGCCTGCAGCGACGGCGCCGGCGGCGGGCACGACATGGGTTCGATGGAGTCCAACTCCAGCCCGACAACGGCAGCGACAGCGACAGCCTCGGCCCAGGCCAAGGCCGGCGATCACAACGACGCGGACGTCTCCTTCTCGACCGAGATGATCCAGCACCACCGTCAGGCGATCGAAATGGCCGACCTGGCCGACAGCCGCGCCTCCTCGCAGGAGGTCAAGGACCTCGCGACGAAGATCAAGGGGGCGCAGGACCCGGAGATCAGGACGATGTCCGGCTGGCTCACGTCGTGGGGCGAGGCGGTTCCCGAGGACATGTCCGGCATGGAGCACGACACGTCGTCCGCCATGCCCGGCATGATGAGCGACGACGACATGGCCAAGTTGGAGAAGGCCTCCGGCGCCGAGTTCGACACGATGTTCCTCGAAATGATGGTCCAGCACCACGAGGGCGCCATCGACATGGCGAAGACCGAACAGGCCAACGGCACATACGCTCCCGCCAAGCAGCTCGCGGACGCTGTTGTGACGGCCCAGACTGCAGAGATCGAGCAGATGAAGCAGATGCTTGAGAAGAGCTGACGTACAGCCAAGGGGTGGACCGGCGAGGCGAGTTCCTGCCGGTCCACCCGTCGGGTCAGCACCACGCCGACCCTCCGATGGGGGCGGGCCGCTCCGGCGATTGGCCGGAATCGCGGTCCGGGGACCGCCGAGCGTCCATCTTCGCGGCGGGAGATCGTACGCCACGTGTGCGGCACCCTGCGGTGCACCGACATGGCCTTCTGGCACATCACCGCCGACGACGGCCGACGCCTGTCCTTGCGGGACGTGCGAAAAGAGGCCCAGCAGGACGGGCGCCTGACGGGTGTTCGCAGCGCGGAGCGCGGGGACCGGCCACGATAAGTTGACGAGGTTGCAGGGGTGAACGTCATGCCCCACTAGGCTTGACGGCGCGCGGTTGTGCGCGCCAGTTGGTGAACTCGCTGCTGCCTGCCGGAGGTTGTCCGTGTCCGTGGCCCCACCTGTTGATCTGCTGGTGAAGGACGCCCTGCTGCTTGTCGTGGACGATGAGCGGGAGATTCCCGGCGGTTGGGTCGCGATCAGCGGTGGCCGGGTGAGCGCGGTCGGGGCTCCCGGTTCGGAGCCGGAGGCCACGCAGGTGGTGTCGGCGGCCGGCCGCCTGGTGACGCCCGGGCTGATCAATACGCACCATCACATCTACCAGAACCTCACCCGATCCTTCGCCCCGGCCGTCAACGGCTCTCTCTTCGACTGGCTGACCACCTTGTATCCGCTGTGGGCGGCGCTGGACGAAGAGGCCTCATACGTCTCGGGGTACGTCGGAATGGCCGAGCTCCTGATGGGCGGCTGTACGACCTCGATGGACCATCTCTACGTCCATCCGCGCCCGGGCCTTGTGGACGCGCAGATCAGGGCCGCGCAGGACATCGGCTTCCGCTTCCACGCCACCCGCGGATCGATGACACGCTCCGTCGAGGACGGCGGGTTGCCGCCCCGCAGCGTCACCCAGTCCGAGGAAGAGGTGCTCGCCGACAGCGAACGCCTCGTGAAGGCCTTCCACGATCCCTCGCCGGGGGCGCTCATCAAGGTGGCGCTCGCACCGTGTTCGCCGTTCTCGGTGACCCGCGAGCTGATGATCGCGACCGCGGAGCTGGCCGAGCGGCTCGACGTGCGCCTGCACACGCATCTGGCGGAGGACCGGGACGAGGACACGTACTGCCAGGAGATGTACGGCTGCCGGCCCGTGGAGTACTTCGAGGCCACCGGCTGGATGAGCGACCGTACCTGGGTCGCGCACTGCATCTACCCGAACGACGCGGAGATGCGGCGGCTGGCGGCGGCCGGGGTGGGGGTCGCACACTGCCCCAGCTCCAACATGCTCATCGGCGGGGGTACCGCCCGGGTGCGGGAGATGCGCGAACTGGGGCTGCCGGTGGGGATCGGTTGCGACGGCTCGGCCTCCACCGACCACGCCTCGCTCTGGCTGGAGACCCGCGGCGCCCTGCTTCTGGGGCGCTATCGGGGCGGGCCGGGCGCGATGACCGCGCGCGACGCCCTGGACATCGCGACCCGGGGATCGGCGCGCTGCCTCGGGCGGGCGGAGGAGCTGGGCCATCTGCGGCCGGGGGCCTGCGGTGACCTCGTGGTCTGGGACGCGCACCCGGTGGCCCTCGCCGGCGCGCTCAGCGATCCCGTCGAGGCCTGGCTGCGTTGCGGGCCCGCACGGGCCTGGACCACAGTGGTCGGCGGCCAGGTACTGGTGGAGCGGGGGGAACCCGTACTGCCCGCGCTCGCCGGCGTCCTGCGTGACCACACCCGAATCGCACGGAGCATCCAGAACCTCGCGTAGCGGTGAGGTCCCGTCGGTTCATGGTCGAGTCGAGCAGCCCCCCGATGATGGCCTGCTTGCCGGAGACGTACCGGTACACGGCCCCCGACGAGAGATCCGACTCGGCGAGATGTCGGGCATCGACGTGGTGGCATGAAGGCCCTTGCGGGCAAAGCAGATCGTCGCGGCATCAAGGATCCGGCGCCGACGCCATTCGCGGTACTCCGGGCTGACCCTGGGCACGCTTCAGCGCAATCAGGGAAGCGGCGGAGCAGAGCGGCATAGCCGGCGCACGGCGGACACCGGAGGCGGCGTTCACCGTGGGTCGGCCCAGTCAGGCGGATCGCCAGGATTCGAGGTGGTGGGCGATGGTGCGCAGATGACAGATGACTACGGACGCCCAGGTGAGCCGACCACTTCGAGATGCCGGATGCCGCTCGATGTCCAGGACAGGACAGAACCAGCGGTGCCCGGCTCTACAGGCGAACTCCGTATGCGCGGACGAACTCCTCGCCGGATACGCCATTGCCTGCTGCTGCCCGGCGCACCAGTTCCGGTGCGAACAGTCTTGCTGGGTGGGCGGTCATAGACCGGCATAGGTGATCGTACTCAGCCGGTACGGCGATCAGGCATCGGCGCACCCCGGCGTTGGGGACCAGCGGCACAACCGTTGGCGCTAGCGGGCTGACCGCGATTGGTCCTGGGGCGTGCCGGCCTGGGGGTTCGGTGGGCTGGTGTTCACTCGCGGATCGGTCCGTTACTCGTACCGGTACTTCAGTGAGTCCGCCTCCGTCTGCTCGATGTCGGCGATCGTCAGGTCCGGCATCCGCATTTGGGCCAGCGTCACCTCTGCCGAGGTCGGCTGGGCGTCCGCAGGCAGCCACTGTTCCGGCTTCCAGGCTCCGCTGCGCAGCAGCGACTTGGGGCAGTGCGGGTAGACCTCCTCGATCCCCAGCACCAGCGCACTGGCCGGCGGCTTTCCCACGGCGGTCAGCTGCGACAGCAGCTCCGGGCGGGTGGAGACGACAGCCCGGCCGTTCACCCGCAGGGTGGTGGTCCGCCCGGGGATGAGAAACAGCAGCCCGGCCCGTCCGGTGGCAATGATGTTCTGCAGGGTGTCCAGACGCTTGTTGCCGGTCGCGTCCGGTATCGCCACCGTCCGCGCGTCCAGGACTGCGACGAATCCGGCAGGGCCGCCGCGCGGCGAGACGTCGCAGTTGCCCTCGGCGTCCGCGCTGGAGACCAGGACCAGCGAAGAGCAGCCGATCAACCGCCGGGTCTGCTCGGTGAGTTCCGTCATCTGCTTGCGCACGGCCGCGTCGCCGGGGAGTTCGTACGCCCGGCGCAACGCCTCCTGGTCGGGCACGGCGTCGAGGCGGAGCGAGTCGAAGGCACTGCCGGCAAGGGGTGTCGTCATGACTGCGACCCTAACGAGCCGGCCAGCGACTGATCTCGGTCGGTGAGGGCGGGGACGTACAGGCGGCCGCGCAAGTTGTCTGGTGTGTGACGCTCAAACAGGCCGGCGCGGCCATGTCCCAGCCTGCCTTCTGCGGGCTGTCGCGTCCACATCTGGGTGAGTTGGCAACGGAACTCGCCCCGCGCCGGGTAGCGCGCTGCGAGTCCGGGCGGCACGGGCGACGTGAGTCCGCCGCCCACAAGCGGGTCGTCCCGGCCGGCGGGCCTTCGTCTCCGGCAAGCGCGGGCAGAGCACCGTCAAGGCCCCTACGATCAGCGACGGCCAGGGCCGCGCCCTGTGGTCCGGGCCCAGCGCCCCGGCCGAATGCACGACCGGACCGCAGTGTGCACCGAGGGCATCGCCGAGCAGTTCCACCAGCACCCCGGCGTGAGAACCGAGGTCGACGACGGCTAGCGCGGCCTCGGCACAACCCGAGCACCGAGGTGGTGCAGGTCCGCACCACGGCCTGCTGAACCACCCGCTTGCCGAACCCGCCGCAACCCCGCCACCTTCGAATCCGACGCCCACGCCGGCCCCCTGAGACACCCCTCCCAGGGCCGGCGAGACCGGCCGGGGGAGGGCCGTCCATGCCGGCTCCCCGACCCGATGGGGGAGCCGGCATGGCGGGCGGTGCCCGGCTCGTACACCGTCTCGTCGGGACAGTTGCGGTGCACTCGACATGGTTGGTTCAGCCGACTGCAGGTCATCTGATCGGACGGTTGGTTTGCCTGCCGCGTTCCTGACTGACCGGCGCGGCCCCTTCACCTCGACTGTCCAGGAGCCGGCCCGGCCTGTCGCCGATGCCACCGGACTGATGACCGTCGCGTACTCGACCGCGTTGCGGTCGCTTCAGCCGCGTGGGACCGGCCATGACCGGGCAGGATCGCCACCGATCTGGCGGTGATACTCGCCGACGGCGGAGAGGCGATCGCGGATCCGGCCGTACTGCGGGACCAGGCTGGGATGTTCGGCCCCGTCGCCTCGGCACCAACAGCCTGGCGGCTGCTTGCCGACACCGACGAGAGGACACTGGCTTCGCTGCGCTCGGCCCGTACCCAGGCCGGCGCCGACGGCGCACTGTCCGCGACCGAGTGCGCACAGAGGCGGTCGGCACTGGGCCGAGAGGCAGAAAAACCCGGTGCCCCGCCCCCGCCCGGTTCCCTACACTCGCCACACAACGCGCGCCGCACCACTCCGTGGCGCGCGCCGTGACGAACGAGGGGAGACCGGCCATGCGTTACCGCACCGCTGTTGTCGTTCCCCCGTCACGGTACGAGGTGATCCTCGTGTCTCCGTGTGTCCGGTGCCGGCTGCGCGGCCGGAACCGGATGCCCGCGACGAACACCTGACCTCTCTGCCCGCCCGGTACCGAGTGAACCGGGCGCGTGCGTTCCCGTGAGCTGCGCCTCCTCAGGCGTGCCCGCGGGCACAGGTTGTCTCGTCCGGGAATCGCGCCGACCCGTTCCGGATCACCCTGAAAGGCCATGGGCCGTGCGTACCGACCTGCACCGAGACCCCACCCGTCCCGCTCACCCTGTCAACCCGCTGGCCGCTGTCCGCAATCTGGGCATCCTCGCTCACGTCGACGCGGGGAAGACCACCGTCACCGAGCGGATCCTGTATCTCACCGGGACCACGCACAAGCGCGGTGAGGTCCATGACGGCACGACCGTCACCGACTTCGATTCTCAGGAGCGAGATCGTGGGATCACCATTTTCGCCGCGGCCGTCAGCTGTGCCTGGGGCGGCCATCGGATCAATCTGATCGACACCCCGGGGCATGTCGACTTCTCCGACGAGGTGACCCGCTCGCTGCGGGTGCTCGACGGAGCGATCGCGGTGTTCGACGCCGTCGCCGGGGTCGAGCCGCAGAGTGAGTCGGTCTGGCGGCAGGCCGACCGGTACGGGGTGCCACGAATCGCTTTCGTCAACAAGCTGGACCGCGCCGGTGCGGACCTCGACTCGGCGGTCGCGTCGATCCGGGAGCGGCTGCATCCGGCGCCGCTGGTCGTGCAGTTGCCGATCGGCGCGGAGGACGGGTTCACCGGAGTGGTGGATCTGCTGCGTATGCGGGCGTTGGTCTGGGCCGACGGCCGTGACACGGTCGAGGAGGGGCCCGTGCCCGAGGCGCTGCTCGACGATGCGCAACGGCGCCGCCGGGTGCTGGAGGAAGCGGTGGCGGAACTCCACCCCGTGGCGCTGGAGGAGTTCTGCGCGGAGGCCACCGTCTCCGCGCAGACCCTGGCGAGCGCGCTGCGCGACCTGACTCGTACCGGTGACGCAGTGGTGGTGCTGTGCGGCTCGGCCTACCGCAACCGCGGGATCGAGCCGCTGTTGGACGCCGTGGCGGCGTATCTGCCCTCGCCGCTCGATGTGCCCGCCGTGCGCGGCACTTTCGACGGTACGGAGCAGGAGCGGGCCGCCGACCCGGCGGCGCCGTTCGCGGCACTGGCTTTCAAGGTGAGCGCGACCGCCACCGGGCGGCTGACGTACCTGCGTGTGTACTCGGGAACGATCCGGAAGGGAGAGACAGTGTGGGAGGCGGGCGCGCGGCGAACCGAGCGGATCGGGCGGATCCTGCGCGTCCAGGCCGACCGCCACGCCCAGTTGGACCGGGCGGTGGCCGGGGACATCGTCGCGGTGGTCGGGCTGAAGTCGGTCCGTGCCGGGGCGACCCTGTGTGCGCCCGGGGCACCGTTGGTTCTCGAACCGCCGACCACGGCCGATCCGGTCGTGTCCGTCGCGGTCGAGGCAGGGGCGAGCACCGACACGGAGCGCTTGGTGTCGGCGTTGACGCGGCTGGTCGAGGAGGATCCGTCGTTGGTCGTCCGGACCGATCCCGAGACCGGGCAGACGGTGCTGTCGGGCATGGGTGAACTGCATCTGGAGGTGGCGGTGGAGAAGATCCGGCGCGCCCACGGGCTGAATGTCCGGGTCGGCCGGCCGAAGGTGGCGTACCGGGAGACGGTTGTCCGCGGCGTTGCCGGACTCGTCTACCGGCACGTCAAGCAGGATGGCGGCGCGGGGCAGTTCGCCCATGTCGTGCTCGACGTCGAGCCACTGGAGGCAGCCGCCGCGGGTGGCGCTCATGACAACGCCGGTGGCAGCGCGACGGGCTTCGAGTTCCGGTCCGCCGTCGTCGGTGGGCGGGTGCCGCAGGAGTACGTCCGGGCAGTGGAGGCGGGATGCCGGGACGCCCTGGCCGAGGGGCCACTCGGTGGTCACCCGGTGGTCGGGCTGCGCGTAGTCCTGACCGATGGAGCGACCCATCCGAAGGACTCTTCGGAGATGGCGTTCCGGACGGCCGGGCGACTCGCGCTCCGGGAAGCACTGCGCGCCGCCGTGATGGTCCTGCTGGAACCGGTGGCCGAGGTGACGGTCACCGCGCCCGACGAGGCCGTGGGCGGGGTGCTCGGCGACCTGGCCGCGCGGCGCGGCCGGGTCTCGGGCTCGACCGCGCGGGCGGGGGCGGTGGTGGTCGCCGCCACCGTGCCGCTGGCGGAGCTGTTCGGCTATGCGACCCGGCTGCGCAGCCGGACCCAGGGCCGGGGAGTCTTCACCACCCGGCCCACCGGTTACGCCCCGGCACCGAGCACGGCGTCCGACGGGACACCGGCCCGGTAGCCGCAACGACGGTCCCGCCCTCATGCGGGCGGGACCGTCC
The DNA here is from genome assembly GCF_042721055.1 of Streptomyces sp. NPDC058470. NCBI lineage: Bacteria > Bacillati > Actinomycetota > Actinomycetes > Kitasatosporales > Streptomycetaceae > Streptomyces > Streptomyces sp. NPDC058470. The sequence goes on from NZ_JBHXMF010000042.1 coordinate 14,762, forward strand.
ACGGCGGACATGCCGGTGCGCACTCAACTCATCGGCTTCAGCGCCAGCCATAGGAGTTGCTGAACCCAGCGCGTCGTACGGGCACTTGACTGGCGGGTGGGCCGTGGCAGCGACCGCAGGAAGGCGGCCGCCGCCGTGGCGGGGACTCGGCGCGCGGGGTGAAGCCCGCCGCGAGTACCTGCGCCTCGGCGAAGCCTCGTAACCAGCGTTCCGGCAGCGGGACCTGCTTCTCCACGAACCGGCCGTCGAAAGTGGTGACCTCCAACTCATCAGGTCCGACGGCCAGTTGCAGTGGATCCAGCCCGCCGAGCCTGCTGAGCGCCCGACGGAGCGGGAAGTTGATGTCGACGTTGGTCGTGCCGCATGGGTGCCTCTTCCTTGGCCCTCGACTCTGACCGAGTCCCATGGCCCTCGACTCTGACCGATCGAAACGAAACCGTTCCGTACGCATAACTAAGCAGCACAGCAAAAGAAACGCCACCGTTTCATCGGGTGGGTCGGGTTCGCATCGCCCGAGCGGCCCGGCGTATGGCGGGCGCTATGGTGCTGGCATGACAGCGGATCTTCAGTCTGCCTCTGTCGCCGCGGGCGGTGGCGACACCCGCCTCGGCCAGCTGATCATCACGGTCTTCGGTCTCTATGCGCGCGGCGAGCACAACTGGCTCTCGGTCGCGTCGGTGGTGCGGCTCATGGCGGAACTCGGGGCGGAGGGGCAGGCCGTACGGTCCGCGGTCTCCCGCCTGAAGCGTCGCGGGGTACTCCGCAGCGAGCGGCACGCGAACGCGGCGGGCTACTCCCTCGCGGAGCCGACCCTGGAAGTCCTCGCCGAGGGTGATGTACGTATCTTCGAGCGGGCCCGTGCGGTCCAGGACGACGGCTGGCTCGTGGTCGTGTTCTCGGTGCCGGAGTCCGAGCGCGAGAAGCGGCACGCCCTGCGGACCAGCCTGACCCGCCTGGGCTTCGGCACCGCCGCGCCCGGGGTGTGGGTGGCGCCGGGCAACCTGGCGGGGGAGACGCGGCGGACCCTGGAGCGCCGTGGGCTCTCCCCGTACGTGGACCTCTTCACCGGGGACCACTTCGCCTTCGGCGACCTGCGGGCAAAGGTCCGCGTGTGGTGGGACCTGGACGAACTCACCGCGCTGTACGCGGACTTCCTACGGCGCTACGCCCCCGTCCGCGACCGGACGTCGGCGGGCGGGACGACCGCGCCGGAGGCGTTCCGGACGTACATCCCCATGCTCACCCAGTGGCGGCGGCTTCCCTACCGCGATCCCGGACTCCCGCTGGCGCTGCTCCCGCCGGGATGGAACGGGGTGACCGCGGGCGAGATGTTCCACGAGCTGGACGCGGCACTGGGCGTGCCGGCGCGGGAGCATGCGCTGGCTGTGATCCACGGGGCTGGGCAGCGGCACCGGAGGCAGTGAGCCGGCGGTGCGCACCGCTCATCCGCGGCGAGCACGCGCCGGCGGTCGTCCAGGGCGCGGGATGGCACCGCCGACGCGCAGCGCTCAGCCGCGCGGCGCCCTGAGCCGCTCCTCGGGGATCACCGCCACGCCCAGAATCTCGATCAGGGCCTCCGGCTGCCACAGGGCCGTGCAGCCGATGCCGGCCATGGCCGGGTAGACGGGGCCGGCGAGCTCGCGCCAGACCTCGCCGATCTCCTTGCCGTGGGCCTGGTAGTCGGGGATGTCGGTGAGGTAGATGGTCACGCTGACCAGGTCACCGGGCTCGCCCCCCACCTCGCGGAGTGTGGTCAGGAGGTTGTCGAAGGCCTGGCGGAACTGCTCGACGATGCCGCCCGGCGCGATCTTCATATCGGAGTCGAGAGCGGTCTGTCCGCCGAGGTGGAGTGTGTTTCCCGCGAGGGTTCCGTGTGAGTAGCCGCGGGGCGTCGGAAGGGCGGCCGGGTTCACGGCGACGGGTGAAGTCATGCGGCGGGCCTCCAGGGGAGTTCGGACCGGGTTCCGATCCGTCCGGCGATGCGTATTGACAATAAATGACGACGGTGAAAAATACGAGACAGGACGTGTTCGGTCCCACCCGCCCGGCGGCACCGGTGACCGACGCTGCCACGGCCGTGTCACGACAACCGCCGCGCTCGTGCCACGACTACCGAAACGCCCGTGCCACGACTACCGAAACGCCCGTGCCACGACTACCGCAACGCCCGCGCCACGACTACCGCAACGCCCGTGTCACGACTACCGAAACGGCCCGTCCCAAGACAATCGAAACGGAGCCGACTCCGTGGAGCCCGACCTCAGCAAGTACTGCCTCGAAGGCGACAACTCGATGTACCGACTGCCCAGCGGTCTCGTCGCCCCCGTCGTGACCCGCGGCGGCTCCGAGGACGGGGGCGCCGCGGATTCCGGCGGCGCCGTCCGGATCTCGGGCGTGAGCATCCAGCACACCCCCGCCACCAGACTCTGGTTCGGCAAGGTCAGCAACGACCCCGGCTACCGCTCGGTCACCCACCACCACGGTGAGGCCGAGACCGGCGGGTACGTCCTGTCGGGCAGGGCGCGCATCTACTTCGGCGAGAAGTTCGAGGACTACGTCGACATGGAAGAGGGCGACTGGGTCTTCGTACCGCCGTTCATGCCGCACGTCGAATGCAACCTCTCGCGGACGAAACCGCTGACGTGGATGACGACCCGGACACCGGAGAACATCGTCGTGAACCTTCCCGACATCGCCGACGCCGACCTGCGCGACTGGCTCGACCGATGACGACCGCCGACGGCGCCTCGGAGACCGACTTCACCTCGGAGACCTTCACCGCGGCCATCGCGCTGACCCCCGCCGAGCCCGAGCACTTCGACCTCGCGTTCACCGCCGTCACCCAGCCGTGCCCATGGCCCAAGGCCTACGGCGGTGATCTGGTCGCGCAGGCCGCGGCCGCGGTGATGCGATCGGTGAACGACGGCAAGTCGCTGCACTCGATGCACAGTTACTTCCTGCGCCCGGCCGACATCGGGGCGATCGTGCGGTACGAGGTGGAGGTGCTGCGCGACGGCCGGGGCTACAGCACCCGGCAGGTACGCGGCTACCAGAACGGCAAGCCCCTCTACGTCTGCCTCGCCAACTTCGCCGCGGGCGAGGCCGGCGGCACCTTCGAGGCGCCACTCGCCGAGGTCGTCCCGGATCCCGAGGAACTGCCCGACTCGGCGGCCTACCTCGCGGAGCGCGCCGGCGGCACGATGACCGACGAGTCGAAGGCCTACTGGTCGGGCGGCCGCAGCTTCGACATGCGGCATGTGCCAGGACCCGTGTACCTCACCGTCGAGGGCAAGCAGCTGCCGCACCAGGCGGTGTGGCTGAAGCCGTTCGACCCGCTGCGTTCCGTCGAGGGACTGACCGACGCGCAGCGGGACCTGGCCGCCCTCGCCTACGTCTGCGACTACACGATCCTCGAACCGGTCCTGCGGGTGCTCGACCTGCCCTGGGCCCAGCCCGGGCTGATCACCGCCAGCCTCGACCACGCCATGTGGTTCCACCGTCCGGGACCGGTGGGCGGCTGGCTCCTCTACGTCCAGGAAGCGGTGGCCGCGGACGCGGGCCGCGGACTGGGCACGGGCCGCTTCTTCACCCGCGACCACCGTCACCTGGCCACAGTTGTCCAGGAGGGCATGATCCGCACCGCCTGATCCGCCGCCCCCGTCGGCGGGCTCCCGGAAGGACTCCTCCGTTGTCTCCTTCGACTCCGTTGTCCCTTTCGACCTCGGCGCACCTGGACACCTTCGCCCGCGACCACCTGCCGCCCGCGCACCTGTGGCCGACGATCGAGTTCACCACGCCCGAACTCCACTACCCGGACCGGCTCAACGCCGCCACCGAACTCGTCGACATCCCCGTATCGACGTACGGGGCCGACCGCCCGGCGCTGCGCACCCCGGCAGGGGAGACCTGGACGTACGGCCAACTCCGCACGTGCGCCAACCAGGTTGCCCAGGTGCTGACCGAGGACCTGGGTCTGCTCCCCGGGCAGCGTGTCCTGCTGCGGGCGCCCAACAACCCCTGGGCGGTGGCGTGTTGGCTTGGAGTGCTCAAGGCCGGTGGTGTCGTCGTGACCACCATGGCCGCACTGCGGGCCCGCGAGATCGCCCCGATCGTCGAGCGGACGCAGCCGTCCATAGCGCTGGTGGACCACCGTTTCGCCGAGGACGCCCATGCCGTCCGGGCCGGCACCCTGCCGTCGCTGACGGTGGTGGAGTACGGCGGCAAGGGCCCCGGTGATCTCGTCGAGCGCGCCGCGGGCAAGTCCGGCGACTTCACCGACGTGGCGACCGCCGCGGACGACGTGGCACTTCTCGGGCCGACCTCCGGCAGCACGGGAACCCCGAAGATCACCATGCACTTCCACCGCGACATCCTGTCCATCGACAACACCTTCGGCCGCCACACGCTGAAGCTCGTCCCGGACGACCTGGTCGCCTGCACCGCCCCCTTCGCCTTCACCTTCGGCCTCGGCATGCTCGTCGTCTTCCCGCTGCGGGCCGGCGCCTGCGCCCTGCTGACCGAGGCCGCCACCCCGCCGCAACTCGCGGAGCTAGTCGAGCGGGAGGGCGTCACCGTGCTCGCCACGGCGCCCACCGCGTACAAGGCGATCGTGCGCGAAGGGCAGGAACAGCGGCTCGCCGGGCTGCGAGCCGGAGTGTCGGCCGGCGAACACATCGCCCAGGACACCTGGGAGCGGCTGCGCGACAGGCTCGGGCTCAGGGTCATCGACGGAATCGGCGCCACCGAGCTGCTGCACATCTTCATCTCGGCCGCCGGAGACGACATCCGGCCCGGTGCCACCGGGAAGCCGGTACCCGGTTACCGCGCGGCCGTCCTCGGCCCCGACGGCGCGGAACTCGGCCCCGGGGAACCGGGGTTGCTGGGCGTCATCGGTCCGGTCGGCTGCCGCTACCTCGGCGACGAGCGGCAGAAGGACTACGTCGTGAACGGCTGGAACGTCACCGGTGACATTTTCCACCGGGACGAGGACGGCTACTTCTTCTACCGGGCCCGCAGCGACAACATGATCGTCTCCTCGGGCTACAACATCGGCGGGCCCGAGGTCGAGGCCGCCGTCGACACCCACCCCGACGTACTGGAGTGCGCCGTCGTCGGCAGGCCTGACACCGAACGCGGCTCCGTCGTGTGCGCCTTCGTCGTGCTCCGCGACGGTGTGCCGGGCGGCGAGGCCAAGGCCAAGGAGATCCAGGACCACGTCAAACAGGTCCTGGCTCCCTACAAATACCCGCGCGACGTGCGGTTCTGCGACTCCCTGCCGCGCAACACGAGCGGCAAACTCCAGCGCTTCGCACTCCGCAGGATCATCGAAGCCGAGCAAGCCGAGGCCCAGCAGCCCAAACAGGCCCAGCAGCCCGTCGCCCCCACTTCACCCGGCGGCGAGCAGTGAGAGGAACGACCCCCTTGAAGATCGCGATCATCGGCGGTGGCCCCGGCGGCCTCTACCTCGCCGCGCTGATGAAACAGCTCGACCCCGCCCACGACATCACCGTCTGGGAGCGCAACGCCCCCGACGACACCTTCGGTTTCGGCGTGGTCTTCTCCGACGAGACGCTCGGTGGCATCGAGAACTCCGACACCGAGTTCGCCGACGCCATGGCGCGGCACTTCGCCCGATGGACCGACATCGACATCCACTTCCGCGGCGAGAGCCACACCGTGGGCGGCCAGGGCTTCGCCGCCATGAGCCGCAAAGAGCTGCTCCGCCTCCTCCAGGAGCGCTGCCGCGACCTCGGAGTCGCCGTGCACTTCCGGACACCCGCCCCCGAAGGGCTGCGTACCTCGCACGACCTGGTGGTCGCCGCCGACGGCGCCAACTCCCTTGTCCGGGCCGCCCATTCGGATGTCTTCCAGCCCACCTTGGACCGCCGCCACAACAAGTACATGTGGCTCGGCACCGACCGGGTCTTCGAGGCCTTCCAGTTCTTCGTCAAGGAGACCGAGTGGGGGACCATGCAGGTCCACGGTTACCCCTACTCCGACAGCGGTTCCACCTTCATCGTCGAGATGCACGAGGACGTCTGGCGCCGCGCCGGCTTCGACGCCACCGAGGGGGTCGAGTTCGCGCCGGGCGTCTCCGACGAGCAGGCCGTGGCGCGCATCCGGGACCTCTTCGCGGAAGAACTCGCGGGTCACCGTGCGTTCGCCAACAACTCGAAGTGGCTCAACTTCACCACCGTACGCAACGAACGCTGGCACCACGACAACCTCGTCCTGGTCGGCGACGCCGCGCACACCGCGCACTTCTCGATCGGTTCGGGGACCAAGCTGGCGATGGAGGACGCGCTCGCCCTCGCCGCCTGCCTGCACGAACACCCCGACGTGGAAACCGCGTTGACCGCGTACGAGGCCGAGCGGCGGCCCGTCGTCGAGTCCACCCAGCGGGCGGCGCAGGCCTCGCTGGAGTGGTTCGAGAACATCGGCATGTACGTCCACCAGGAGCCGACCCAGTTCTGCTTCAACCTGCTCACGCGCTCGCGCCGGATCACGTACGACAACCTCCGTGCCCGCGACGAGGACTTCGCCGGCCGGGTCGACGCGGCGTTCGCCGCCTCCCAGGGGCTCGACGGCGGCGTACCGGCGATGTTCCAGCCTTTCCGGCTGGGGGAGTTGGAGCTGAAGAACCGGGTGATCGTCTCCCCGATGGACATGTACTCCGCGGAGGACGGCGTGCCCGGCGACTTCCATCTCGTGCACCTCGGCTCCAAGGCCATGGGTGGCGCCGGACTGGTGATGACGGAGATGGTCTGCCCCTCGCCGGAGGGCCGGATCACCCCCGGCTGTGGGGGGCTGTGGACCGACGAACAGCGCGACTCCTGGGCGAGGATCGTGTCCTTCGTCCATGACCGGAGCACCGCGCGCATCGGCCTCCAGCTCGGTCACGCGGGGCGCAAGGGTTCCACCCGGCTCATGTGGGAGGGCATGGACGAGCCGCTGCCGGAGGGGAACTGGGAGGTCGCCGGACCCTCACCGCTGCCGTACGGCGCGGGATCGGCCGTTCCCCGTGAGCTCACCCGCGCCGAACTGGACGCAATCGTCGGCGACTTCGTCGGTGCGGCCCGGCGCGGCGCCGAGGCGGGCTTCGACCTGCTCGAACTCCACTGCGCGCACGGCTACTTGCTGTCCTCCTTCCTGTCGCCGACCGCGAACCGGCGCACCGACGAGTACGGCGGCCCGCTGGAGAACCGGCTCCGGTTCCCCCTGGAGGTGTTCGACGCCGTGCGCGTCGCCTGGCCCGCCGGGCGGCCGATGATCGTGCGCATCTCCGCGACCGACTGGGTGCCCGACGGCAACACCGAGCACGACGCCGTCGAGATCGCCCGCGCCTTCATCGCACACGGGGCGGACGCGATCGACGTCTCCTCGGGCCAGGTCACCAAGGACGAACGGCCCGCGTACGGCCGCTCCTACCAGACACCGTTCGCGGACCGGATCCGGCACGAGGTCGCCGCCGCCACCGGTACGGCGGTCATCGCGGTCGGCGCCATCGCCTCGTACGACGACGTGAACTCGATCCTGCTCGCGGGCCGCGCCGACCTGTGTGCCCTCGGCCGCACCCACCTCTACGACCCGCACTGGACTTTGCACGCGGCGGCCGAGCAGGAGTACCGGGGCGCGGCGGCGCAGTGGCCGGTGCAGTTCGGCGCCGGGCGCCGCAAGCCGCCGACCTCGCGCACCGACGCCGTACGGCCGCGGCTTTCGCTGCTGCGGGCGGACGGGTCCGAGCGGAACGTGCATCTACGCTGGACGCCGTCGCGTGAACCGGCAACTGTGTGACTGCGTCGTCGTCCCAGGAGGATTTCATGCCGCCCGAGCCGTCCGTCCTCTCCGCCCTGGTAACCGCGTTGCGGGACGGTTCGGTCGAAGTCGTCGACCTCACCTCACCGCTCTCCGCCGCCACGCCGGTGATCCAACTGCCTCCCGAATTCGGCCAGACGGCGGTGTTCGAACTGGAGGAGATCAGCCGGTACGACGACCGCGGCCCGGCCTGGTACTGGAACAACTTCCGCAGCGGTGAGCACACCGGCACCCACTTCGACGCACCGAACCACTGGGCCACCGGCAAGGATCTCGGCGACGTGGCGTCGGTGCCGGCGCGACGGCTGATCGCACCCGCCGCGGTGCTTGATTTCTCCGCCGAGGCGGCGCAGGACCCCGACTTCCTCGTCGAGGTGGACCATGTGAAGGCCTGGGAGGCCGAGCACGGACCGCTGCCGGACGGCGGCTGGTTGCTGTGGAGTCGTCCGTCCTTGGGCTCGTGAAGGGGTGTGTTGCCGGGCTCAGCGAACGTAGGGGCGGGCGCCGACCGGGCGCGTCGGCCGTGGCACCGACATACGGCCCTCCGCGCGGAGGACCCGGCCGTGAGGTCATCCCTGCGAAGTACGCCTGAAGGACAGCGACATGGCCGTGAAGGCGGACGCGGGCCGGGGCGGGGGGCCACACAATGTGCTGATGGGGACGGAGACGGAGGACCGGCGCGGATGGGGTCAGCAACTGCGGGACGCGCTGCGGCCGGACGCGAAGCCCGCTCCGCTGTCACGGCGCGCGGTGCGCGCCGACGTGGTGCTGGCGGTCGTACTGACCGTCGTCGCACTGATCGTGGCGGCGCGCTATCCGGGCGACGGGCCGGTACGCATCGTCTCGAAGGACGAGTACGGGTTCCCGGCCCCGCCGCGGCCGCCCGCCCCCGGTGAGCGGCCCGCGGGAGGTGAGATCCCGTCCGTGCCCTGGTTCCTGGTCGTCCTGTCGGCGCTGCCGCTGGCGGCCATGCGCAGGTATCCGCTGACCGTGTTCGCGGTGGTGATGGCCGCGGCGCTGGCCATCGGCGACGACGCCTCCTGGATCAACGTGTTCACCATCGTCATCGGCGCCTACAGCGCGGTCATGTACAGCCGTTACCGGGCGGGCTCGCTGGCCGGCCTGGTCGTCGCCGCCGTACTGGCCGGTCTGGCCTTCCGGGAGGCGGAGCCCATGCTGCCAGGGTGGTCGAGTCCCGCGGTCGTGCTGCTGGTCGCCGGGGTGGGGGCCGGCCTCGTCCGCTTCTCGCGGCGGCGTCTTGCGGCCAGCCGGGACCGGTTCACGGAGCTGGAGAAGGCGCAGGAGGAGACCATGCGCCGGGCCGTCGAGGAGGAACGCGCCCGGATCGCCGCCGAGTTGCACGACGTCGTGACCCACAATGTGAGCGTGATGGTGATCCAGGCGGGGGCGGCACGCAAGGTGATGGACGCGGCGCCGGAGCGGTCGAAGGAAGCACTGCTGGCGGTGGAGGCCGGGGGCCGCGCCGCGATGGCCGAACTCCGGCATGTGATGGGCCTGTTGGCCGCTCCGGACACCGGCCGCGCCGACAGCCCCGCCGACGGACTTGAACCGCAGCCCGGCCTCGGACAGCTCGACGCGCTGACCGAGCGGGTACGCGCCGCGGGGACACCGGTCGGCGTCGCGGTGTCCTTGCCACCGGACCCGCTGCCGCCCGGGGTGGAGCTGGCGGCGTACCGCGTGGTGCAGGAGGCGCTCACCAACACGATCAAACACGCGCCGGGCGCCGACGCCTTCGTCACGATCGGCTACGCCGACGACTGCCTGGAGATCGAGGTCATGGACAACGGCGCCGCCCACGACTTGCCGCCCGCGGACCACGACTCCCCGTCGGCGGACGGCAACGGCCGCGGGCTGATCGGGCTGCGCGAGCGCCTCGCGGTGTACGGCGGTGAACTCACGGCCGGGCCGACCCTCGCCGGCGGATACCGGGTCAAGGCCCGCGTCCCGTGGCGGACCACGTGAACCGGCCGCCGTTGCGCGCCGTCATCGCGGACGACCAGGCCCTGGTGCGGACGGGCTTCGGGATGATCCTCGCCGCCGACGGCATCGAGGTGACGGCCGAGGCGGCCGACGGGGACGAGGCGGTCGCCGCCGTCCGACGCACCCGTCCCGACGTCGTCCTCATGGACATCCGGATGCCGCGGATGGACGGCATCGAGGCGACCCGGCGGATCCTCGCCGGCGCGGGACCGGGGGAGGAGACCCGGATCATCATCCTCACGACGTACGACCTCGACCACTACGTCTACGCGGCGCTCACCGCAGGCGCCAGCGGCTTCCTGCTCAAGGACGTCACCCCCGAGCATCTGGTGGCCGCCGTACGCCTGGTGCAGTCGGGCGACGCCCTGCTCGCGCCCGCGATCACCCGCAGGTTGATCGAACGCTTCGCGCACCGGGTGGAGGACCGGGCGGCCACCTCGCACCGCGACCTCTCCGGTCTGACCCCCCGTGAACTGGAAGTGCTCCGGCTGCTCGCGACGGGCCTCACCAACGCCGAGCTTGCGGACCGGCTGTTCCTCAGCCCCACCACGGTCAAGACGCACGTCGGCCGTATCCTGTCGAAGCTGGACCTGCGTGACCGGGTACAGGCTGTTGTCCTCGCCTACGAGACCGGACTGATCTCGCCGGGCGGTCCGGCGGACACGGGTCGGTAAGAGCCGGCCGCTTCGGCGTCGAGGCACTTCAGCGACGCGAAATCTTGCCCACGCCCTCTGGACATCCCTCGCGTCTGCCGCAACCATGAAGCAACTCCATACGGTATGCAATCTACAGTATGGGTGCTCGGAACTCCTGAACCGGACCACGTACAAAGTGAGGCGGCGAACATGACGCAGGCTCTTGAGGGCGTGCGCGTCCTGGATATGACGCACGTTCAGTCCGGCCCGTCCGCGACGCAGATCCTCGCGTGGCTCGGCGCCGACGTGGTCAAGCTGGAGGCGCCGACCGGTGACATCACGCGCACGCAGCTGCGCGACCTCCCGGACGTCGACTCCCTCTACTTCACGATGCTCAACAGCAACAAGCGCAGCATCACCCTCAACACCAAGACCGAACGCGGCAAGGAGATCCTCACCGAGCTGATCCGGACCTCCGACGTCATGGTCGAGAACTTCGGACCGGGCGCCATCGACCGCATGGGCTTCACCTGGGACCGCATCCGCGAGATCAACCCGCGTATCGTCTACGCGTCCATCAAGGGCTTCGGCGAAGGCCCGTACACCAACTACAAGGCGTACGAGGTCGTCGCCCAGGCCATGGGCGGATCGATGTCCACCACCGGCTTCGAGGACGGTCCGCCGCTCGCGACCGGTGCCCAGATCGGCGACTCGGGGACCGGTATGCACGCCGTGGCCGGGATCCTCGCAGCTCTCTTCCAGCGCACCCACACCGGCCGCGGCCAGCGGGTCAACGTCGCGATGCAGCACGCCGTGCTCAACCTCTGCCGGGTGAAACTGCGCGATCAGCAGCGGCTCGCGCACGGCCCGCTCGCGGAGTTCCCGAACGAGGACTTCGGCGACGAGGTGCCGCGCTCGGGCAACGCGTCCGGCGGTGGCCAGCCCGGCTGGGCGGTCAGATGCGCGCCGGGCGGCCCCAACGACTATGTGTACGTCATCGTGCAGCCCGTCGGCTGGAAGCCGATCAGCGAGCTCATCGGCCGGCCGGAGCTGGCCGAGGATCCCGAGTGGGCCACCCCCGAGGCCCGGCTGCCCAAGCTCGGCAAGATGTTCCAGCTGATCGAGGAATGGACCCGCACGCTTCCCAAAATGCTGGTCCTGGAGGCGCTCAACGCCCACCACATCCCCTGCGGGCCCGTCCTGTCCACCAAGGAGATCATCGAGGACGCCTCGCTCGCCGCCAACGAGATCGTCGTCAGGGTCGAGCACCCCGAGCGCGGCTCGTACGTCACGGTCGGCAATCCGCTGAAACTCTCCGACTCCCCGGTCAAGGTGGAGCGGTCGCCGCTGCTCGGCGAGCACAACGAGGAGATCTACCTCCAGGAGCTCGGTATCTCGCACGAGGAGCTGCCGCTGCTCAGGGCCCAAGGTGTGATCTGACCGACTTCCGTCCGCCGGACGATTGTCGTCCGTGCAGGTCAACGGGGGCGCCGCCCGCTTGATAGGCGGCGTTTATCACGTAGAAGTTGATGTCTCTTTGACTACTTCTCGCGGCCTGGCCGAAGCTGATCTAGAGCGGGAATTCAATTCCCGTCGTGGCGCCGGCTCCGTCGCGCGCGCGAGTGGCAGAGAGGCACAGGCCAGATCATGAGCACCATCGAGGACCCGGAAGACCGGCTGGAAGTCACTCCGCCCAAGACCTGGGCGACCGGACTGCCCGCCGTCACCCACGCGATCGAGTACTCGCTGGGCCAGACCTCGGTCCGGCGGACCGCCCTGACCCTGCTGAACATCAACCAGACCAAGGGCTTCGACTGCCCCGGTTGTGCCTGGCCGGAACCCGCGCCGGGCCACCGGGCCAAGAACGAGTACTGCGAGAACGGTGCCAAGCACATCAACGACGAGGCGACCTCGCGCCGCGTCACCGCCGACTTCTTCCGGGAACACTCGGTGTCCGAGCTGGACAAGAAGTCCGACTACTGGCTCAACCAGCAGGGCCGGCTGACCGAACCCATGGTCAAGCGGCCCGGCTCCGACCACTACGAGCCGATCGGCTGGGACGACGCGCTCGGCCTGCTCGCCGAGGAACTGCGCCTGCTCGACTCGCCCGACGAAGCCCTCTTCTACACCTCGGGGCGGCTCAACAACGAGGCCGCCTTCCTCCTCCAGCTGTTCGCCCGGGCGTACGGCACCAACAACCTGCCCGACTGCAGCAACATGTGCCACGAGTCCAGCGGTTCCGCGCTCAACGAGACGTTGGGCATCGGCAAGGGCAGCGTGAGCCTGGACGACATCCACCACTCCGACCTCGTCTTCGTGGTGGGCCAGAACCCGGGGACCAACCACCCGCGGATGCTCTCCGCGCTGGAGGAGACCAAGCTCAACGGCGGCCACATCGTCGCCGTGAACACGCTGCCCGAGGCCGGACTGATGCGGTTCAAGCACCCGCAGAAGCCCCGCGGAATCGTCGGCCGGGGCACCGCCATCGCCGACCAGTTCCTCCAGATCCGCCCCGGCGGCGACCTCGCGCTCTTCCAGGCGCTGAACCTGCTGATCCTGGAGGCGGAGGAAGCAAATCCTGGAACGGTCCTGGACCACGGATTCATCGACGTCTCCACGATCGGCTTCGAGGCGTTCGCCGCGCAGGCCCGCAAGGCCAACTGGGACGACATCCTGGAAGCCACCGGACTCACCCGCGAGGAGATCGAGGTCGTCGGTGAGCGGGTCCTCGCCGCGGAGAGCATCATCGTCTGCTGGGCGATGGGACTCACCCAGCAGAAGCACGCCGTCCCCACCATCCGTGAGGTCGTCAACTTCCTCATGCTGCGCGGCAACATCGGCAAACCCGGAGCGGGCGTCTGCCCGGTGCGCGGCCACAGCAATGTGCAGGGCGACCGGACCATGGGTATCTGGGAACGGATGCCGCAGAGCTTCCTGGACGCCCTGGAGCGCGAGTTCGCCTTCACCCCGCCCACCGCGCACGGCCTGGACTCGGTGAACGCCATCCGGGCCATGCGCGACGGCGAGGCCAAGGTCTTCGTCGGCGTCGCGGGCAACTTCGTCCGTGCCACTCCTGACAGCGATGTCACCGAGCGGGCGATGCGGCGCTGCCGGCTCACCGCGCACATCTCCACCAAGCTCAACCGCTCCCACACCGTCTGCGGCGACACCGCGCTGATCCTCCCCACGCTGGGCCGCAGCGACCGGGACATCCAGGGGGGCGTCGAGCAGTTCATCACCGTCGAGGACTCCATGAGCGAGGTACACGCCTCCCGGGGCCGCCTGCACCCGGCCTCACCGCACCTGCTCAGCGAGGTGGCGATCATCTCCCGGCTGGCACGGCGGACCCTGGGCGAGAACCCGTCCATCCCCTGGGAGAAGTTCGAGGCGGACTACGGCACGATCCGTGACCGGATCTCCCGGGTCGTCCCCGGCTTCGACGACTTCAGCGTCCGGGTCGACCGGCCGGGCGGTTTCCGGCTGGCCAACCCGGTGAACTCCGGCGTGTTCCCCACACCGAGCGGCAAGGCCGTCTTCACCTGCAACGACTTCGAGATGCTGAGCGCCCCCGCGGGCCATCTGCTGCTCCAGACGCTGCGCTCGCACGACCAGTGGAACACCATCCCGTACGCCATGAACGACCGCTACCGGGGCATCCACAACGCCCGCCGGGTGGTCCTGGTCAACCCGGTCGACCTGGAGGCGCTCGGGCTCGCCGACCGCAGCGAGGTGGACCTGGTGAGCGTGTGGCACGACGGTGTGGAACGCCGTGCGGAGAAGTTCCGGGTGGTCGCCTACCCGACCACCCCCGGTTCGGCCGCGGCGTACTACCCCGAGACCAACGTGCTGGTGCCCCTGGACAGCGTGGCCGACATCAGCAACACCCCCACGTCGAAGGGGGTCGTCGTCCGGCTGGAGCCCGCGCTGGCTGCCTGAACCCTTGCACGCACCCTGGACAAGGGGCCACGGGATTACGAATACTGGCTACTTCATACCGTATACAGGCCTGAAGGCAGATCGTCTTCTTCAGGCGCTCGACCGGAGTGAGGTAGCTCAGCATGTCGACACCAGCAACCCGTCTCGCTCAGCCCACCACCACGACTCCCGACGGCGGGACGGTGACCGACCGGCTCCTGGCGGCCAACCGCGCCTACGCCGCCGGATTCGTCGACCCTGGTATGGGCGCCCGCCCGGTCCTCCGCGTCGCCGTCGTGGCCTGCATGGACGCCCGGATCGACCTGCACGCCGCGCTCGGCCTCGAACTGGGCGACTGCCACACCGTCCGCAACGCGGGCGGTGTGGTCACCGACGACACCATCCGCTCCCTGACGATCAGTCAACGCGCCCTCGGCACCCGCAGTGTCGTCCTCATCCACCACACCGGCTGCGGGCTGCAGAGCCTGACCGAGGACTTCCGGGTCGAGCTGGAGATGGAGGTCGGGCAGCGGCCGGCGTGGGCCGTCGAGTCCTTCACGGACGTCGATCAGGACGTACGCCAGTCGATCCAGCGGGTGCGCACCTCGCCGTTCCTCCCGCACGCCGACGACGTACGCGGGTTCGTCTTCGACGTGTCGACAGGGCTGCTGCGCGAGATACACCCGGGCCGGTGAGCCGCTCCCGCCCCGGTCAGCGGGTGGGGCGGGCGGCCACCGCGGCGATCTGCGCGCAGTAGAAGTCGGCGGTGTTCCGGGTGTGCCGGCCCATGAGGTGTTCGGCACGCTCGGGGTCGCCGTCGGCGATGGCATGGATGATCTGGGCGTGCTCGCTCCAGGCGTCCGTGCCGCGCGGCCTGGCGATGGGCATGTAGTACCAGCGCACGCGCCGGTCGACCTGGGGGATGAGCTCCGCGAGGACCGCGTTGCGGGACAGGTGCGTGATGTGGCCGTGCAGGGCGGCGTTCGCCTCGACGATGGCGCGGGCGTTGCCTGCCGCGAGGGCGGTGAGCCCGACCTGCTGCAGTTCCCACAGGCGCTCGACGTCGTGAGGCGTGGCGTGTTCCGCGGCCCCCCGCGCGGAGTGCGTTTCGAGGACGCCGCGGACGCTGAGGAGCTGGGCGCACTCCTCCGGCGTGGGGGAGTGCACGAAGGCGCCCTGTGCAGGCCGCAGGTCGACCCAGCCGGTGGTGTGCAGCCGTTGCAGCGCCTCGCGTATGGGCTGGCGGCTGACGCCGAGATGGTCGGCGAGCTCGGCCTCGACCAGGTGCTGACCGGGCTTGAGGGAGCCGTTGATGATCAGCTCGGTCAGCGCGTCGTAGACGGCCTGGCGCAGCGGCGCGGGCCGGGCGATCGGGCCGCGGGCTGTCATGGTGGGTATGTCGGGCATGGAACCCTCCCCGTCATTGGACTGCTGATCCCCGTTGGGTTGCCGATCCGCGTTGGACTGCTGATCCACAGCCATTGGCTTCGGGATACTGACTTTAGTATTCAATAGCCACCTTGAGCGCCGCCTGTGACGCGAATATCGCGGAAATCGCCTCGTTCGCCAATTGCTCTCTCCCCACCCCTGGCGCATCTGGTCGGATGCAGAATACTGTATGCAATCATACGCGCTGCCCAGTGGAGCCGCGCTCCCGAGGAGGGGGTCACCCCGTGTCGTACCGCACCGCTCTCTCTGAAGTTCTGAGTACCGTCATCGAGCCGACCGCCGAAGCGACCGGCACGAAGGCGAGATTCCCCCGCGCCTCGGTGACGGCCCTCGGCCGCGCCGGGCTGCTGGGGCTCACCGTCTCCACCGAGTTCGGCGGCGGCGGGATGGGTCTGTCGGACGCCGCCGAGGTGGTGGCGCGGATCGCCCGCGTCTGCCCGGCGACCGCGGCCGTGCTCCAGTCCCACTACGCGGCGGTCGCCGTCATCGAGTCGTACGGCAGCACCTGGATCCGCGGCGAGGTCGCCGCCGGACGCCACCTCGGCAGCCTCGCCCTGGCCGAGGACGCCCCCGGTGAACAGGGCGTGCAGGGGGAGTTCTGGGCGTCGCGTTCCACCGCCGCCCGCTCCGGTGACGTGGTCGCCCTGCGAGCCCGTAAACAGCAGGTGGTCGCGGCAGGGGAGGCGGACAGCTACGTCTGGTCCTCCCGGCCGCTCACCGCGGCCGACGGACTGACGCTCTGGGTGGTTCCGGCGCATGCCCCGGACCTGTTCGTGCCGGCCCGGCCCGACGGGGGAGGGCCGGGCGGCAGCGCCACCTCCACGGTGTTCGCCGATCCCGTGCTGGTACCCGCCGACGCGATGCTCGGGCGGGACGGCGGCGGGCTCGACATCGTGCTGCGTACGGTCCTGCCGTGGCTGCTCGAACTCCAGGCGGCCGTCGGTGCCGAGGCCGTCCATCCGGCGGTGGCCGATGTCCCGCTCCGGTCCGCCCATCGGGGCGCCGACTCCCTCGCGGCGTCCTGAGTCCGGCCGTGGGGTGGCCCGTGGGGACGCTGGTCGGGTCAGTCCTGGATGGCCCCGGCGGCGATCTGCCGGCGATAGAAGTCGGTGGTGTGTTCGGTGTGGGTGCGCATGATCTCGCTCGCGCGGTCCGCATCTCCCTTGGCGATGGCCTTGATGAGCTGGGAGTGCTCGTTCCAGGCTTCCTTGCCGCGGGGCTGGGCGATGGGGGTGTAGTACCAGCGCACCTTCTGGCCCACCAGCGAGATCAGCTCGGACAGTACGGCGTTGTCGGCAATGACGGTGACGAAGGCGTGCAGTGCGGTGTTGGCCGAGACGAGACGCTCGACGTCACCCTCGGTGAGCGCCTGGACGCCTTCCTCCTGCAGCTCCCAGAGCCGCTCGATGTCCTCGGGCTTGGCGTTCCCGGCGGCGAGCTGGGCCGAGTAGGTCTCAAGGACCGCGCGGACGCTGAGGAGCTGGGCGGCCTCCTCCTCGGTGGGGGAGTGCACGAAGGCGCCCTGGGCGGGACGGAGGTCGACCCAGCCGTTGGTCTGGAGCCGTTGCAGTGCCTCGCGGACCGGCTGGCGGCTGACACCGAGGTGTGCGGCGAGCTCGGCCTCGACGAGGTGCTGACCGGGCTTGAGGGAGCCGCTGACGATCAGTTCGGTCAGCGCGTCGTAGACGGCCTGGCGCAGCGGCGCCGGGCGGGTGACGCGCCGGGACGCGGCCGCGTTGAGTGCCTCGCGCATGGTTGCCTGCCCCGTTCTGCCGCCGGGCCTGTGGGGCCGACGGCTTTGCCAAGTGGTGGTTGCCGAGAGGGTTGCCGACGGCGACTTCAGCATACAGGTTTTGGTATGCAAGATGGCGGCCGCTGTCCCGCGGTGGAGTGTGACCGAGTTCTGTATACAGAAGCCTGTATGGGGTATTGTCTCAGTCCCCTGCAAGCATCGCTATCGGCCCTTGGAGAGCGATCATGACGACCAGCAGGAGTGATGTGACGGTCGAGAACGTGGTGCGGCGGGTGGCGGCCCGTCACCGGGGCGAGCGTGGCGCGCTGCTGCCCGTACTGCACGCCGTTCAGGCCGAGTTGGGCCATGTGCCGCAGGAAGCGATACCGGTACTCGCCGACGAGTTCAACCTCTCCCGCGCGGACGTACACGGAGTGGTGACCTTCTACCACGACTTCCGCCGCGAACCCGCCGGCCGCACCACGGTACGGATCTGCCGCGCCGAGGCCTGCCAGGCCCTGGGCGCGAACAGCCTGATCGGCTACGCCCGCGAGGCCGGCCTGGCGCTGGGGGAGACGACGGCGGACGGCGCGGTGACCGTGGAGCAGGTCTTCTGCCTCGGCAACTGCGCTCTGGGACCGACGGTAGAGGTGAACGGCAGGCTGCACGGACGAGTGGGCCAGGCCAAGCTGGGCGCGATCCTCAATGGGGCGGTCTCATCATGAACGACTCTCCGGACGCCACGGCGAAGCCGGACGCCACGGCGAAGGTCTACGTCCCCCGCGACTCGGCGGCCAGGTCCGTCGGCGCGGACGAGGTCGCGGACGCCCTTCAACTGGCCGCCGTCGGCGGTGACTTCGACATCGAGATCGTACGCAACGGATCGCGCGGCATGCTCTGGCTGGAACCGCTGGTCGAGGTGGTGACTCCGCAGGGCCGCGTCGGCTACGGACCGGTGGCCCCCTCGGACCTGGAGGGTCTCCTCGCCGCAGGCATGCTCGACGGCGCCGAGCACCCGCTGCGGCTCGGCCTCGTGGACGAACTGCCCTGGCTGGCCCGCCAGACCCGCGTCACCTTCGCCAGAATCGGCGTCACCGACCCCCTGTCGACCGAGGACTACGTGGCGCACGGCGGACTGGCGGGGCTGCGAGCGGCCCTGGCGCTCGCTCCCGAGGACGTGGTCACCGAGGTCACCGACTCCGGACTGCGCGGCCGCGGCGGCGCGGGATTCCCGGCCGGCATCAAGTGGAAGACCGTGCTGGGCTGTACGGACGAGCTCAAGTTCGTCTGCTGCAACGCGGACGAGGGCGACAGCGGGACCTTCGCCGACCGGATGGTCATGGAGGGCGACCCCTTCATGCTCATCGAGGGCATGACGATCGCCGCCCACGCGGTCGGTGCGAGCGAGGGCTACCTCTACATCCGCTCGGAGTACCCCGACGCGGTGGCCACGATGCGCGCGGCGATCGGCATCGCCCGCGAGCACGGCTGGCTCGGCAAGGGCATCCTCGGCTCCGCGCTCGACTTCGACCTGCATGTCCGCGTCGGCGCCGGCGCGTACATCTGCGGCGAGGAGACCTCCATGCTGGAGAGCCTGGAGGGCAAGCGCGGCACGGTCCGCGCCAAGCCGCCGATCCCCGCGATCGAGGGCCTGTTCGGCAAGCCGACCGTCGTGAACAACGTCCTCACCCTGGCCACCGTGCCCGTCGTCCTCGCGGACGGCGCGAAGGCCTACCAGGAATTCGGCGTCGACCGCTCCCGCGGCACCCAGGTGTTCCAGCTCGGCGGCAACATCGCGCACGGCGGCATCGTGGAGACCGCGTTCGGCGTGACCCTGCGCGAACTCGTCGAGGACTACGGCGGCGGCACGTTCTCCGGGCGCCCGGTGCGCACGGTGCAGGTCGGCGGCCCGCTCGGCGCCTATCTGCCGACGACGATGTTCGACCTGCCGATGGACTACGAGGCGTTCGCGGCGGCCGGCGCCATGGTCGGCCACGGCGGACTCGTGGTGTTCGACGACAGCGTCGACATGGCCGCCCAGGCGCGCTTCGCGATGGAGTTCTGCGCCGAGGAGTCCTGCGGCAAGTGCACCCCGTGCCGGGTCGGTTCGGTACGCGGTGTCGAGGTGATCGACAAAATCGTGGCCGGTGAACACCGGGACGAGAACCTGGCGTTGCTGGAAGATCTGTGCGACCTGATGACCGATGGCTCGCTCTGTGCGATGGGCGGCCTGACGCCGATGCCCGTACGCAGCGCCATCACCCATTTCCCTGACGACTTCCTCGGCGGCCGTCGCAGCCTGGGGATCCAACCCGTAACCGCGACCGGCTTGAGGACGGAGGGCACGGCATGACACTGCTCAAGGAACCCGACTTCGGTACCCCGGAGAGGCCCGGCGAGGCGACTGTCTCGGTGGAGGTCGACGGGATGCCGGTGACCGTCCCGGAGGGCACGTCGGTGATGCGCGCCGCCGCGCAGGCCGGGATCGAGATACCCAAACTGTGCGCCACCGACAGCCTTGAGCCGTTCGGCTCGTGCCGGCTGTGCGTGGTGGAGATCGACGGCCGGCGCGGCACCCCGGCGTCCTGCACCACGCCGTGCGCGGACGGGATGCAGGTGAGGACGCAGACGCCGAAGGTGGAGAAGCTCCGCCAGGGCGTCATGGAGCTCTACATCTCCGACCATCCGCTGGACTGTCTGACCTGCCCGGCCAACGGCGACTGCGAGTTGCAGGACATGGCGGGCGTGGTCGGGCTGCGGCAGGTGCGCTACGGCTACGAGGGCGAGAACCACCTCGACGCCGAGAAGGACACCTCCAACCCGTACTTCGACTTCGACCCGTCCAAGTGCATCGCCTGTTCCCGCTGCGTGCGGGCCTGCGGCGAGGTACAGGGCACGTTCGCGCTCACCATCGAGGGGCGCGGCTTCGAGTCCAAGGTGTCGGCGGGCGCCGGCGAGACCTTCATGGACTCCGAGTGCGTCTCCTGCGGGGCCTGCGTCCAGGCCTGCCCGACCTCCACGCTCCAGGAGAAGTCGGTCGTCGAACTCGGCATGCCCACCCGGTCGGTGATCACCACCTGCGCCTACTGCGGTGTCGGCTGCTCCTTCAAGGCCGAGCTGCGCGGCGACGAACTGGTCCGGATGGTGCCCCACAAGGACGGCGGCGCCAACGAGGGCCACTCCTGTGTGAAGGGCCGCTTCGCCTTCGGCTACGCCTCGCACCCCGACCGGGTGCTCAAGCCCATGGTCCGCGAGAAGATCACCGACCCGTGGCGCGAGGTCGAGTGGGAAGAGGCCATCGGCACGGTCGCCACCAAGATGCGCGAACTCCAGGGCCGGTACGGACCGAGCTCGATCGGCGCCATCTCCTCCTCGCGCTGCACCAACGAAGAGGTCTACGTCGTACAGAAGATGGTGCGCGCGGCCTTCGGCAACAACAACATCGACACCTGCGCCCGGGTCTGCCACTCCCCGACGGGATACGGACTCAAGCAGACCTTCGGCGAGTCGGCGGGAACGCAGGACTTCCGCTCGGTCGCCGAGGCCGACGTCATCATGGTGATCGGGGCCAACCCCACCGACGGGCACCCGGTGTTCGCCTCCCGGATGAAGCGCCGGCTGCGTGAGGGCGCCGAGCTGATCGTGGTCGACCCGCGCCGTATCGACCTGGTGCGCTCGCCGCACATCGAGGCCGCGCACCACCTCCAGCTCAAGCCGAGCACGAACGTCGCCGTCGTCAACGCCATGGCGCATGTCGTGGTCACCGAGGGCCTGGCGGACCTGGCTTTCGTGGCGCAGCGGTGCGAAGGGTTCGCCGAGTGGGCCGAGTTCGTCGCCCGTCCGGAGAACAGCCCGGAGGCGACCGAGGAGGTCAGCGGCGTACCGTCCGAGGAACTGCGGGCCGCCGCCCGGCTGTACGCGGCGGCACCCAACGGGGCCATCTACTACGGCCTCGGCGTCACCGAGCACAGCCAGGGCTCGACCATGGTCATGGGAATGGCCAACCTCGCGATGGCGTGCGGCAACATCGGGCGTGACGGTGTCGGCGTGAACCCGCTGCGCGGTCAGAACAACGTGCAGGGCGCGTGCGACATGGGCTCGTTCCCCCACGAGCTGCCCGGCTACCGGCACGTCTCCGACGACGCCGTACGTGAGGTGTTCGACAAACTCTGGGGCGGCACGCTCCTGTCCGAGCCCGGACTCCGGATTCCGAACATGTTCGACGCCGCGATCGACGGCACCTTCCGAGGTCTGTTCGTGCACGGCGAGGACATCGCCCAGTCCGACCCGAACCTCAAGCACGTCACCGCCGCGCTCGAAGCGATGGAACTGGTCGTCGTACAGGACCTGTTCCTCAACGAGACGTCCAAGTTCGCGCACGTCTTCCTGCCCGGCGCCTCCTTCCTGGAGAAGGACGGCACCTTCACCAACGCCGAGCGCCGGATCAACCGGGTGCGCGCGGTGATGAAGCCGAAGACGGGCAAGCACGAGTGGCAGATCATCAGCGAGATCGCCACCGCGATGGGTTACGCGATGTCGTACGACCACCCGAGCCAGATCATGGACGAGATCGCCACGGTCATGCCGACCTTCACCGGTGTCTCCTTCGAGGTCCTCGACAAGCTCGGCAGCGTCCAGTGGCCGTGCAACGAGTCGGCTCCGGAGGGCACGCCGGTCATGCACGTCGACGAATTCGTGCGCGGCAAGGGCAAGTTCGTGGTCACCAGCTATGTGGCGACGAACGAGCGCAGCACCCGGCGCTTCCCGCTGGTCCTCACCACGGGCCGCATCCTCAGCCAGTACAACGTGGGCGCGCAGACCCGTCGTACCGGCAATGTCGCCTGGCACCCCGAGGACATCCTGGAGCTGCACCCGCACGATGCCGAGACCCGCGGCATCAGGGACGGCGACCTGGTCACCCTGGCCAGCCGGGTCGGGCAGACGACGCTGCACGCGGAGATCTCCGACCGGATGCCGGCGGGCGTCGTCTACACCACGTTCCACCATCCGGTGACGGGTGCCAACGTGGTCACCACCGAGAACTCCGACTGGGCGACCAACTGCCCGGAGTACAAGGTGACCGCCGTACAGGTCGGCCTTGTGCATCCGCTCGGGCAGAGCGACACGGAGGTTGTCGAGGACGACCACCAAGCAGAGGACGACCACCAACTCGTCACGGTGGTGGACTGAGATGGCGGGCACGGTGCCACCGGAGTCGCGGATGGCCAACGACATCGCGGCGAACCACGTCCACCTGACGGGCGAGGCGGCGGCCGAGGCGATCGCGGGGCACATGGGCAGGTTCTGGGACCCGCGCATGCGCAACCGGCTGTACGAGTTCGTCGACGCCGGGGCGGACGGGCTCGACCCGTTGGTGGTCGCCGCGGTAAGGCTGATGCGGTGAACGGCGGGCCGCACCGGTGCTCGGTGCCGGTGCGGCCCGCCGGTGCCGGGCGATTGAGTGCGGTGTGGCTCTCCGGCCCCGGGCAGTCGGGCGGTGTCAGCCGCCGATCGCGGACATCGGGCGCTGTGGCTGGAGGAAGGACGGGTCGTCGAGGCCGGATCCTGGCTTCTTGCCGCGCATCGCGGTGCGCCAACAGTCGGCGATCTCCCGGTCCGGCGCACCGGAACGCAGGACTGCACGCAGGTCGGTCTCCTCGCGGGCGAACAGACAGTCGCGGACCTGCCCGTCGGCGGTGAGCCGGGTGCGGTCGCAGGCGCGGCAGAACGGCCGGGTGACGGAGGCGATCACTCCGACCCGGGCCGGCCCGCCGTCGACCAGCCAGCGCTCGGCGGGCGCGGAGCCGCGTACCGCGGAGGGCTCGGGGGTGAGGGCGAAACGGGCCGCGAGCCGTTCGATGATCTCGGCGGCGGTGACCATGTTCTCGCGCTGCCAGCCGTGCTGGGCGTCGAGCGGCATCTGCTCGATGAACCGCAGCTCGTAGGCGTGCCGGAGGGCCCAGTCGAGCAGGTCGGCGGCCTCGCCGTCGTTGACGCCGCGGAGGAGGACCGTGTTGACCTTGACCGGGGTGAGGCCCGCGTCGTGGGCCGCGGTGAGGCCCGCGATGACGTCGTGGTGCCGGTCGCGGCGGGTGAGGGTGCGGAAGACCTCGGGGTTCAGGGTGTCGAGTGAGACGTTGACCCGGTCGAGCCCGGCGGCGCGCAGTGCCTCGGCGGTGCGGGCCAGGCCGATGCCGTTGGTGGTGAGGGAGAGCCTGGGGCGCGGCTCCAGGGCGGCGCAGCGTTCGACGATGCCCACCAGGCCGGGTCGGAGCAGGGGCTCGCCGCCGGTGAAGCGCACCTCGGTGACGCCCAGCTCCGTCACGGCGATCGAGACCATGCGCACGATCTCGTCGTCCGTGAGCAGCTCGGGCTTGGGCAGCCACTGCAGGCCCTCTTCGGGCATGCAGTAAGTGCACCGCAGGTTGCAGCGGTCGGTCAGTGAAACCCGCAGATCGGTGGCGATCCGGCCGTACGTATCGATCAGCACGAGCTGTCCCCCTTCGCTTCGGTCAACAAGAACCGCCCCTCTCGCTCTGCGTGCACGAGTCTGTACATCCCTTGAGGATACTGCATACAGTATTCATCACGTCCCCCGCTGAGAGGAGCCACCATGAAAATCGCAGTCCTCGGAGCAGGTGCAATCGGCGCCTATGTCGGAGCGGCCCTGCACCGTGGTGGAGCCGAGGTCCACCTCATCGCGCGAGGTGAGCATCTGAAGGCGATACGGGCCCACGGGGTCCGGGTGAACAGCCCGCGCGGCGACTTCGTGGCCCACCCGCACGCCACCGACGACCCGGCCGAGGTCGGCGCCGTGGACTACGTGTTCCTGGGGCTGAAGGCGCACTCCTACCCGTCCAGCGGATCGCTCATCGCCCCACTGCTCGGCGAACGGACCGCGGTCGTGGCCGGCCAGAACGGCGTTCCGTGGTGGTACTTCCATAAACTCGCCGGCCCCTACGAAGGCCGCCGCATCGAGGCGGTCGACCCCGCCGGTGCCACCAGCCGGGTGCTGCCCCCGGAGCGGGCGATCGGCTGTGTGGTCTACCCCGCCACGGTCATCGAGTCCCCCGGCGTCATCCGGCACCTGGAGGGCACCAGATTCTCCATCGGCGAGCCGGCGGGCGGGGTCTCCGACCGCTGTACGGCCCTGAGCGAGGCCATGGTCGCGGGCGGACTGAAGAGCCCCGTGGAGCCGAACCTGCGCGACGACATCTGGATCAAGCTCATGGGCAACGTCGCCTTCAACCCGATCAGCGCGCTCACCCGGGCGACGATGGCCGACATCTGCGGACACCCGCCGACCCGGCGGCTGGTCACCCTGCTCATGGAGGAGACCCTCGACATCGCGTCCAGGGTCGGCAGCACGCCCGACATCTCGATCGAGAAGCGGCTGCGCGGCGCCGAAGGGGTGGGGCACCACAAGACCTCGATGCTCCAGGACCTGGAGGCCGGCAAGCAGCTGGAGCTCGACGCCATCGTGACCGCCGTGGTGGAGATGGCCGATATCTCGGGCGCCCAGGCACCCACCCTGCGAGCGGTCCACGCCACCACCGACCTGCTGGCGCGGGGCGGGAGGACGGCGTGATCGCTCGGGCTGGGTAGGGTTGGGTGATCACATGGCACCAGCGAGGAGTCGTTCATGCTGTTTCGTCAGCTGGAGTACTTCGTAGCGGTGGCCAGGGAGAGGCACTTCGCCCGGGCGGCGGAGTCCTGCTACGTCTCGCAGCCCGCGCTCTCGGCGGCGATCGCCAAGCTGGAGCGCGAGCTGAACGTCACGCTGATCAACCGCGGGCACAACTACCAGGGCCTCACACCTGAGGGCGAACGGCTCGTCGTGTGGGCCAAGCGCATCCTCGCCGAGCAGGACGCGTTCAAGGCCGAGGTGGCCGCCGTACAGTCCGGCATCACCGGGACGCTGCGGCTGGGCACGGACCCCACCGCCTCGACGACCCTGGCGCTTCCCGTGGCCGCGTTCTGCGCGGCGCACCCGCTGGCCAAGGTGCAGGTCCGCTCCCGGCTGTCGACGAAGGAACTGCACCGCCAGCTGCGCGACTACGAGCTGGACGTGGCGATCGCCCACTTCGACCCCGGCGACCAGGAGGGCCTCCAGGTCGTCCCCCTGTACCAGGAGCGGTACATGCTGCTGATCTCCGCCGATCAGCTGACCTCGCAGACCACCTCCACCATGACCTGGGCGGACGCGGCCCAGCTGCCGCTCGCGCTGCTCACGCCCGACATGCGGATCCGCCAGATCATCGACAGTGTCTTCGCGGACAAGGGGTTCGTGGTGACTCCGCAGGTGGAGACGGACTCGATCGCCTCGCTCTACGCCCACGTGGGCGGCGGCGAGTGGGCGAGCATCGTGCCCCACGCGTGGCTGCGGGCGATGCCGGTGATCGGGCGGACCAGAGCGCTGCACCTGATCGACCCGGAGGCCGGGGCGCAGGTCTCGGTGGCGATCCACGCGGCCACCCCCGGCTCGGTCGCCGCCCGGGCCTTCGTCAACGCGGCGACGGGACTCGCGCTGGACGACTTCTTCAACGAATCGTTGCCCACCGAGCACCGCGTGCGCTGAGCCCGGGTCTCACTGCCCGTACTTCGCCTCCACCGCCAGCCGGTCGAGCGCTCCCTTGGCGGTGTGCGGCAGCGCCGCGACGAGTTCGAGCCGGTCGGGCACCTCGAAGGCCGCCAGCCGGTCATGGGCGTACCGCAGGATCTGCTCGGACCCGATGCTCTCTCCCTCGCGGACGACCACGGCCGCGCCGACCCGCTGCCCGTAGACCGCGTCGGGGATGGCGAACACCGCCGCCTCGGTGACTCCGGGGCAACCGGCGATGATGTCCTCGACATGCTCGGGCGAGATCTTCTCGCCGCCCCGGTTGATGAGGTTCTTGATCCGCCCGGTGAGGGACAGATACCCGTCCTTGTCCAGTACGCCCAGGTCACCGGTGCGCAGCCAGCCGTCGGTGAAGCTGCGTGCCGTCTCGCCCGGGTTGCCGAGGTAGCCGCGGACGACGGTCGGGCCCTGCACCCACACCTCGCCCTCGGTGTCGACCGCAGACGTACGCCCGCTCGGGTCGACGACCCGGAGCTCCACTCCGGTGGACCTGCCGACCGACCCTTGCTTCAGCGGCCCGCGCGACGGCAGTGGTTCGCTGGTGGCCTGGTGCGTGGACTCGGTCATCCCGTACGCGGAGAGCAGCGGAGCGCCGAACGTGCGCTCCAGTGCCCGCTGCGTCGCGGTGTTGAGGGGCGCGCTGCAGCTGCGGACGAACTTCAGCGGCGGCGTCTGCGGACCCGGGTACTCGGTCCCCGCCCGGTCCAGGAGGATTTCGTGGATGGTCGGGACCGCGGTGAACCAGGTGGCTCCGGCGGCCCGCATGTCGTCCCAGAACGTGTGCGCCGAGAACCGTCCGCGCTCGGGCAGCAGTACGCATCCGCCGCTGGCCAGCGTGGCCAGCAGCGCCGCGAACAGGCCGTGGCCGTGGAAGAACGGCATCACGGCCACCGTCGCGTCGCCGGGCCCCAGCTCGTAGGTGGCGCAGATGCCCTGCACGGACGCGGCCACGTTGGCGTGCGTCAGCGGGACCATCTTGGCGCGGGCGGTGGTACCCGCGGTGAACAGGACGAGGGCGTCCTGCGTCGAGAGTTCGCCGGCCGCGCCCCGGACCTCCCGTACGGCAGGCGCGCTCGTGTCCAGGGCGACAGTCGCCGTCTCGGCACGGGAGGCGATGACGCGGAGCGGCCAGGTCGGGACAGGCACCTGGGCGGCCAATGGGGCGTTGTTCACGGAAGGACCGAGCAGGAGCGCCTGGGCGCCCAGTGCTTCGAGCCGGTCGGACAGCTGCGTCGCGGGCAGCGTCGGGTCCAGCGGAGCGACCACCAGGCCGGCCCGCGCCGCACCAAGCAGCGCGACGACGAACTCGGCGTTGTTGGCGCAGATCAGCCCGATCGCGTCGCCGCGCCGCAGCCCGGTGGCGCCGAGCCGTGCCGCCACGTCGTCGGCCAGGGCCGAGAGGGCGCGGTAGGACAGGTGCACCCGGTCCCCGGTGACGA
The DNA here is from genome assembly GCF_042721055.1 of Streptomyces sp. NPDC058470. Classification (NCBI taxonomy): domain Bacteria; kingdom Bacillati; phylum Actinomycetota; class Actinomycetes; order Kitasatosporales; family Streptomycetaceae; genus Streptomyces; species Streptomyces sp. NPDC058470. Next base: position 42,368 of record NZ_JBHXMF010000042.1, read on the forward strand.
CGAGGGCCCGGGCGTGCGGACGCTCGCGGACGTGCCGGTCGAGGAGATCGACGAGGCCCGTCACCGAGGGTGGTCCGTACCGGTCCGCGTCGCACACGGATGCCGTTGCCGGAACGGCCATGACCCCACCTCCCGCGCCACGTCTGATGTACCAGTCCACTGCGAGCCTGCGGCGGTGTGCGGTGTGCGTCCAATACGCACTGGCGAACGGCCGATAGCAGGCGTCTATCAAGAGCTTGCCCGGCAGGTCAGGTGCCTGCCACCTGCCATCGATAGATGCTGTTTATCAGCTGGTCGTCGATGGGTCTTGGACGCGCGGAGCCCAGGTCAGGATGGTGAGATGAGAAGCCGCACTGGCAGGACCTGCCCAAGGAGGACCTCGGATCATGACCGCCCCCTCGACACTGGAGACAGCGGCGACCGCCGACGTTCCGACGGAGCTCACCGACGGGTACCACCTGGTCGTAGACGCTCTCAAGTTGAACGACGTGGACACCATCTACGGGGTGGTCGGCATCCCGATCACCGACCTTGCCCGCCTCGCGCAGGCGCAGGGTATCCGTTACATCGGCTTCCGCCATGAGAGCAACGCGGGACACGCTGCCGCGGCGGCCGGTTACCTCACGAAGAAGCCCGGCGTCGCACTGACGGTGTCCGCACCGGGCTTCCTCAACGGGCTGGTCGCGCTGGCGAACGCCACCACGAACTGTTTCCCGATGGTCCAGATCTCCGGCTCCAGCGAGCGCCACCTCGTCGACCTGAAGCAGGGCGACTACGAGGAGATGGACCAGCTCGCCGCGGCGCAGCCGTTCGTGAAGGCGGCGTACCGGGTGAGCCGGGTCGAGGACATCGGCCGTGGCATCGCCCGCGCGCTGCGCACCGCGATCTCCGGGCGTCCCGGCGGTGTCTACCTCGACATCCCCGCCGCGGTGCTCGGCTCCATCATGGACGCGGAAGCCGGCGCCAAGACGCTGAGCCGTCTCGTCGACCCCGCGCCGCGTCAGCTGCCCGCGCCCGAGGCGGTGGACCGGGCGATCGAGCTGCTGGCGGGGGCACAGCGGCCGCTGATCATGCTCGGCAAGGGTGCCGCGTACGCGCAGGCGGACGACAAGATCCGCGAGTTCGTCGAGTCCACCGGCATTCCTTACGTACCGATGTCGATGGCCAAGGGCCTGCTGCCCGACAACCACCCGCAGTCGGCGGCCACCGCGCGTTCGCTGGCGCTGAAGAAGGCCGACGTCGTCGTGCTCGTCGGCGCCCGCCTCAACTGGCTGCTGAACCACGGCGAAGCACCGAGCTGGAACCCCGACGCGAAGTTCATCCAGATCGACATCGAGCCCAAGGAGCTGGACAGCAACCAGCCCATCGCGGCCCCGCTCGTCGGAGACATCGAGTCCGTGCTCGACGCGATCGCCGAGCGGACCAAGCCCGGCCAGATCGCCGCCCCCGCCGCCTGGCGGGAGGAGCTGGCGACGCGCTCGGCGCAGAACGTCGCCAAGATGGCGGAGCGACTCAAGGCCGACCCGCACCCGATGCAGTTCATGGGCGCGCTCAAGGCGATCCGCGACATCGTGGTCGAGCGCCCGGAGACGTACATCGTCAACGAGGGCGCCAACGCGCTGGACATCGCGCGCAACGTGATCGACATGCACGTACCCCGGCACCGCCTCGACAGCGGTACCTGGGGCGTCATGGGTATCGGCATGGGGTACGCGATCGCCGCCGCGGTCGAGAGCGGCGAGCCCGTCGTGGCCGTGGAGGGCGACAGCGCCTTCGGGTTCAGCGGCATGGAGCTGGAGACGATCTGCCGCTACAAGCTGCCCGTGGTCACCGTGATCATGAACAACGGCGGTGTCTACCGCGGCGACGACGTGAACCCCCTCGACGACGCCCCGTCGCCGACCACCCTGATGCTCTCGGCACGCCACGACCTGATGATCGAGGCGTTCGGCGGCAAGGGTTACCGCGCGACCACGCCCGCCGAGGTCACCGCCGCCCTCACGGAGGCGCTGGCCCTGGGCGGCCCCGCGCTCATCGACTGCGTGATCGACCCCTCGGCCGGCACCGAGAGCGGCCACATCGCGCACCTCAACCCGAAGGGCATCACCGTCGGCAACATCACGCCGAAGAAGAAGTGAGCCGCCCCCCATCTCCCAGCAACGGAGCGCCTCGACCCCGAGCACTCCACCCGGAAGCTCCACCCCGAACTTCTGCCCCCGCACAGCCGACTCTCGCACCGAGAGCAATCAGGAGAAGGAATACATCATGAGTGAAAAGCCGCTCGCCGGAATCAAGGTGATCGACTTCACCGGGGTCCAGGCCGGTCCCGCGTGTACACAGATGCTCGCCTGGTTCGGCGCCGACGTCATCAAGGTCGAGCGCATCAACGGCGGAGACGTGACGCGCCGTCAGCTCCGTGACATCCCGGACCTCGACGCCCTCTACTTCACCATGCTGAACAGCAACAAGCGCTCGCTGGCCATCAACACCAAGGCCCCCGAGGGCAAGGAGGTCATGGAGAAGCTGATCCGCGAGGCCGACATCCTCGTCGAGAACTTCGCGCCGGGCGCCATGGACCGGATGGGCCTCAGCTGGGAGTACATCCACGAGCTCAACCCGCGGCTGATCTTCGGCTCCGTCAAGGGCTTCAACGACGACTCGAAGTGGAACGACCTCAAGGTCTACGAGAACGTCGCCCAGGCCGCCGGCGGCGCCGCGTCCACCACCGGTTTCTGGGACGGCCCGCCCACCATCAGCGGCGCGGCCCTCGGCGACAGCAACAGCGGTATGCACCTGCTGATCGGCCTGCTCACCGCGATCATCCAGCGCAACGCGACGGGCCTGGGCCAGAAGGTATCGGTGTCCATGCAGGACGCCGTGCTCAACCTGACCCGGGTCAAGCTCCGTGACCAGCAGCGCCTGGCGAAGCTCGGCTACCTGGAGGAGTACCCGCAGTACCCGAACGGCGAGTTCGGCGACGCGGTGCCCCGTGGCGGCAACGCCGGCGGCGGCGGCCAGCCGGGCTGGATCCTGAAGTGCAAGGGCTGGGAGACCGACCCCAACGCCTACATCTACTTCACCATCCAGGAGCAGAACTGGGTGCGTACCTGCGAGGCCATCGGCAAGCCCGAGTGGGCCGAGGACCCGGAGTACACCACCGCCCTGGCCCGCCAGCCGCGCATCATGGACATCTTCGGTGAGATCGAGGTGTGGCTGGCCGACAAGACCAAGTACGAGGCGGTCGACATCCTGCGCACGTTCGACGTGCCCTGCGCCCCGGTGCTCAGCATGAAGGAGCTCGCCGCCGACCCCGACATGCGCAAGAGCGGCACGATCGTCGAGGTCGAGCAGAAGGAGCGCGGCACCTACCTGACGGTGGGCAGCCCGATCAAGTTCTCCGGCTTCAAGCCCGAGATCGAGGGTGCGCCGCTGCTCGGCGAGCACACCGACGAGGTGCTCGCGGACCTCGGCTACGACGCGAACGACATCCGCAAGCTGCACGAGGGCAAGGTCGTCGCCTGACCTGACCCCGGCTGAAATGCTCCGGTGCCCTGCGCGCGAGAACCCGTGCGCAGGGCACCGGCATGTGGTGCGGGGTGTGAGGACCGTACGCAGGCTGCAGGCGGCCCAGGCGTGTGACGCGGGGCGGTGAACCGAGCGCGGGGGCCTGGCGTGTGGTGCGGGGTTCAGGGGCCCTGACATGCGACGCGGGCGGTGAGGCCCGTACGCAGGGCCCAGGCGTGTGACGCGGGGCGTGAGGACCCTACGCAGGGCGTGCGGGGGTAGGACGCGGGAGGGCCACCGTCGCGTGTCGCGGCGGTGGCCCTGTGTCTCGGTGGTGCGTCTGTCTCAGGCTGTCTCAGGCTGTGGTGTGCTCCGCGGCTGTCTCGCTCCGGCGCATCCGCTCCTTCTCCCGTGCCCGGCGCGCGGTGACGTCCCGGATGACCGCGCCGCAGTGCGCCGCGCCGCCGTCGGGATCGGTCAGCAGCACCACGCTGAACTCGATGGAGAGCTTGCGGCCGTCCGCCCCCAGTGCGGGAACCGCGAGGAGGTCCGCATCCCCGTACCGGCTGGTCCCCTGCTCCATGGCCGTCACAAAGCCGTCCCAGTGACGTCGGCGGTGCTTCTCGGGAATGATGATGTCCAGGCTGCGCCCGGCGACCTCGCCCGCGGTGAACCCGAAGATGCGCTCCGCCCCACGGTTCCAGTAGCGGATCAGCCCTTCGCGGTCGATGATCACTATGCCGTCGGGTGCCTGGGCAGCCATTCCCAGCACCACCTGGGGATCCAGATCTTCCATGTCTCCTCCGAGCCTGGGCCGCTGGAGCCGCCAGCATACTGCATACAGTTCGGCGACTCCATTGGCCCGGCCGACCGCAGGTCGGTCAGGACAGCCCGACGGAGGACAGCCACGCCTTGGCCACGTCCAGCGGGTCCTTGCTGTCGGTCTGCACCTGGCTGTTGAGATCGATCAGGATGTCCGTGTCGAGCTTCGCCGATATCGCGTTGAGCACGGAAACTCCCTCCGCCGGGAGATCGCTCTTGTATGCCAGCGGAATCACGTTCTGGAAACTGAAGAGGTTCTTCGGGTCCTTGAGGATGACGAACTTGTTCGCCTTGATCGTGGGGTCCGTCGTGAAGATGTCCCCGACCTGGATGTTGTTCCCCTTGAGGGCCGCGACCGTCAGCGGACCGCCCGCGTCCAGCGCCTTGAAGGACTTGAATTCGAGGCCGTACTCGGACTTGAGGCCCGGCAGTCTCTGCGGACGGGTCTGGAACTCCGGCGCCCCGCCGATGACCAGGTCGGATGCCACGTTGGAGAGGTCGGCGATCGTCGACTCGCTGGTGAGTCCGTACTGCTTGGCGGTTTGTTCGTTGACGCCGATCGCGTTCTTGTCCTCGGCCTTGGACGCCTCCAGCAGGGTGAGCTTCGAGTCGAGGTCGGCATTGATGAGCTGGGTGGCGTCCTCGGTCGACGTCGGAACCGCGTCGGGATTCAGATACGACAGCAGAGCGCCGTTGTATTCGGGCATGACCGTGATCGTGCCGTTCTTGATCAACCCGTACGTGGTCTCACGGCTGCCGATGTTCAGCTTGTAACTGACGTTGATGCCCTTGGACTTGAGAGCCTCGCCGTAGATGTCGGCGAGCAGGATGCTCTCGGGGAAGTTGTTGGAACCGACCACGACCGTCCCGCCGGCGGTCGCGTCATCCTGCAAGGGGTCGGCGCTGTTGGCGTCGGAGGAGCCGCAGCCCGTCAGAACGGCAGCGGCCACAACCAGCAGGGAAACAGCGTACGTTGCGGACGTTCGGGTGCTTCTGGCGAAGGTCACGTTGGTCATCCAGACTTGGCATCGGGCGGGGATGGCGGCCGAAACGCACGGCGCGGCGATGGTCCAGACGATCAAACCGACCTTGCTTACGCACCGTCAAGACACGAATAGATCACTGACAGAGACCATGGGGTCACCGCGGGATCAACTCACCATCACCTTTGGAAACCGGCTGGCTTCATCCCGTGGGCACAATGTGCCCAGTATGTGAACGAACCCGACGTCTCAGCCTGTCGAAGTTTGGTTGATCATGGCCGAACGCTTCCGGCAGCAGCTAATGTTGGCCGAGTCGAGGGCCTTGTTCCATTTGCCGGCCTGAGTGCGCTGTCGCGACCCCGAACTCACCAAGCCCGGACAGCGGGCTTCCATGGAATGAAGTCAAGGAGGTTTGGTGCCCGCGCACAGGAAAGCCGTCCTGGAGGAGCCGTCAGCGGCCCCCCGAATAGGCCGGACTCCGCCCCTCCTTGACCGTTGGCCTTTCCGCCGGAAGCTCAACGTCCTGGTGATCGTGCCGCTCGCGGTCGTCTCGGCGATGCTCTCCTATGTCATCTACACGCAGGTCGACCGGGCCCTCACCGCCGCCGACACCGCCCAACTGGTGCGGGACAGCGCACAGGTCACCAAGCTCATCGACAGCGTGCAGGCCGAGCACCGGCAGGCGCTCCTCGTCTCCCTGCGCTACGAGGCCGCGAGCTCCGGCGACAGCCCGCCCGACACCTCCGCGTACCTCGACGCGCAGCAGAAGGCCAACACCCAGGCGGACGCGGTACGTTCCGCCTTCGGGGACCGGCTGCCGGTGGCAGAGGCCCAGGTGCTCAAGGAGTTGGAGGGCCTGGACACCCTCCGCCAGACGGTCGAGCAGGGGCCCATCCCCGCCGACAACATCGACCCCGCCTACGGATCGGTGATCGACGGCCTCATCAACGGTCTCCGGCTCGGCCAGGTCGAAGCATCCTCGACGTCCGCGGCCAGCCTGCTCGACGCGCTGTTGCGCGCCGACACCGCCCACGCGTCCTTCGAGACCAGCGTCTTCGCGGCCCGAACCGGGGACGCCAACGCGCTCATCGAGTTCACCAGCGCCGTCGGTGACTACGACCAGTACCTCTCCCAGGCCGACCGGTTCACCCGGTTCGCCAGCCCGGACCAGGCCGCCGCGATCGACGGGGTCGAACACAACCCGTACCAGGGCGTCATCGCGACGCATTTCGCCCAGTTGCAGGTCGACCCGGGTGCTCTGATCGCCGGAAGTCCGGCGGAGCTGCGCGCCGCCCTCTCCGACGCGCTGTCCACCGAGCCGACCTACGCGCGCCAGGCCGAGAGCCGACTGAAGATCACCCAGTCGCTCATCGGACAGCTCGCCACCCAGGCCGACGACGCGTCGGTCGACGCCTGGTGGGGTGTGATCTGGCTGGTCTCGGGCACCCTGCTCGCCTTGGTGTCCTGGTTCCTGTTCTCCGTGCTGGTCCGCCGCTCCGTGCTGCGGACCGTGCGAGCACTGACCGGGGCGGCCCAGCACGTGGCCGCCGCGGCCGGGACCGAGCTGGCGAGGGTCGCGGACGACGACGCCGAGGACGCCGGCCCGCCGCGCCTGGACGCCGTACCCGTGCCGGTCCGCGACGAGATCGGTGAACTCGCCGAGGCCTTCAACCAGGTTCAGGTCACCGCGACCGCCCTGCTGGAGCGCCAGGTCGTGAGCCGCCGCAACATCGCCGTCATGTTCGGCAACGTCGGCCGCCGCGTCAGTAACCTGACGGCACGTCAACTCGCGCTGATCGACTCGGTGGAGCGCGGCGAGACGGACCCCGAGGTACTGGAACGCCTCTACCGCATCGACCACATCGCCGTACGCCTGCAGCGCAACGCCGACAGCCTGATGCTGCTCGCCGGCATCCGTGAGGGCGGTCTCAGTACCGGTCCCATGCGGCTCAGCAACATCGTCCGCGCCGCGCTCGGCCAGATCGAGGGCTACCAGCGCGTCACGCCGCACGCCGAGGGCGATGTCAACATCGCCCCGGACATCGTCGGCGATCTGACGCTGATGCTCGCCGAACTGCTGGAGAACGCGGTGATGTTCTCCCCGGCCTCCAGCAACGTGGAAGTGGTTCTGCGGCCGCGGCACGGTTCCACCGGCGGCGCCCTCGTCGAGATCATCGACCACGGCCTCGGGATGAGCCCCGAGCGGCTGGCCGAGGAGAACGCCCGGCTGATCCGCCGCGAACGACTCGACCTGGCGCCCACCGAGGTCCTCGGCCTCTTCGTGGTCGGCGGTCTGTCCCGGCGCTGGGGCATCGAGGTCGTGCTGTCCCGCACCCCGGGCGGCGGTGTCACCGTCACCGTCGCGGTCCCGCCCTCGCATCTGCTGCTCGCCGACCCGACGGGCGCCGCGACGCGGGCCCCGCACATCATGCCGGCCGCCCGTCGCTCCGGCCCGCCCGAGCCGCGTTCCGCGACGGTCGAGCCGGCGCCCGGCGCCTCGGCCCTGCCCCGCAGGGTCCGGGCCCGCCCGGGCGAGGAATTCCCCGGTCACACGCGCAGGCCCGAACCCGCGACGGGAACCGGTGGCGAGGACGCCCTGGCCCATCCCATGAACGGACTCGGCCGGCCGCGCGGCAACGGCGGTTCCGGCGCGGCCCCCTCGGACCCCGTCGAAGGCGCCGGTTCGCTGCGGCGCCGGGTGCGCGGTGCGACCCTGTCGTCCACCACGGCCTCGACCCGGCTGCCCAAGCAGCCCATGCCGACTCCACGGCCCCCCGCCTGGCAGCCCGTCGACCCCGATGCCGCACGCTCCGAGCTCGACGAGTTCGAGGCCGCGGTCCTGCGGGCCCAGAGCGAGACCGCGCTGGACATGGACCTCGGCGCGCACCGCTTCGGGGCACCGCCCGAACAGACCACTCAGAGCAACAGATCCTCATTCCCGGAAGGCACGAGCAAGTGACCATGTGGACAGGCAAACCGGAATCCGGAGCCGCGGAACCGGTGACGGACGTCAAGGCCGCCGCTGCCGACTTCAATTGGCTGCTCAATCGATTCGCCACCGAGACGGCCGGGGTCGTCGACGTCATCGGCGTCTCCTCGGACGGACTACTGCTCGCGGTGTCCCAACTGCGCGGCCAGGCCGACTCGGAGAGGCTCGCGGCGATCGTCTCCGGCATCACCAGCCTCGCCATGGGGGCGTCCGGCAACTACGGGCTCGGGGGCCTGAACAAGGTCATCATCGACCTGGAGGAGGGACACGTCCTCGTGTCGGCGCTGGGCGCGGGCGCGGTGCTCGGCGTGGTCGCCTCCAAGGAGGCGAAGCTCGGCAACATCGCGTACGAGATGACGCTCTTCGCCAACCGCGCGGGCGCCGTCCTGAGCCCTCAACTGGTCATGGAACTGAAGAACACCGTGGGTATCGCCCCGAACGGTTGACGGTCGACGAGGACGTCGCCGGTCCGTGACGACCCGCGAGGCGAAGGGATCAGGACGTGACGACGGCCGGCGAGCCATCAGGCGACGACGACACCGCGTGGGGAGCGGAGGCTCCCGCCTCGGTCGTCCGGCCCTTCCTGCTGACGGCGGGACGGATCGCGGGCGGCGACAGCCTCGTGCCACCGATGCCGATCGAGACCCAGGTGGTCTCGACCGACACGGGTCTGGCCGCGCTCGATGCCTTCGTCTTCGACCAGCACCGCGACATCATCGCGGTCTGTCGTCAGCCGCAGTCGCTGGCGGAGATCGCGGCGAAACTGCGCATGCACTTGAATGTGATCAGGGTGCTCGCCGACGACCTGCGCGCCGACGGTCAACTGGCCTTGTACGCACCGCAGGCCGACTCCGCCCGCGACGCCACCGTATTGCGAAGGGTTATCGATGGTCTCCGAGCTATCCCCGACTCCCGGGGCGCGATCCGTGAGCACTGACACCGGGGGTGTCCGGCCGCCGCTGCCGGTGAAAATGGTCATCGCGGGCGGATTCGGCGTGGGCAAGACCACGACGGTGGGCGCCATTTCCGAAATCGAGCCGCTGACCACCGAGGCGTCCATCACCTCGGTCGCCGCGGGCGTCGACGACCTCTCCCACACGCCGCAGAAGGTGACGACCACCGTCGCCATGGACTTCGGCTGCGTCACCCTCGACCCGACCCTGAAGCTCTACCTGTTCGGGACCCCCGGCCAGGAGCGCTTCGGGTTCATGTGGGACGACCTGATCGAGGGCGCGCTGGGCGGGCTCGTCATCGTCGACACCCGGCGCCTGGACGACTGCTACGCGGCGGTCGACTACTTCGAGCACCGTCAGATCCCGTTCGCGGTGGCCATTAACGCCTTCGACGGCAAGGTCGAGCACGACCTGAACGACGTACGGTGGGCCCTCGACGTCGGCGAGCACGTACCGCTCACCGTCTTCGACGCCCGCAGCCGCGGATCGGTACGCGACGCGCTCCTCGTGGTCCTCGAACACGCCCTGGCCGCTGTGGAGAAGTGAACGGAGGAGGGGCGACGGGCCTGTGTCCGTCGCCCCTTTCGCGTTTCCGTTCTCGCTTCTCCGTCAGGCGGTACGGCGCCTGCGCACCCCCGGGGACACCGCCACCCGGGCCACCGCCCAGAACAGTGCGAGGACGAGCAGCGCCAGGATGGCCGTGAGGGCGGCGCCGCCGGCCACCTTCTCGAAGTCGCGCTGGTACAGGCCGTCCAGGATGTACCGGCCGACCCCGCCCAGGGCCACATAGGCGGCGATCGTGGCCGTCGACACGATCTGGATCGTCGCCGAGCGCAGACCGCTGAGGATCAGCGGCAGCGCCGCCGGCACCTCGACCCGGAAAAGGATCTTCCGCTCCGACATGCCCATGCCGCGGGCGGCGTCGACGGGGGAGGGGTCCAGGGTGCGGATCGCCTCGTAGGTGGTGATGAGGATCGGGGGGATCGCCAGCACCACCAGCGGGATCATCACGGGCACGATGCCGAGGCCCAGCCAGACGAACATCAGCACCAGCAGGCCGAAGGTGGGCAGCGCCCGGGCCCCCGAGGACACGAACGCCAGTGCGTTGCCGCCGCGGCCGGTGTGTCCGGTGACGAGGCCGATGGGCAGGCCGACGGCCGTGGCGATCGCGAGCGCCGAGGCGGTGTACTGGAGGTGCTCCCGCACACGCTGAGGGATCCCGTCGTACCCGTGCCAGTGCGACCCGTCGCTGAAGAAGGACTGCATGTAGTTGAGTACGTTCACGAGACGCTCTCCGGGATGCGGGCGGCGCCCGCTGTCGTGGACGTACGGCGTGCGGTTCTGCGGCCGGTGGGCGGCTGCCAGGGGGTGAGCACGCGCTGCAGCAGGACGAGCACGGTGTCGACCAGCACCGCGAGGACGGCGGTGGTGACCACCGAGTTCACGGCGAGGAGCGGGCGGTGGTAGAGCATCGCGGTGGTCAGCAGATTGCCGAGCGCGCCTTCGTTGCCGATCAGCGCGCCGACGCTGACCAGGCTGATGCTCGACGCGGTCGCCACCCGCAGTCCCGCCATGATCGCCGGTACGGCGATGGGGAGTTGGACCTGGAGGTAGCGGCGCACGGGACCGATGCCCATCGCCGCGGCGGCGGCGTTCGTCTCCTCGGGCACCGAGCGGACGCCGTCGACGACCGCCGGTACCAGAATCACCAGGCTGTAGAGGCACAGCGGGATCATCACGGTCGTCTTGCTGAGTCCCGTGTAGTCGATGAGCACCACGAAGAAGGCGATCGAGGGGATCGCGTACAGCACCGTGGTGAACCAGAGGACCGGCGGATAGATCCAGTTGAAGCGGATGCACAGCAGGCCGACCGGCAGCGCCAGCAGGAGGCCGACGAGCATCGGGACCAGCGCTTCCTGCATATGCGTGGAGATCAGGCCGAGATAGCTGCTCTGGAGGTCGCTCGGGATGTCGAAGAAGCCGTTCATCGCGCGGCCTTCACCTGCGAAGGACGCTCCGGCGAGTCCACCGCCCGCTGCTGCCGGGCCGCGCGGATCGCCGCGGCGATCCGCTCCTGCCCGACGAGGCCCAGCACCTTCCCCGCGCCGTCCACGGCGACCGCCTGCCCGGTGGGCGACAGCACCGCCCGGTCCAGGGCCACCCGCAGCGAGTCCCGCCCGGTCTCGAAGCTCTGCCCGTACGGTTCAAGGGATGTGACGTCATCGGCCCACGTCGTGAGATCGGCCCAGCCCAGCGGCTTGCCACCCGCGTCGGTGACCAGGACCGGGGCCTCCTTGCCGATGCGTAGGGCGGTCTCCTGCCAGTCGGTGCCGACCGGGAGGACCCGGGAGCGGTCGAGGGGGAGGTCGCGCGTGGAGAGGAACGACAGACCGCGGATGCCCCGGTCGGCGCCGAGGAACGCCTCGACGAAGGAGTCGGCGGGCGAGGACAACAGCTCGTCCGGAGCGGCGAACTGGGCGAGCCTGCCGCCGGTGCGCAACACCGCGACCTGGTCGCCGATCCTGATGGCCTCGTCCATGTCGTGGGTGACGAACACGATCGCCTTGCCCAACTCGCCCTGAATACGGAGCAACTCCTCCTGGAGGCCCCGGCGGACGATCGGGTCGACCGCGGAGAACGGCTCGTCCATCAGAAGCACCGGCGGGTCGGCGGCCAACGCACGGGCGACGCCCACCCGTTGCTGCTGGCCTCCGGAGAGCTGGTAGGGGTAGCGGCGGGCCATGTCCTTGTCGAGGCCGACCCGTTCCATGAGTTCGGCGGCACGGGCCCGGGAGCGCTGCTTGGACCAGCCGAGCAGTCGCGGCACCGTGGCGATGTTGTCGACGATCGTGCGGTGCTGGAAGAGCCCCGCATTCTGGATGACGTAACCCATCGACTGGCGCAGGGCGTTGACCGGCTTGTGCCGGATGTCCTCGCCGTTGACCCTGATCGTGCCGCTGCTGGGCTCGATCATGCGGTTGATCATGCGGAGCGTGGTGGTCTTGCCGCACCCCGAAGGCCCGACGAGCACGGTGATGGAGTGGTTCGGTATCTGCAGTGACAGGCGATCGATGGCCACAGTGCCGTCGGCGTATCGCTTGCTGACATCTTCGATGGCTATCAAGCGTCGAAACCCTTCGGGGAGCGCAGGCTCGCACGTGGTCGATCACGTGTACGAGGGTGCGCAGTCTAGCCAGTTGGGGTTTGCGCCGGATGCGGTACCCATCGGGAGGCCGGGCGGGTCAGCGGGCGGTGCGGACGCCGTCGAGGGCGACGGACAGGACGCGGTCGCGCTGGGCGTCGTCGAGGAAGTTCGTCGAGGTGATTCCGGCGACCATCCGCAGGACGTCGTCGAAGGCGATGTCGGTACGCGCCTGGCCGGCCTGCTGCGCCCGTTCGAACAGCGGGCCGCCCGCCGCGTACATCGAGTCGCGGCAGGCCAGGAAGATCTCCGACTCGTTGTTGAGCGCCTCGCGGATGGCCCGCTTGGTCACGGTGTAGTCGACGAAACGGCGCAGCCAGGAGGCCAGCGCCTCCCACGGCTCCAGTGCGGCGACGTCCTGGGCGACCCGGCACAGGTCGTTCACCTCGGCCGCGTAGACGCTCTCGAAGAGGTGGCGGCGGGTGGGGAAGTTCCGGTAGAGCGTGCCGATGCCCACTCCCGCGCGGCGGGCGATGTCCTCCAGGGAGGCCTCGGCGCCGTTCTTCGCGAATGCCTCACGGGCGGCGGCCAGTAGGGCGTCGTAGTTGCGTGCGGCGTCCTTACGGTGCGGGCGCCGGGCCGCGACGATCTCGCTGACGGGGAACGGCTGAGCCGTCACTGCTGCCTCCCGGGGCGGTCCGAGGTTGAAGCGGAGGTTTGCCTCCGCTACAGTGGAGGCGTACCTCCACTTTACCAGTCGGGGTGTGTTCCGCGTGGATGCGTGCGGCCGCACGCATCATCGACGCCGCCCCCGTTTCGACCACATACCGGGCCCTGCCTCCTGTGCACCGCCCGCCTTCACCGTCCTTCGGCGACCGCTCGGCGTGGTCGCCGACGTGCCCACCGCTGCCCCGCAGCGACGCGGCTCCGCTCTTCAGCTCCGCTCTGTTCTGCTCGGAGAGGCTCTTTGATGCCCAGCAAGTCCACCCGCCTCACCTTCGCGGTCCTCGCGACCGGTGCCGGCGTGTTCTCCATGCTCCAGTCGCTGATCGCACCGGCCCTGCCGACCGTTCAGCACGCCCTGCACACCTCGCAGTCCACCGCGACCTGGGTGATGACGGCCTACCTGCTGTCCGCCTCGGTCTTCACTCCGATCCTCGGCCGCGTCGGCGACCTGATCGGCAAGAAACGCACCCTCGTCGCCGTCCTGGTGACCGTGACCATCGGCTGCCTGCTCGCCGCACTCGCCCCGACCATCGGCCTGCTGATCGTCGCCCGCGTCGTCCAGGGCATCGGCGGCGCGCTGTTCCCGCTGTCCTTCGGCATCATCCGGGACGAGTTCACCCCGGCCGAGGTCAGCCCCAGCATCAGCAACCTGTCCGCCGTGATCGCCGCAGGCGGCGGCGTCGGCATGGTCGCGGCCGGCCCCATCGTGGCCGCGCTCGACTACCGCTGGCTGTTCTGGCTCCCCGTCGGCATCGTCGCCGTCACCACACTCATCGCCCTGCGCTACGTCCCCGAGTCGCCCAGCCGGGCCGAGGGACGCGTCAACTGGCTGGGCGCCGTCCTGCTCTCCGGCTGGCTGGTGGCCCTGCTGCTCCCGCTCAGCCAGGCGAGCCAGTGGGGCTGGGGGTCGGCCCGGGTGATCGGGCTGTTCGCCGCCGCCGTGCTGCTCTTCGCGCTGTGGCTGCTGGCCGAGGCACGCTCCCGCTCCCCGCTGATCGACCTGCGCATCATGCGGCTGCCCGCCGTGTGGACCACCAACGCCACCGCGCTGCTGTTCGGCGCGGGCATGTACTCGATCTGGTCCTTCCTCCCCGGCTTCGTACAGACCCCCAGCTCGGCGGGTTACGGCTTCGGCTCCAGCGTCACAGCCGCCGGACTGCTCATGCTGCCGATGCTTCTCGCGATGTTCTGCTCGGGTGTGCTCAGCGGCCGCCTGGAACCCGTACTGGGCGCCAAGAAACTTCTCACGACGGGCGCCGCGCTCGGCGCCGTGGCCTGCGGCTTCCTCACCCTCTGGCACGACGAGCAGTGGCAGGTCGCCGTCGCGGCGGGCATCTTCGGCCTCGGCATCGGACTGGCCTTCGCCTCGATGGCCAACCTGATCGTCGGCAGCGTCCCGGCCGAGCAGACCGGCGCCGCGACCGGGATGAACGCCAACATCCGCACCATCGGCGGCTCCATCGGCGCGGCCGTGACCAGCGTCCTGGTCACCGGCCGCCTCCAGCCCTCGGGCCTTCCGTACGCCTCCGGATACACCCACGGATTCACGCTGCTCGCCCTGCTCTGCCTCGCCGCGGCACTGGCGGCACTCCTCGTACCGGTCCAGCGCGCCCGGCGTGTCTCCGGCACGCCCCGTGCCTCCTCCGAGGAAGGGTCGCGCACGGAAGCGAAGCCCGGTGCCATGATGCCCAGGTGAATCGCGACGACGTGGGTGCACAGATGCGGGCGCGGGTCGGCGCCGTCCTCGAACGGCTCGTGGAGGCGGGGCAGGAGAACGGTCTCCAGCTGGCGGTGTACCTGGACGGCGAGCTGATCGTCGACGCGTGCGCCGGTGTGGCCGACGCCTCCACGGGCGGCGTCCTCGCACCGGACACGCTGATCCACAGCTTCTCGCTCGGCAAGGGCTTCACCGCGACCCTCGTCCATGTCCTCGCCGACCGCGGACTGATCGACTACGACACCCCGATCGCCCACTACTGGCCCGAGTTCGGGGCCCACGGCAAGACCGCGCGACCGTACGGCACGCCCTGACGCACGCGACGGGCGTACCGCAGCTGCCCGCCGCCGTCACCCCGGCCGAGCTGTGCGACTGGGACACGATGTGCGCGATCGTCGCGGCGCAGGAACCGCTGTGGGAGCCCGGCACCGCCAGCGGCTACCACGGCTGGACGTTCGGCTGGATCCTCGGTGAGACCGTGCGCCGGATCACCGGCCTGACACCGGCCGAGGCGCTGCGTGTGTACGTCGCCGAGCCGCTCGGCGTCGCCGACGAACTCTTCTTCGGACTGCCCGAGAGTGAACTGGCGCGCACGGCACCGCTGGTGGAGGGCGGCTGGGCGGCGTATCTGGCGAGCCTGCCGCCGTCCGTGCCCTTCGTCCGGCTCGTCGCACCGAACCCCAGCGTGTGGACCACCGCCGAACTGGCCAACCGCCGCGACTACCTGCTGGCGGACCTGCCCGCCAACGGTACGACCACCGCGCGGGCGGCGGCCCGCATGTACGCCGCGCTCCTCGGTGAGGTCGACGGCGTACGGCTGTTCACCCCGGAGCGGCTGCGGCTCGCCTCCGCCGTGGCCGTCGACGGCAAGGACAAGACGTTCCTCAGCAGGCGTACCAAGGGGCTCGGCTACTTCCTGGGTCTGCCCGAAATGGCGGGTGAGCTGACGTCCTTCGGCCACCACGGCAGCGGCTGCAGCATCGCCTTCGCCGACCGCGAGCGGGGTCTGTCCTTCGCCCTCACCCGTACCCGGCTGGTCACCCACAGAGTGGACACGGGCCGGGTGCTGGCCAACGAGGTCCGGTCACTCGTGTCCTAGGCCTGTCCCTTGCGTCCGACCCCGCACCACATGGGCAGCGCGCCGGCGGGCGGCACGTCGTTCGGGCCGGGGCGCCACTGGGGGAGCTGGACGACTCCGGGGGCCAGGAGCTCCGTACCGTCGAAGAACCGGGTGACATCGGCGTGCGAGCGGGGTGTCGCGGCGGCGTGCGCGGCGGCCCGGTCGTTGTAGACGCGCATCGACTCGGCGACCTCGTCCGCCCCGATGTCCGACGCGGGGTGGGAGAGGACCAGGTGACTGCCGGGGGCGAGCGCGTCGAGGAGGCGGCGGGCGATGGCGTAAGGGTCGTCGGTGTCCGGGATGTACTGCAGGATCGCCACCAGCATGAGGCCCACCGGCTGTGACAGGTCGAGCGTGTCCCGCGCCGCGGTGAGGATGTGGTCCACCTCGCGCAGGTCCGCGTTCAGGTAGTCCGTCGCACCGTCCGGGGTGCTGACGAGCAGGGCCCGGGCGTGGGCCAGCACGACCGGGTCGTTGTCGACGTACACCACCCGGGCGCCGGGATCGACCCGCTGCGCCACCTCGTGGGTGTTGTCCGCGGCCGGTATGCCGGTACCGATGTCGAGGAACTGCCGGATGCCGACCCCGGCCAGTTCGCGCACCGCCCGGCCCAGGAAGGCCCGGTTGGCGCGGACCGCGGGGATGATCTCCGGATTGGCGGCGGCGGCCAGCTCGGCGGCCTCCTGGTCGGCCGGGTAGTTGTCCTTGCCGCCCAGCCAGGCGTTGTAGACCCGCGCGGGATGCGCCACCGAGGAGTTGATCGGGACCATTCCGCCCGCCGGTCGTTCGTTCATGCCGCTCAGCTCCTCAACGCGCCGTCGCCCGCCTGCCGTGGCCACACAGTAGCCCCGGTGGGCAGCGGGGGTTGCCGGGCTTCACTCGAAGGCATGCTCGCCCCGCGCTCCCGAACGCCACAGCCAGCCGATGTCGCGCCCGAACGACCAGACCAGCACCGCGAGTGCCACCAGCACAGCCCCGGCCATCACCTCGTACGGCAGTAGTCCCGCGGCCGCGACGAGCAGCACGATCCCCTGCAGGGCGGCGACCGTCTTGCGCGCCATGCTGGGGAAGAGCGGGGCGTTCAGCCACGGCAGCACCCAGGACGCCGCCACGAAGGCGTAGCGCATCGTGCCGATCAGCATCACCCACGGACCGAGCGACATGGAGACGTACACGCTCAGGACCAGGACCAGGAACGAGTCGACCTCCATGTCGAAGCGGGCGCCCAGCGCGGACGAGGTGCCGGTACGGCGGGCGACCTTGCCGTCGACGCCGTCCAGGATCAGGGCGACCGCCGTCAGACCGACCAGGAGGGTGACCGGCGGCGAGCTCCGGAAGGAGTCGGCGACCAGGGCGGTGACGCCGCCGACGAGGATGGCCCGGCCGAGGGTGACCCGGTTGGCGGGCCCGAAGGAGCGGGGTCGTGAACGGCGCAGGGCGCGGTTCAGCACTGCCCAGGTGGCGATCGCGAAGACCAGGCCCGTCAGCCAGCCCGCAGGGCCCATGCCGATCGCCGAGCCCAGCAGGGCAAGGACCAGGAGCTGCACTCCCGCTCCCACCATGGTCTCCTGCTGGGGGAGCCTCAGGTCGTATGTGTTGTTCAGGGCCACCGCTAGTCCTCCGGCCGTATGACAGAGTCGATCAACGCCGCGTACAGTGCGCGGCTTGTCACAGCTCCGTACGTGAAGATCTGCCGGATCGTTCAGGGGACGCTCATGAAACTCACAGCCAGCGCGTTCTGGCTCGGCGCGCCGGGCCACGGCGAGATACGGGAAGTCGTCCTTCCGGAGCCCGCCGAGGACGAGGTGCTGGTACGCACGCTCTACTCGGGAGTGAGCCGGGGCACCGAGACCCTCGTCTTCCGCGGCGGCGTACCGGAGAACCAGTACGCCACGATGCGCGCACCCTTCCAGGACGGCGATTTCCCCGCACCCGTGAAGTACGGCTACCTCAACGTCGGCCAGGTCGAGCAGGGGCCCCCGGAGCTGCTCGGCCGGACCGTCTTCTGCCTCTATCCGCACCAGACGCGCTACGTCGTCCCCGCGAGCGCCGTGACCCTCGTACCGGACTCCGTGCCCGCCTCGCGCGCCGTGCTCGCCGGCACCGTGGAGACCGCGGTGAACGCCCTGTGGGACGCCGCCCCGCTGATCGGCGACCGGATCGCCGTGGTGGGCGGCGGCATGGTCGGCTGCTCCGTCGCCGCGCTCCTCGCGCGGTTCCCCGGCGTACGGGTCCAGCTCGTCGACGCTGATCCGGCACGCGGTGACATCGCACGGGCACTCGGTGTCGACTTCGCGCTTCCCGAGGACGCGGCGGGCGAGCTCGACCTCGTCGTGCACGCCAGCGCCACCGAGGCCGGGCTCACCAGGGCGCTGGAACTCCTCGCCCCGGAAGGCACCGTGATCGAACTCAGCTGGTACGGCGACCGGCGGATCAGCCTGCCGCTGGGCGAGGCCTTCCACTCCCGGCGCCTGACGATCCGCAGCAGCCAGGTGGGTTCCCTCTCCCCGGCGCGCCGAGCGGGCCGCACCTACGCCGACCGGTTCGCACTCGCCCTCGAACTGCTCGCCGAACGCGCCTTCGACGCGCTCGTCACGGGCGAGTGCCGATTCGAGGAACTGCCCGACGTGATGGCGAAATTGTCGTCCGGTTCGATACCCGCTCTGTGTCACCGCGTGGTCTACGACGGGGTCTGAGTCCGGAACAAGCTGCCTGACCTCCGAAGAAAGGGGAACATGCGGCTGAACAAGGAGAACGGACCAGCCGTACTACACGGCACGGTCCCGGCAGGGGATCAGACGCACCGCACCTGGAGGGTCGTCCGTTGTTCAGCATCACCGTTCGCGATCACCTGATGATCGCCCACAGCTTCCGTGGCGAGGTCTTCGGACCCGCGCAGCGCCTGCACGGGGCGACGTTCCTGGTGGACGCCACCTTCCGGCGTACCGAGCTGGACGACGACAACATCGTCGTCGACATCGGGCTGGCCACGCAGGAGCTCGGAGCTGTAGTGAGCGACCTGAACTACCGCAACCTCGACAGTGAACCGGTCTTCAAGGACACGAACACCTCGACGGAGTTCCTGGCCAAGGTCATCGCCGACCGCCTCGCCGACCGCGTGCACGCCGGGGCACTGGGCGAGGGCGCTCACGGGCTCGTGGGCATCACCGTCACCCTGCACGAGTCGCACATCGCCTGGGCGAGTTACGAGCGTGCGCTGTGACCGACACGACCATCGACCAGGCGTCCGTGAACGGGAACCAGGCTTCCCTGAACTACGTCCCGGTGCAGAACGCGGCTCTCCAGAAGGCCGAGATCATCCCCATGTCCCTGAGCTCCGTGCACTTCGTCATGCCGGGCGGTGTCGACGACCCGGCCGCGCCCAGCGGCGGGAACGCCTACGACCGGCGGCTCTGCCTCGACCTGCCCGGCTTCGGCTGGCAGGTCCACCGGCACGCCGTCGCCGGAGAGTGGCCGCGCCCCGGTGCCGCCGCCCGTACGCAACTCGCCCGTACGCTCAGCGAGCTGCCGGACGGCACGACCGTGCTGCTCGACGGGCTCGTGGCCTGCGGCGTCCCCGAGATCATCGTCCCCGAGGCCGAGCGGCTGTCCCTCACCGTCCTCGTACACCTGCCGCTCGCCGACGAGACGGGACTCGCACCCGCCGTCGCCGCCGAGCTGGACGCGAAGGAACGTACGACGCTGCGGGCCGTGTCCGCCGTCGTGGCCACCAGCGAATGGGCGGTGCGCCGGCTCGTGGCCCACCACGGGCTCGCCCCCGAGCGCGTCCACGTCGCCGAGCCCGGCGCCGACATCGCGCCGCTCGCCTCCGGCACCGATGGGGTCTCGCGGCTGCTGTGCGTCGCCGCGGTCACCCCGCGCAAGGGGCAGCACCGCCTTGTCGAGGCCCTCGCGACCGTCACCGACCTGCCCTGGAGCTGCGTCCTGGTCGGCGGACTCGGCCAGGATCCGGCGTACGTCGCCCGGATCCGCGCCCTGATCGAGCAGCACGGCCTCGGCAGCCGACTGCACCTGGCGGGAGCGCAGGCGGGCGCGCAGCTCGACGCGAGCTATGCCGCCGCCGACCTCATGGTCCTCACCTCTTACGCAGAGACGTACGGCATGGCCGTCACCGAGGCGCTCGCGCGCGGCATCCCGGTGCTGGCGACCGACGTCGGCGGGCTTCCCGAGGCGGTCGGCCGTGCGCCCGACGGCGGCGTGCCCGGGATCCTCGTACCACCGGAGGACCCGGCCGCTCTCGCCACGGAGCTGCGCGGCTGGTTCGGCGAGGCCGACGTACGCCGCCGTCTGAAGGCGGCCGCCCGCGGCCGGCGCGCCGCGCTCAACGGCTGGGCCACCACGGCCCGCAACCTGGCCGGCGTCCTGACACGGCTGCCGCGGGAACCCCGGAGGGCGGCATGAGTACGGCTCTCACCCCGTCGGAGGTGCCTGACGTGCCCGACCTGCCGGACGTCTCCGGGCACGAGGCGCGGGCGGGTGCGCCGGGGGAGCGCGTCGACGCGTTCGGTGCCGACGACGCCCCTCGATACGCGCCCCAGTGGCTGCAGTTGCGCGAGGGCGCCGATGCCGCCGCGCGGGCGTCCGACCTGCTCGACCCCTTGCGCATCCGTCTCGCGAACCGGCCGGGGCGCGGCGACGACCTGGTGATTCACGACCTCGGCTGCGGCACAGGGTCCATGGGCCGCTGGCTGGCACCGCGGCTCGACGGCGGCCAGCACTGGATCCTGCACGACCGGGATCCCTATCTCCTGCACTTCGCGACCGTGGGGGCGCCGCGCGCGGCGGCCGACGGCAGCCGGGTCACCGTCACCACACAGCGCGGTGACATCGGCCGGCTGAGCGCCGAGGCCCTGGCAGGGGCCTCGCTGGTGACCGCGTCCGCGCTCCTCGACGTCCTCACCGGCGACGAGATCGACCGCCTCGCGGCGGCGTGCGCGGGCGCCGGAGTCCCGGCCCTGCTGACGCTCTCCGTCGTCGGACGGGTCGAATTCGCACCGGCCGACCCGCTCGACGCCGAGTTCACCGAGGCGTTCAACGCCCACCAGCGCCGCGGTGATCTGCTCGGCCCGGATTCCATCACGGCCGCCTGCGAGGCCTTCGCCCGCTACGGCGCGACGGTCCGCGCCCATCCGAGCCCGTGGCGGCTCGGCCCCGACACCGCCGCGCTGACCGAGGAGTGGCTGCGCGGCTGGGTCGCCGCGGCCTGCGAGCAGCGCCCCGAACTCGCCGCCCGCGCAGAGACGTATCTGCGCTCCCGTGTGGCCGCGATCGCCGCGGGCGAGCTGCGGGTGGTCGTCCACCACAGCGATGTGCTGGCGCTGCCCCGGCCGACGGGCGGGACGCTGTGAGCGCGGCGGCGGAGGTGAGCAGGGACTCGAAGCGTGTTCGCTTCGACTCCCGCCGGATCCGCACCCACCTCGGCACGGTCGCCGGTGCCGCGATTCTCGGTGTGCTGCTCTGGCGGCTCGGTACCGGTGTCTTTCTGGACGGGCTGCGGCGGATCGACGGGGTGACGCTGCTCACCGCGCTCGGGCTCGGGCTGCTCACCACGGTGTTCAGCGCCTGGCGTTGGTGTCTGGTGGCGCGCGGGCTGAAGATCCGACTGCCCCTGGTGCCGGCCGTCGCGGACTACTACCGCGCCCTGTTCCTCAACGCGGCGCTGCCCGGCGGCATCCTCGGCGATGTGCACCGCGCCGTACGGCACGGCCAGAGCGAAGGGGACATCAGTCGCGGCGTACGGGCGGTGGTCCTCGAACGGACCGCGGGCCAGGCCGTGTTCATGGTTCTCGGGGTGACGGTGCTGCTCACCCAGCCGTCCCCGGTGCTCACGGAGATGCGCCGCGGCGCCCTGGTCCTGGCGATCGCCTCGGTGGGCGCAGTGGTGACCCTCGGAGCGGTGCGCAGGGTGCGGAACCCCGGCCGCTCCCGGCGGTTCACGGCTCTCCGCGCCACGCTCGTCGAAGCGCGCGGCGCCCTGCTCGCCCGGGGGAGCTGGCCCGGCCTCGCGCTCTCGTCGGTCGTGGTGATGGCCGGTCACCTGGCCATGTTCCTGCTCGCCGCCCGCGTCGCCGGATCCACCGCGTCCGCCGCCGAGTTGCTGCCGTTGGCGCTGCTGGCCCTGCTCGCCATGGGCCTGCCCCTGAACGTCGGCGGCTGGGGCCCGCGGGAAGGCGTCACCGCCTGGGCGTTCGGCGCCGCGGGGCTCGGCGCGAGCATGGGCCTGACTGTTGCCGTGGTCTACGGAGTGCTCAGCTTCGTCGCGAGCCTGCCGGGCGTGGCCGTCCTGGTCGTCCGGTGGTCGGCGGCGCTCCGGCGCCCCCGGGAGGAGAGCGCAGGAGGGCACGATCAATGCCGACGATCGACGACCGCCGAAGTCCCGGTCTCCGTAGTACCGGTCTCCGTCATCCCGGTTTCCGGATCTTCCACCTCCCAAGGCAGTCTCGCCGACGTCACCAGGGAGAAGTACGCCCCGAACGACTCGGTCAGCGCGGCCAGCAGCGCCTTCCCCTTCCCCGCACTGGCCATCGAGGGCCGCCCGATGACACCGGACTCGGTATAGGCCGACATGCCGAGAGTGAGCAGGTGCCGACGGTCGTCCGCGAGGAAATCGGAGGTCTCATATCCGGGCCTGACCAATTCAGGATGGGCATGCAGAAGAATGGAGGTCTCAATTTCTCCCGCGTGCATATCGCTGAGCAGCGAGGTCTCTACTCCGGCCCGCTCCCTCGCGGTTTCCCAGTCCTCCATCGCCGGGAAAAGCGCCATGCGCGTACCGCTGCCCGCCGATTCCTGAACCACATTGCCCAGTACGTAGTTTCCGCCATGTCCGTTGACCACCACCAGGGTGTCGACGCCCGACCGGCGGAGCGAGTCGGCGATGTCCCTGACCACCGCGTGGAGCGTGACGGAAGAGATGCTGACGGTCCCCGGCCACGCGGCGTGCTCGTGCGAGCAGGACATCGTCACCGGAGGAAGGAGATGGACCGGATACGCGGCCGCGACCTCCCGCGCGATGGCACACGCGACCAGCGTGTCCGTCGCGAGCGGCAGGAACGCACCGTGCTGTTCGAAGCTGCCGACGGGAAGCACGGCGACCTGCCGTGACACACCCGCCCCCCGCGCCCGTACGTCCTCCGTGGTGTCAACCGGCAACAGACCGGATACCGTCGGGCGCGTTCCCGAACCACTCATGTTTTCACGGCCTTTCGACTCTGCTTAGGAATCAGATCATGACAGATAACTCTGGAGCACTCGGCGGGAATACCCACCGCACAGGTGTCGAACGCGTCGTGATTGCCCCATTGCCCACCGTCTACGGCGCTTTCCACGCCGTCGGTTACCTCGACCATGACCGGGGAGAGGAACAAGTTGCCCTGGTGCACGGCGACTTGGCCGACATCGGTGCAGGGGACACACTCACCAGACTGCATTCGGAATGCCTGACCGGGGACGCCTTCGGATCCATGCACTGCGAATGCGGCGACCAACTCGCCGCCGCGCTGCGTGCCATCGTGGCGGAGGGGCGCGGCATCCTCGTCTACCTCCGGGGCCACGAGGGCCGGGGCATAGGCCTGCTCGCCAAGCTCCGGGCGATGCAGCTCCAGTCGGAGGGCATGGACACCGTCGAGGCGAACCTCGCCCAGGGTCTGCCGGTGGACGCCCGCGACTACCGGGTGGCGGCGGACATCCTGCACGACCTCGGCGTGCGGTCCGTACGGCTGATGTCGAACAACCCGCGCAAGCGCGAGGCGCTGCTGCGCCACGGCATCAGGGTCGCCGAGCAGGTTCCGCTGCTGATCCCGCCGTGCGAGGAGAACCTCAGCTACCTGCTGACCAAGCGCGAGCGCATGGACCACCACCTCCCGCACCTGGACGGAGCCCAGCTGGGCGGGTCGCCGCTGAACGGCGGCCACTTGGTCGACCGCGATCTTTTGCGGATCGGCAAAGACGGCTATCACTGAGGAATGACAGCAGACGACGCCGCTGAGGACACTGCCGACCCCGGTCCGCTGTATCTGTCGCGCGAGCAGGTGCGGGAGCTGCTCGACACGGATACCGCGATCGCCTCGCAGCGTGCGGCCTTCACCGCGCTCGGCGACGGCACGGCCGAGCTGCCGGGAAAGATCATGCACCCCAGCCGCTTCGACGACAGCGTCGTCTTCGCCTACCTCGCCCGGCTGTCCGCGGACACCGGCGCCGTCGCCAAGTTCGGCAGCGTCAACCCGGGCAACGCGGCGGCCGGGCTGCCGACCGTCCACGCCGTGATCAACGCGCTCGACCCGGCCACCGGGCAGCTCGCCGCCGTCATGGACGGCACGTCGGTGACGACCCTGCGCACCGCCGCGGCGAGCGCCGTCGCCTTCGACGTACTCGCGGGCGCCGACAGCGCGGAGCTCGGTCTGCTCGGCTCCGGCACCCAGGCCCTGGCCCATGCGCGGGCCGTCGCCCGGATACGGGATGTGCGGACCGTACGAGTGTGGAGCCCGGACCCGGGGCGCCGGGCGCACGCGGCGCACCGTCTCGCCGCCGAACTCGGCGTCGCCGTCAAGGCGGTCGAGACGGCCGAGGAAGCCGTGGCGGGGCTGCCGATGGTCGCGGCCTGCACGCTCAGCAGTACGCCCGTCGTGCGGGGCGAATGGCTGGCGCCGGGGTGCACGGTCGTCAGCGTCGGCTCCTTCGAGCCCAGCAGGAGCGAGGTCGACGCGGAGGTCCTGCGGCGGGCCGCGGCGGTGGTCGTCGACGATCCGGCGACGGCGGCGGAACACGCCGGTCCGGTCGTCGACGCGCTGCGCCACGGACGGCTCGCCCCGGGGGACCTGATTCCGCTCGGCGGCGTGCTCACCGGCACGCACCCGGGCCGCAGGCACCCCGACGACATCGTCTTCTACAACAGCGTCGGGCTCGGTATCCAGGACGCCGCCGCGGCCTGGGCCGTCATCCACGCGGCCCGCGCGAAGGGGGCGCGCCGGTGAACCGGACGGCGCGGGTCGTCGTCATCGGCGGCGGGGTGATGGGCGCGAGCATCGCCTACCACCTGGCGCGTGCGGGCGTACCCGACGTGGTGCTCGTCGAGCGCGACGAACTGGCCTCCGGGTCGACCTCGCGGGCCGCGGGCGGGATCCGGGCGCAGTTCTCCGACGAGCTCAACATCCAGCTCGGCGCCCGGAGTCTGGAGGCCTTCGCCCGCTTCGGCGAGGACCCGGGCCAGGACATCGGACTGCACCGGGTCGGCTATCTGTTCCTGCTCTCCACACCCGAAGAGGTCGCGTCCTTCGAAGCGGGCGTACGGCTGCAGAACTCCCTCGGTGTGCCCAGCCGCATGATCGACCCGGCCGAGGGGCGCCGGCTCTCGCCCCTGATCACCACCGACGGGCTGCTCGCGGCGGCCTTCTCACCGGACGACGGGCACTGCACGCCCGAGTCCGTCGTCCAGGGCTACGCCGCCGGGGCCCGTCGGCACGGCGCGACCGTGCTGCGGCACTGCGAGGTCACCGGCATCGAACTGCGCGGCGGGGAGATCACCGCGGTGCTCACCGGCCGGGGCCGGATCGAGACCGACACGGTGGTCTGCGCGGCAGGTGCCTGGTCGCGGGCCCTCGGCGCGATGGTGGGCGTGGACCTGCCGGTGGAGCCGCTGCGCCGCCAGATCGCCGTCACCGAACCCGTCCCGGGGCTGCCGCCCGACCTCCCCATGACCATCGACTTCACCAGCAGCCTCTACTTCCACACCGAGGGCCCCGGTCTGCTGCTCGGTATGTCCGACCCCGACGAGACCCCCGGCTTCGCCACCGAAACCCACGACCGCTGGATCCCCCGCCTGGGCGAGGCCATGGAGCGACGCGCCCCCGCCCTGCTCGACCTCCGCCGTACGGGCGGCTGGGCGGGACTGTACGAGATGACACCGGATCACAACGCACTGATCGGCGAGGCGGGTTCGTGTGCGCGCTTCCTGTACGCGACGGGGTTCTCCGGCCACGGATTCCTCCAGGCACCGGCGGTCGGCGAGGTGGTCCGCGACCTGTACCTGGGCCGCGTACCCTTCGTCGACATCAGCCCCCTCAGCGCCGAACGCTTCGCCGCCGACGCCCTGCGCCCGGAGATCAACTGCGTATGAACGCCCTGCATTTGTGGCTCCGCCACGAGACCCGTACGACCGAACAGCGCACGCCGATCGTGCCCACGGACGCCCGACGACTCGTCGAGAGCGGCGTGACCCTCACCGTCGAGCAGTCACCGCAGCGGGTCTTCCCGATCGAGGCGTACGAGGAGGCCGGCTGCCGTGTCGCCGAGACCGGATCCTGGGTCTCGGCGCCGCCGGACGCGGTCGTCCTCGGACTCAAGGAACTCTCCGACGAGCCGGCCGCACTGACGCACCGCCACATCTTCTTCGGGCACGCCTACAAGCAGCAGCCCGGAGCCGAAGCCCTGCTGCGCAGGTTCCTCGCAGGGGGCGGAGTTCTGCTCGACCTCGAATACCTGGTGGACGACAAGGGGCGCAGGCTCGCCGCCTTCGGCTACTGGGCCGGATATCTGGGGGCCGCCCTGGCCGTACTGCATCACAGGGGCAGGCTCCGGACCCCGCTGCGGCCCACCTCCAAGGAGGAACTGGACGCGGAACTGGCCGGAGAAGGACCGGAGTTGAAGGCGCTGGTGATCGGCGCCCTGGGCCGCAGCGGCCGGGGCGCGCGGGACGCGCTGGAGACGGCCGGGGTCGAGCCCACCTGCTGGGACCTCGAAGAGACCCGAGACCTGGACCGACCCGCCCTGCTGGCACACGAGTTGATGGTCAACACCGTGCTGACCACCCGGCCGATCCCGCCCTTCCTCACCGACAAGGACCTCGACGAGCCCGGCCGTCGGCTGCGCACCCTGTGCGATGTCACCTGCGATGTCGGCTCGCCCCTGAACGTCCTGCCGGTCTACGACACCACCACGGACTGGACGGACCCCGTCCGCCGACTGCGTGAGCGGCCCGCCCTCGATCTGATCGCCATCGACAACCTGCCGTCGCTGCTGCCGCGCGAGGCGAGCGTCGACTTCTCCGCGGCGCTGCTGCCGCTGCTCCTGGACTTCGAGACGGGTGGGGCGTGGGGCCGCGGTCTCGACCGGTTCCACCGGGCCTGCAGTGAGATCGGCCAACGAGGCACAAGAGATGGGGAGTTCGGCGATGGCTGAGGCGACGCGCGCGAGCGGCACCGTGCACTGGATCGGTGCGGGCCTGTCCACCGGAAGCGGTCTCGCCGCGACCTGCGACGCCGCCACCCGCGTACGACTGTGGCACCGCACCCAGAAGCGTGCCGAACGGAGCCTGGCCGCCCGGGGTCTGACCGGGCGCGCCGAGCCACGCGCCTACACGCTCCCCGCGCTCACCGCCGAACTCGCCCCCGGAGACATCGTCGTCTCCATGCTGCCCGCGCCCGAACACGCCCCACTGCTCGCCGCCTGCGTCGCGCGCGGCGCCCACTTCGCCTGCTCCAGCTATGTGTCGGACGCGCTCCTGGAGCAGGTACCGGCGGCCGATCAGGCGGGTGTCGTGGTGCTGACCGAGTGCGGGCTGGACCCGGGCATCGACCATCTCTTCGCGCACAGTCTGGTCGCCCGCGCCCAGCAGGCGATCGGCGCCGATACGGCCGCCTCGTACAGCCTCACTTCGTACTGCGGTGGCATCCCGGCCGTGCCCAACGACTTCAGGTACCGCTTCAGTTGGGCGCCGGCGGGGGTGCTGGGTGCCCTGCGCTCGCCCGCCCGCTATGTCGAGGGCGGTGCGGTGACGACGGCCGTCCGCCCCTGGGAGGCGACCCGCCCCCACGAGATCGACGGCGAGACCTTCGAGGTCTACCCCAACCGGGACAGCGTTCCCTTCCTCGACCAGTACGGGCTGCCCGAGGCCTGGAAACCGGGCACCTTCGTGCGCGGCACCCTGCGCCTCGACGGTTGGCTGCGCGCCTGGGACGCCGTCTTCGAGGAGCTGAAGGCGGGCGACGACCGGCGCATCGCCGCCCTCGCGCAGGAGTTGGCGGCGGCCTACCCGACCACCGAGGCCGACCGTGACCGGGTCGTCCTCGCGGTTTCGCTGGAGGCACGCGGCGGCCCGGGCCCGGGGGAGGCCTGGTCGGGGCGTTACCTCCTCGACCTGGAGGGCACCGCCGACGAGAGCGCCATGGCCCGCTGTGTCTCCCGCACGCTGGCCCTCGGTGTCCGCCACATCCTCGACGGCACGCTCCCGGCGGGCCTCAGCCGGGCCGCCGGGACGGCGGAGCGGTCCGAGGAGTGGCTGGCCGAACTCGCCCGGGACGGCGTGGACTTCACGTTCCGGGCTGGGTGACCCGGGCGAGTGGGGTGAGCGCGCTCAGTCCAGCAACGCCTCCTGCACCAGCCGCTTCAGCTCACGGAAGATCGAGTGGGAGGAGGTGGGGCGGACCTGGGTCAGGAACTGCACGGTCAGGTCGTTGGCCGGGTCGATCCAGAAGGTCGTACTGGCCACGCCGCTCCAGCCGTACGCGCCCTGGCCGGCCGGGGACAGGGTGATCTCCGGGTCCACCACCACGGAGACGCCGAGGCCGAAGCCGAGGCCCGCGTTGCCCGGTTCCCGGTGGACGGGGCTGCCGAAGGTGCGGCGGTCGGCGTTGTCGGGGAGGTGGTTGGACACCATCAGGTCCACCGTCTCCGGCTTCAGCAGGCGGCTGCCGTCGAGTTCGCCGCGCAGGCGGAGCAGTTCCATGAAGCGGTGGTAGTCGTGGGCGGTGGCCACCATGCCGCCACTCCCGGACACGCAGCGGGGGCGGCCGTGCAGGGGCAACCCGGCGATCGGGGTGATCCCGCCCTCGTCGTCCTCCCCGTACAACTCGGCCAGCCGGCCTTCCTGCTCGTCCGTGACGCAGAACCCGGCGTCCTTCATACCGAGCGGTGCGAAGATCCGCTCGGCCAGGAACGCGTCGAGGTCCTGGCCGGAGGCCACCTCGATGACGCGGCTGAGGACATTGGTGGCGACCGAGTAGTTCCACTGCGTGCCCGGCTCGAACTGGAGCGGCAGCCGGGCGTACGCCTCGCAGGTCTCGGCCAGATCCGCGCCCGCCGGTACGGACGACTCCAGTCCGGCCTTCCGGTACAGCGCGTCGACGGGATGCGCGTGGTAGAAGCCGAAGGTCAGGCCCGCCGTCTGGGTCAACAGGTGCCGGACGAGGATGGGTTGTGCGGCCGGACGGGTCCTGGTGTCCGGGCCGGATCCGTCGACGTACACCTGTGGGTCGGCGAAGGACGGGAGGAAGTCGGCGACGGGGTCGTCGAGCCGGAGGCGGCCCTCTTCGAGGAGCATCAGCGCGCCTACCGAGGTGACCGGCTTCGTCATCGAGTACATCCGCCACAGGGTGTCGGCCTCGACGGGGAGTCCGGCCTCGCGGTCGCGGCAGCCGTACCTGGTGAGGTGCGCGATACGGCCGTGCCGGGACACGGACACCAGGTACCCGGGGAGTCTGCCGTCGTCCACCAGGTGGGCGAAGTGCTGATCGAGACGGGCAAGCGCCTTCGGATCGAGGCCGGCCTCGTGCGGCTCGGCCTCCTGTCGCAGATGTCCCATTTGGCTCTCCTCCGGGCTGCGGCTCTTGTTCCAACTCGCTTCATGGTCCCCTACGGATCCACGAACCGTCGTCTGCCCCGTACTTGTTGGTGGACTCCTTGCGATTGCGCACCGGCGTCCCCGCGGCCCCCGGCAGCCTCAGCGCGAGCAGAGTTCCGAGCGCGGACGCGGCCGCGAGTGCCGTGAGCGGTGGGCCGATGGAGACACCGGTCGTGGGGGTCATCAGCAGGGTCGCCGCCGCGACGCCCAGCGTGGGCCCCACATTCATCGCCGTCTGCTGGAGCCCGCCCGCCACGCCTGCCGACTCCGCCGAGGCGTGCCGTACGAGGACCGCCGTCGCGGTGACCATCACGGTCGCGAAACCGGCGCCGAGCAGCAGGAATCCGCTGCCGATCGGCACGGCGGTCGAGGCCCGGCCGAGCCGGGAGAGCAGGAGGACCCCGGCGGTCAGGGTGGTCATCCCGGCCAGTGTCGTCCGGCGCGCACCCTGCCGGCGCAGCAGGACGGCCGCGACCGGCGCGCCCAGCACCATCATCACGGCTCCGGGCAGCGCCCGCAGACCGGTCTGAAGGGGATCCAGGTCGAGAACTTCCTGGAGGTAGTAGCTGCCGACGAAGAGTGAGCCCAGCATCGCCGCCGAGGCGGCCACCAATATGCCTAGCGCCGCACCGACGGTGGCGGAGCCGAGCACGTCGTGGGGCACCAACGGGCTCGCGGTGCGCTGTTCGTGACGTACGAACGCGGCTCCCGCGGCCACGACGACGAGCAGCCCGAGCGCGGATGAGGTCGTCCAGCCGGTCTGCGGTATCCCGACCAGCGTGTGTACGAGACTCACCAGGGCCGCCGCCAGCAGGCAGGCCCCGGGTACGTCGAGCCCGCCCGCGGTGGCCCGGTGCCGCGCCGGGCCCCGGACGGCGAGCGCCGACCCGCCCATGACCAGCGCGGGCACGACGTTCAGGAAGAAGACGGCGCGCCAGCCGAGGGTGGTGACCAGCGCCCCGCCGATCACCGGACCGGCGGCGGCCGCGAGACCGATGGCACTGGTGCGCAGCGCGATCGGCATCGCGAGCCGGTCGGCGGGGTACGCGGCGCGCAGCATCCCCAACGTGGCGGGTTGCAGCAGCGCGCCGAACACGCCCTGCGCGACCCGGAGTCCGATCACCCAGCCGATCCCGGGTGCGCACCCGATCCCCGCCGACGTGGCGCCGAAGCCCAGGATCCCCACGGCGAAGACCTGTTGGTGCCCGTACCGGTCTCCGAGCCGGCCCGCGAACACCAACAGGCTTGCCACTGCGATGAGATAGCCGGTGCTCGTCCACTGGACCTGCGCGAACGTGGCGTGCAGATCGCGTTGCAGGGTGGGCTGCGCGACGGTGAGCACGGTGCCGTCCAGGGCGACGATCACCGCACCGGTGACACTGCTCGCGAGCGTGAGCCGACGACTTAGGTGTGCGTTCACCGAGGGTCGGGCCCGAGGTGCGCGTCCAGCGCCGCATGCAGAAGGGGTACGAAGTCCTCAGCGCCGGTGGAGAGTTGGAGGCTGCCGAAGCTCCACAGCTGGGCGATCCCGTGCAGGTTCGCCCACAACGCGCCCGCGACGACCGGGGCGTCGGCCTCGGGACGCACCTGGCCGACCAGGTCCACCAAGGCGCCGAACAGCGGAAGGCTCGTCTCGCGAAGACCCAACCGATTGCTCGCCAGCAGGTCGTGACGGAACATCAGCTCGTACATTCCGCGGTTGCTCAGCGCGAAGTCGAGGTAGACCCGCCCCAGCGTAGTGAGCTGCGTGCGGGGCGACGACGCCCCGCTGCCGGCGACCGACTCCGCCGCCCGCGTGCCGAGCTCAATGAAGCCCCGGCGGGCGATGGAGGACAGCAACTCCAGGTGGGTGGGGAAATAGCGGCGCGGAGCTCCGTGGGAGACCCCGGCCCGCCGGGCGATCTCCCGCAGGGACAGCGCCTGGGCCCCCTCCCTGGTCACCAGGTCCACTCCGGCCTCGATCAGGCGGGCCCGCAGCCCTGCCTCTTCCTCGCTGGTCATAGACACTGTCTACCAGGACTCGGTAGACAGTGTCTACGTGGAATGTCTCGCCCGGTCCGAAGCGTTGATCGAGGCATGACTCAGGACGCGACGCAGGACGCACTGGTGAAACTGCTCTCCGAGTACAAGGGCGGGGTGCTCGTCACCCTCAAGAAGGACGGCCGGCCCCAGCTGTCGAACGTCACCCACGCCTACTACCCCGACGAGCGGATCGTCCGGGTCTCACTCACGGACGACCGGGCCAAGACGCGCAATCTGCGCCGGGATCCTCGGGCCTCGTACCACGTGACCAGCGAGGACCGCTGGGCGTACACGGTCGCCGAGGGCACCGCCGAGCTGACGCCCGTCGCCGGTGATCCGCAGGATGAGACCGTCGAGGAACTCATCCGGCTCTACCGGGACGTCCAGGGTGAGCACCCCGACTGGGACGACTATCGGGCCGCCATGGTTCGTGACCGTCGGCTCGTCCTACGGCTCCACGTGGAGCGCGCGTACGGCATCCCCCGCAGACGCTGAACCGTCCCCGCTCACGGCGTCGGTGCGGGCCTCGATCGCGTGGAGCACGGCCGCCATGTCGGACCCGCCGTGTCCCAGTGCCACGGTCTCCTCGAAGAGAGCGTGGCAGACATCGAGGAGCGGGGAGGCCAGGCCGGACTTTCTGGCGGCCTCGGCGATCAGCTCGTTGTTCATCAGGACGTTGTGAGCCGCGGCCTGTACGGCGAAGTCGCGCTCAAGGAGCTTCGGGGCCTTCATCCGCGAGACGGCGCTGGCCATCGGTCCTGCGCCCAGCACCTCCAGGAAGAGCTTCCGGTCCAGGCCCTGGCGGTCGGCGAAGTGGAACGCCTCGCTGAGGCCGGTCACCAGGGTGATCAGGAACAGATTCACCGAGAGCTTCATCAGCAGGGCGTTCGGCACAGGCCCGCAGTCGAACGTCTCCTGACTCATCGGCCCGAGCAGTGGGCGTACCTCCTCGACGGCCTCGGGGTCACCGGCGAGCATCGCCACGAGCTGACCGGCCTCCGCCGGGACCCGCGAGCCGGAGACGGGCGCCTCGGCGTACCGGCCGCCCGCCGCGCGGATCTCGGCCTCCAGTTCGCGCGAGTACTCCGGTGAGGTCGTCCCCATGTGGACGACGGTGTGTCCGGCGATCCGCTCGGCGAAGTCCGGGGTGCCACGTCCGAGGGCCGCGTCGATCGCGGGTCCGTCCGCCAGCATCAGGAACACCACGCGGGCCCGCTCGAAGACCTCGGCGGGGCGGGACGCCACCTCGGCGCCGACCGCGCGCAGGGGCTCGGCCCTGGCGGGCGTCCGGTTCCAGACGACGAGAGGGGTGGCCGCCCGGGCCAGGTTGAGCGCCATGGGCTGCCCCATGGTTCCGAGGCCGATGAAACCCACGTACACACCGCACCGCCGTCTCCGCCCGGCGTGCGCGCCGGGCCAGCCCCCCGCTGCTGCCCATGACAGTCGTCATGGTAGCGGGAGCTATGACGCCTGTCATAGTGGAACCGGGAACGTACGAGCGGTGCGTACGGCAGACGGAGCGGGAGGTCGACGATGGTGGATTCCGGGCGCGGGCCGCGGGAGCGGATGGTGTTCAGCGCGGCGCAGCTCATCCGGCGCGACGGGGTCGCCGCGACCGGCATGCGGGAGGTTGCCGCGCATGCCGGGGCGCCGCGCGGATCGCTCCAGCACTACTTCCCGGGCGGCAAGGAGCAGCTGGTCAACGAGGCCGTGGACTGGGCAGGTCGCTATGCGGGCAAGCGCGTCGCCCGCTTCCTCGCCGAGCTGCCGGAGCCGACGCCGAGCGGTCTGTTCGCGGCCATGGTGGGGCAGTGGACCGAGGAGTTCCGGACGGCCGGGTTCGCCTCGGGCTGCCCCGTCGCGGCGGCGACCGTGGACTGCGCCGAGTCCGTCGAGTCCACCCGGGGCGCTGCCGCCGCCGCGTTCGCCCGCTGGAACCGCCCGGTGGCGGCGGCGCTGACGGACCTGGGCGTACCGCGCGACCGGGCCGAGCCGCTGGCCACGCTCATGATCAGCGCCTTGGAGGGGGCGCTCCTCATCGCCAGGACCGAGCGGGACGTACGTGCCCTGACGACCGTGGCCAAGGAGCTCGGCCCGCTGCTGGACCGGGCGCGAACGACGAACCACGGGCTGCGTGAGTGAGAGGGGACGCGGGTCAACTTGGCTGCTGGAAAAGGCTGGTTGTGCCGCCGGGACGCACGGACCGCCGCGTAGGGTCGAACCCGACACGGGTGTGAGGTGCAAGGCGCCCAGCTGGGCAGAGGCGTCGGAAGCGGGGGAGTGCGGGCATGCTGGATCCCATCTCGTTGGCGGCCGTCACGGCGGTACTGGGAACCGTCGGCTCGGGAATGGCCAACGAAGCGGGCAGGTGGGCCTGGGAGTCGACCGGGGGACTGGTCCGCCGGATCGTGGGCCGGGAGGTCACGGCACCGAACAGCGCCGAACAGTTCACCGAAGTGGCACAGTTGGTGCACGAGCGTCTGCAGAGCGATCAGCAACTTGCCCTCACCTGGGCCCTGTTCGCCCAGGCCCTACCCACGTCCGGAGCCACTCCCCGGCCCGCACACCCCCGCCTACCCCCCTCCACAAGGTTCTTCACGGACCGTCAGGACGCCTTGAAGCTCCTCGACAAAGAGGCGGCGCGCGCCTTCGACGGAAGCCCCCGGGTGGCGCTCCTGCACGGCCGGGAAGGCATGGGCACCAGCACACTGGCCGTGCACTGGGGCTGGCGCCGGGCGGACCGCTTCCCGGACGGACAGCTCTACGCCGACCTGCGCGGCCCCCGCGTGACCGACGCCGGGGCCATCCTGAGCTCACTGCTGCGTCAACTCGGCCTGCCCGACGAGGAGATACCGCCCTCCGCCGACGACCGCGTCGACCGCTTCCGACGGCACGTCGCCGACCGGCACCTGCTGCTCGTGCTCGACCACGCCCAGTCCGCCGCGCAGATCCGCCCCCTGCTGGCCCCCGCGCCCGGCGTGTTCACGGTCGTCGTCACCCGCCGTCCGTTCACCGGCATCGACGCCCTGCCGGTCCAGATCGGCCCCCTGGCCCGGCGCGACGCGGTACGGCTGCTCACCGAGTTGGCCGGCAAACCCGCGATCGCCGCGGCCAAGGCCGCGCTGCCCGCCGTACTGGAGCGTTGCGGTGGCTCGCCCTACGCCCTCCGTGCCGCCGCACCCCGTCTCACCGAACTCCCGTTGGCGGAGCCGCCGTTGTCCGGTGCTGATCCGGTGCGCGCCGCTGCCGACGACTCCTACCGTCTGCTGCGCCCCGCAGCGGCCCGGCTCTACCGGCTGACCGGCCTCTACGACTGGCCCGCCTTCGATGCCACGACCGCCGCCCGAACAGCGGACATCGAGGAGACCGAGGCGGCCACGCTCCTGGAGGAACTCGCCGACGCGCTGCTGCTGGAGCGCACCGGCGCCGGCCGCTACCACTACCGCCCCGTCGTTCGCGCACACGCCGAAGCCACCGCGGCAGCCACCGACGGCATCGCCGCCTGCTCGGCCGCGGTGTCCCGCACCGTCGAGGGCTATCTGCACCTGGCGGTCGGGGCGGCCCAGGCGGCTCTCCCGGAGAGCTGGCGGGTCCCGACCGGCGCCTCCCCGCTCCGGTACGCGGACCGGGGCGAGGCCGTGGCCGCACTCGCCACCGAATCCCGCAATCTCGTCCAAGCGGTGTACGCCGCCGAGGAGTTCCACGACTGGGACACCGTCGCGAAACTCTGCCAGGCACTGTGGCCGCTCCAGCTCAAGGCGGGCCACCACGACGTCCTCCTGCCCGCCCTCCGGACCGGCGTGCGCACGGCCGAGGCCCACTTCCCCGGCACCCGGACGGCGGGATCACTGCACGTCCAACTCGCCCACACCCTGACCGAGTTGCGCCGCTGGGACGAGGCCGAACCCGAAGCGCTCGCGGCGGCGCGCGACGAACACGCCGCCGGACACCTGCGTGGCCACGCCTCCGCCGTCGAGATCCTCGGGCTGCTGCGACTGCGCCAGTGGCGCTGGCAGGAGGCCTACGACTCCTTCGACGAGGCCGACCGCATCCTCGACGGCATCGGCCCCGACGACGAGGGCGCCGGTGATCTGCCGCGTGCCCGCGCCCTGTTGGAACGCCACCGGGGGCGCGCCCTGCGCGGCCTCGGCCGCCGAGAGGAGGCACGGGAGCGGCTGGAGCGCGCTCTGCGGTTCTTCCGGGAGAGCGGCGAGGCGTACAACACGGCACGCGCCCTCACCGACCTCGCCGAAACCCGCCTGGACGGCGGTCAGTTCACGGATGCCCTGTCGCTCATCGACGAGGCGGTCACGGCGCTGGCGAAGGAGAACGCGGCGTATCACGTCGCGCTTCTGCGGACGCTGCGCGAGCGGTGCGTCAGCGCTGCGGGCCTTCAGGATTGACCCGTACGCGATCTTTCAGGAGCGCTCCGAGCACGATCTTTCAGGAATGATCCGTGCGCGATCCTTCGGGAGCGATCCGTACGCGATGGACGGTCGGGCCGGTGCGCACGGTCATGCCCCGGTCGACCAGTTCGCCGAGCGACTTGCCGGCCGCCAGCCAGGCGTGCAGGGCGGAGGCGTACGCGGCAGGGTCGGCATCCGCCTCGGACGGTGCGCCGGTGAGGTGGAGGAGGTCCCCGGCGCGGGTGCCGACGGTGCAGTCGTCGGGCCCGGTGACGTAGCAGGCGAGCGCGCACTCCGGGAGCCGGGCGAGCACCTCCCGGTTCCACGCCGCCGGGGAGCCGAACCGCGGATCGGCTGCCTCGCCGTACCTGAACACGAGATCCGCGAGGGCGAGTTGGCCGGGATCGCGGGTGTCCTCGTGTACGGCTGTGTGCGCCTCCCAGGCACCCTCCGGTTCACCGTCGTGGCCGGCATGGCGTACGACCGAGACCTCGCCCGAGCCGAGGAGCCGCGTCAGGACGTGCAAGGGCGCGGTGCGTGACGGAGGCTCGTACGGCGGAAGTGGGAGCGGTTCGAGGAGCGCGGGCCCGTCGGGTTCCGGGACGCCGATGAACTCGTAGAAGAGGCGGCGCAGCCGGGCCGCGGACTCGCCCGGCACGGAGCTTGCGAACTCGGCGGGACCGGGCAGGGCGTGGTGGGTGGCGAGCAACGACTCGACCTGGGGGCGTAGTTCGGCCCGTGTGTCGAGCCGTGGAGCGTCCCGTACGAAGTCGTACACGGGCGCGCCCGGATCGAGGCCGTCCAAGGGTGCGGCGCCGAGGAGTACGGGCGTGCCGAGCGCGGCGGCGTAGTAGGTGACCGAGCCGTGGTCGCCGATCACGGCGTCCGCCGCGAGCAGGGCCTGGCGCCAGCCCTCCAGCGGGTCGACGAGGGCCAGTCCTGCGCGCCGGGCCCGATTGAGCCAGGCACGGATCTGACCGGGGCCGTGGCCGTGCCAGATGTTGGGGTGGAGCACGGCCGCGAGGCGGTACTCGTCGGCCGGGAACTCCGCGGTCAGCCGCGGCAGCAGCGAGGGGAGTATGTCAGCTCCGCCGCCATCCCCGAAGAGCGACTCCGGGTTCCAGGTGGAGTTGAGCAGGATCAGCCGCTGGCCGGTGCGTAGGCCGAGGGCGCGGCGGAAGCGGTCGCGGTAGGGCCGGGCCGCCAGGATGCGGTCGAGGCAGGGGTCCCCGGCGAGCACGGCCGTCGGCGCCGCCTCGGGGCAGGCGACGCGCAACCGCTCGTACTGCTCGGGGTGCGACAGTACGAGTGCGTCGGCGACCGGTTCCCCGTCTTCGGCGAGCAGCCACTCGCGGGACATCCCGAACACGGGCGAGGGCACGGGCTCTCGGTATCCGGTATCCGGTATCCGGTATCCGGTATCGCCAGCCTCTTAGTATAGCCAACGCCATGCGACAAGACGGTCAACTTGCCGGAAAATGCCTGGAGTTGGCCGCCAAAACTCGCGGAGATCACCAGGGACACGGGGGTCTCCACGGCCTGCTCCCAGGGCAGTACCGGCACGGCGGTGTCGGCGAGCAGCTCGGCGACACCCGAGCGGAATGCGGATGACTCCGTGCACGTCACCAGCAACTGCACCCGGAAGTCGTCGTGGAACAGGGGGAGGACGTCCAGGAGCCGGGTGGCGGACGTGACGTTGTGCACGACGAACAGGACGCGGCGGGCGCTTCCGCGCGTGGCCCACCGGGCCGCCTCGTCCCCGACCGGCACCCGTATCCATCCGTCCCGCCCCACGTCCGTACACCGCCCCCGCGCCCGTCGGCCCAGCTCAAGGCCGGGCACCACTCGTGTGATCGGGCAACCGTAGTCGACGCGAGCTCCAACGTGTCCGGAGGGACTAGGTGGAACGCGCGAGTCACCGAACGCCTTTTGGCCGCCGGGGAGTTGGTGGCGGGGAGGAACGGCGGCCCTTGCGACGGGATAAGCGGTCGCCCGGTTCGGCGGTCGCCGCTAACGTGCGCGGAGTGATGACGGCCGACGACGTACTGTCCGTTTTGGTTGTGCTGAGGCAGGCGGATGCCGAAATCTGGATCGGCGGTGGCTGGGGCGTCGATGCTCTGCTCGGTGAACAGACGCGCCCGCACCGCGATCTGGACCTGATGCACCGTCGGGAGCAGGAGTCGGCCGTCGTGGCCGCATTGGGAGCTGCGGGATTCGTCGAGACGCTCGATCAGCGCCCCGTGCGATTCGTGGTCACCGACCCGCTCGGACGAGAGATCGATCTGCACCCGCTGCTCTTCGCCGCGGACGGTTCCGCCGTGCAGGCCTCGCCCGACCCGGGACGTCCGTTCGTCTACCCCGCCCCGTGCTTCGTCACAGGCACCGTCCGGGGGACCAAGGTCCGGTGCCTGTCGCCCGAGCAGCAGGCCGCTTTCCACCAGGGCTACGAACCCGCCGACCACGACCGTCACGACATGGCCCGCCTCCGGCAGGCTTTCGGGATCGCCACCCACTTCTGACAGACGTCGATGGATCACCGCTGGGACAGGGCGGCGGGTGCTCATGGTGCCGAGGTCCCGCTGTGGATGGGCAAGCGGGACCTCGGTGACTGGTGGTGCGCGGGTACTTTCCGTCGCCGCGTCGGACGGTCAGCGGACCGGGTGGTGGGCGTGGGACTCCAGGTCCCGGGCGTCGTGGGGTGCTCGCTCGACCACGGGGACGTGGCCCTTGCGGACGAACGCCTGGTACAGAACCGCGGCGACGACACCGCCGAGTACCGGGCCGACGATGTCCACCCACCAGCCGCCGTAGGAACCGGACACGATCATCGGGCCGAGACCGCGGGCCGGGTTGACGGCCGCGCCGTCGGTCGGACCTCCGATGAAGACCGCGGTGGCGAGGGCGAACCCGATGACGAGAGGGGCGGCAGGGGCCGGGAAGCGCCTGTCGGTGGCGGCGGCACTGACGACGAAGACCAGGATGAAGGTGATCAGGAACTCGACGAGGAGTGCCCGCCCGTCGCTCACACCCGGCTTCGGGTTGGTCGCGCCGAGATGCATGACGGTCCGCGCGGTGTCACCGCGAATGGCCCACGTGGCGAGAGCGGCGACGATGCCACCCGCCATCTGGACGGCGATGTAGCCGGGGACATGCCGCCACGAGAACTTGCGGACGACGGCCATCGCGATCGTCACGGCCGGGTTGAAATGCGCGCCGGAGACATGGGCGAGACCGCCGACCAGCGCGGCCAGCGCGATCCCGTTGACCAGCACGATGGCCAGCGAACCATAGGCCGATCCGGCGACGGACTGGGCCAGGCCCGCGGAGGTGGCGGTCGCGGTGATGGCGAACACCAGAATGAAGGTCCCGGTGAACTCCGCCAGGTAGGCGCCGACGACGCTGTGGGCCGCGGCTCGGGCGGTGGTTCGGTCGGTGTTGAGATGGAAACGGGGGAGGAAATCAATATGTACAGCCATGATTCACGTCCTTATGAGACGGGCGGGCAGGGGCTGTTCGTCGGCTGGATGGGGCGAGCGCCGGGGCTGAGAGCGCGCCTGAAGGAGGGGCGGGGCCCTGGTGACGAGGTCGCTGCGGTTGAGAGCCTGAACTG
This sequence comes from Streptomyces sp. NPDC058470, assembly GCF_042721055.1. Taxonomy (NCBI): domain Bacteria; kingdom Bacillati; phylum Actinomycetota; class Actinomycetes; order Kitasatosporales; family Streptomycetaceae; genus Streptomyces; species Streptomyces sp. NPDC058470. Next base: position 81,998 of record NZ_JBHXMF010000042.1, read on the forward strand.
ACGTCCCAGTGGCCGGGAGGGGCAGTGGGCTTCACGGCGAGGCTGTGCGGCAGAGGGCCTTGCGGCGAGGCTCTGGAGCAGACGGCGGTCATACGGCAAGGCTCAGGAACAGACGGCCTTGCGGTGCGGCTGAGGAGCAAAGGGCTTCACGGCAAGGCTAGTTGTGCCGGCCGCGCAGTTCCTTCACCGCGAGTTCCAGTCGCCTTCCGAGATCGGGGTCGGCGTGGGCGAAGTTGCCGACCGCCCGGTCGACGATGTCATCGCGCTCGGCGGACACACCGGAGATGGCGGTCGCGAGATTGGTGACCAGGCGATCCTTCGCGTCGTCCGGCATCAGTCGGTAGAGGTCGCCGGCCTGCACGAAGTCGTTGTCCTCGGCGTGCGGGGGAGTCTCGTGGTTGCCGGTGTAGCCGTCGACCGTGGTGGGCGACCACAGTGGCCGGTCGGTCTGCACCGGTCCGCCGAAGCTGTTCGGTTCGTAGTTCTTGGCGCCGCCGTGGCGACCGTCGTACAGCGCGCCGTCGCGTCCGTAGGTCCGCGCATCGGTGGCGTGAGGGCGGTTCACCGGCAGGAGATCGGCATTGACGCCGACGCGGTAGCGCTGGGCGTCCGCATACGCGAAAAGACGGCCCTGGAGCATCTTGTCCGGGGACGGCCCGATGCCGGCGACGAAGTGGGCCGGGCTGAAGATCGCCTGCTCGACCTCGGCGAAGACGTTGTCCGGGTTGCGGTCGAGCTCCAGCTTGCCGATCGCGATCGGCGGATAGTCCGCGTGCGGCCACACCTTGGTCAGGTCGAAGGGGTTGAAGCGGTAGTGGGCCGCCTCGGCCTCCGGCATGATCTGCACCTGCACGGTCCAGGACGGGAACTCGCCGCGCTCGATCGACAGGCGCAGGTCGCGCTGGTGGGAGTCGGTGTCGCGACCGGCGACCTCCACGGCGTCCTCCACCGTGAGGTTCCTGATGCCCTGGTCGGTCTTGAAGTGGTACTTGACCCAGAAGATCTCGCCGGCCTCGTTGTTCCACTGGTAGGTGTGCGAGCTGTAACCGTTCATGTGGCGGAAGGATGCCGGGATCCCCCGGTCGCCGAACAGCCACAGCACCTGATGCGTCGACTCCGGCGACAGACCCCAGAAGTCCCACATGTTGTCGGCCTCTTGGGATCCCGTGTACGGGTCGCGCTTCTGTGTGTGGATGAAGTCGGGGAACTTGCTCGCGTCCTTGATGAAGAACACCGGCGTGTTGTTCCCGACGAGGTCGTAGTTGCCCTCCTCGGTGTAGAACTTCAGCGCGAAACCGCGTGGGTCACGCACCGCGTCCGCCGAGCCGAGGTTGCCTGCCACCGTGGACATACGCAGGAAGGTCTCGGTCTGTTTGCCGACTTCGGAGAGGAATTTCGCGCGGGTCCACTTCGAGACGTCACGGGTGAGTGTGAAGGTGCCGTACGCGGCGCCGCCGCGTGCGTGCACGATGCGCTCCGGGATCCGCTCACGGTTGAAGTGCGCGAGCTTCTCGAAGAGTTGCTGGTCCTGGAGCAGCATCGGCCCGCTGGGACCGGCCGTCTCCGTGTTCTGGTTGTCCGCCAGGGGTGCGCCCGCCTCGGTGGTGAGGGTGGGACGGACTTGGTGTTCGGTGGTCACGTTGGCCTCCGATGATCCGGTCGAGAGTGCACTGGTCCTGTTGCGTACCAGGCTTGATCTCCTACCAGGATAAAAAGGACATATGCATACAAAAACCAAAAGGCGGTATGCATAAGGCAATCATTCGGGGATGAGCAGAGGGCCGGGCTCGATACGGACGCTGTTGGTTAATCCGGATCCCTGCGTGACGTCGGCCTTCAAGACCTGGTT
>NZ_JBHXMF010000043.1:0-29723 GCF_042721055.1 Streptomyces sp. NPDC058470
ATCTACTGACGGCCACGTAAGCCATCAGGTGTTGCGAGGACCCCGAGAATCCGCCTTGCCTGGACGGGGCTCTTTGCCGTCTCCAGGGCTGGATAGGGTGGACTCGCCCCTACGGATGGGGGCAAGTCCACCCGCGTACCTCTCTGAGCACCCCAGGAGCGACCATGAGCGCTGTGAACCCCGCTGGAGGCGACACCGCGGCGGACCGTTCCTGGCCCCGGTTGCTGAACGGCCTGCTCGACGGCCGTGACCTGAGTGCGGACGACACCGCCTGGGCGATGAACCTGATGATGCGCGGTGAGGCGACCGACGCGCAGATCGCCGGGTTCGCGGTGGCACTGCGGGCCAAGGGAGAGACCGTCGAGGAGATCACCGGACTCGTACGGATGATGTACGAGCACGCCAACGTGATCGAGGTGCCGGGGAGGACCGTCGACATCGTCGGTACGGGCGGTGACGGGGCCAAGACCGTCAACATCTCCACCATGTCGGCGATCGTCATCGCCGGGACGGGCGCGAAGGTCGTCAAGCACGGCAACCGGGCGGCTTCCTCCGCCTCCGGGGCGTCCGACGTCCTGGAGAAGCTCGGGGTCAATCTGCAGCTGACGACGGAGCGGGTGGCCGAGGTGGCCGAGGAGGCCGGGATCACCTTCTGCTTCGCGGTGAAGTTCCACCCGGCGCTACGTCATGTGGGCGCCGCGCGGGCGCAGTTGGGCATCCGTACGGTCTTCAACGCGCTCGGTCCGCTGACGAACCCGGCACGGGTGAAGGCGCAGGCCGTCGGCGTCGCGGACCCCCGCATGGCGCCCATCGTGGCGGGCGTCTTCGCCGAGCGCGGCAACTCCTCGCTGGTCTTCCGCGGCGACGACGGGCTCGACGAGCTGACCATCACCTCCACGTCCCGGGTGTGGGTCGTACGGGACGGAAAGGTCACCGAGGAGACCTTCGACCCGAGGGACGTCGGCATCGACCTGGTCCCGATCGAGGCGCTGCGGGGCGCGGACTCCACGTACAACGCGGACGTGGCGCGCCGGCTCCTCGACGGCGAGACGGGGCCGGTGCGGGACGCCGTGCTGCTGAACTCGGCGGCGGCGCTGGTGGCCCTGTCGCCGGGTGACGGGCCGCTCGCGGAGCAGATCCGCGCGGGGATGGCGAAGGCGGCGGAGGCCGTCGACTCGGGGGCGGCGAAACGGACGCTGGAGCGGTGGGTGGCGGCGACCAACGCGTAGTTCGCGAGGCGGTTCGCAAGGGGCCGGGCCGAAGAGGTCCGGCCCCTTGCGCGTTCCGGGATCCGGACACGGGTTGCGCCGTCGCGATCGGTTCGGTTAGTTTTTTCGGCAGGTCATGAGTGACAGTCATGAGGCCCCGGCCGACTGTCCGGCAACCCTCCGTCCGTGGCGGGGTGCCCCGGGTGAAGACCAGGCCGTAGGCAGCGAGGTCTGCGGCAAGCGCGGACCCCTCGCCCTCTTCTGAGTGGTTAAGGCCCAGGGGTCCTGGTCATTCGAGGGAGCCTTCTGTGAGCAAGCGAATGCGATAGGGCGTAGAGCCCCTCTTCCGCCTATCCCTTTCACCCCCTTCCCGCGCTGAGCGTCATCTCCATGGACCGGCTCGCGCGGAGATTTCCCCGCGTCTCACAGGAGTTCGCCATGTCTGTCTCCACCGTTGCCGCCGACCAGGACGTTTGTACCCAGCTGCCCGTTCTGGGACAAGATGTCACCGTCCCGCTCGTCACCGGTGGCGAGGTCACGTACGCCGCCCTCGACTACGCCGCCAGCGCCCCGGCCCTCCAGCGGGTGTGGGACGACGTGGCCGCTTACGCCCCGTACTACGGCAGCGTGCACCGCGGGGCCGGGTACCTGTCCCAGCTGTCCACCGACCTCTTCGAGAACTCCCGCACCACCGTCGCCGAGTTCCTGGACTGCCGTGCCGACGACCAGGTCGTCTTCACCCGGTCGACCACCGACTCGCTCAACCTGCTCGCCGCCGCCCTTCCGGCCGACTGCCAGGTCTTCGTCTTCGAGACCGAGCACCACGCCTCGCTGCTTCCCTGGCGGGACGCGCAGGTGACGTACCTGAACGCCCCGCGTACGCCGGCGGAGGCCGTCGCGGCCCTGGAGCGCGCGCTCAGCCACCGCGACCCTCGGGGTCCGGCCCTCGTCTGTGTCACGGGCGCCTCGAACGTCACGGGTGAGCTGTGGCCGGTGCGTGAGCTGGCCGCCGCCGCGCACGCGCACGGCGCGCGCATCGTCCTCGACGCCGCGCAGCTCGCCCCGCACCACCCGGTGTCGGTGCGCGACCTCGACGTCGACTGGGTCGCCTTCTCCGGGCACAAGCTGTACGCCCCCTTCGGCTCCGGTGTCCTCGCGGGCCGCTCCGACTGGCTGCGCGAGGCGGAGCCGTACCTGGCGGGCGGCGGCGCCAGCCGCAAGGTGTCGCGGCGTACGGACGGGGGTGTGGACGTGGAGTGGCACGAGAGCGCCGCCCGGCACGAGGCCGGCTCGCCGAACGTGATCGGCGTCTACTCGATCGCCTCCGCCTGCAAGGCGCTCACCGAAGCCGGTTTCGACACGCTCGTCGCCCGTGAGCAGCACCTGATCGAGACGGTCCGCGCGGGTCTCGCCCAGGTGCCCGAGGTCAGGGTCCTCTCGCTCTTCGGCGACGACGCCCCGCGCGTCGGCGTCATCTCCTTCGTCGTCGAGGGCTGGAACAGCTCGCACTTCGCGGCCGCCCTGTCCGCCGAGTACGGCATCGGGGTGCGCGACGGCCTGTTCTGCGCCCACCCGCTGGTGCGCACCCTCCTCGGCAGCGACCCGCAGACCCAGGGCGAGTGCGGCGCCCCCGAGGCCGCGCCCGGCGAGAAGTCCCTCAACGCCATCCGCGTCAGCTTCGGCGCCGGCACGCCGGACGAGCACGTCGAGCGTTTCGTGCGCGCGGTCAAGGAGCTCGTCCGGGACGGCGCGAAGTGGAACTACCGGACGCAGGACGGGCGTTGCGTTCCGGCCGTGTGATCGCCGGACAGGAGCACGGCGTATACGCTCCCCTTCGGCGGCCGTACGGCGATCAGGGGAGTCACGGGGAGTGCAGGCGCTGCGGGAGACGGATCCACGGCGGATAGGTCCGTACGAGGTACTCGGGCGGCTCGGCGCGGGCGGCATGGGCGAGGTCTATCTCGCCGAGTCGCGTGCCGGGCTCCGGCTGGCCGTGAAGGTGGTGCGGGCCGAGCACGCTCAGGACCGCACCTTCCGCGCCCGGTTCCGCCAGGAGGTGCGGGCCGCGCAGACCGTCGGGGGGAGCGGCACCTACACCGCGCGGGTGATCGACGCCGACCCGGAGGGCGAACGGCCTTGGATGGCAACGGAGTTCGTCGAGGGGCCGAACCTGCGTGACGCGGTACTCGACGGCGGCCCGCTGCCCGAGGACGCGGTGCTCACCTTCGCGGCCGCACTGGGCGAGGCCCTCGCCGCGATCCACGCCAAAGGCATGGTGCACCGCGACCTCAAGCCGTCCAACATCCTGCTGGCGCCGGACGGTCCGCGGGTCATCGACTTCGGGATCGTACGGGCGCTGGAGGCGACGGCGATGACCCGCACCGGCACCATGGTCGGCTCGGTCGGATACGTCTCGCCCGAGCAGATCCGCAACGGTTCCGAGGTGGGTCCGCCGAGTGACGTCTTCGCGCTGGGCGCCGTGCTGGCGTACGCGTCGAGCGGCCGCGAGCCCTTCGGGGAGGGCCAGGACTCGGTGATCCTGCTGCGCATCGTCACACGGGACTTCGATCTTTCCGGGGTTCCGGCGCGCGTGCTTCCGCTGGTCGAGGCCTGTCTGCGGGAGGAGCCCGGGGGCCGGCCCACCCCCGAGGAAGTGGTCGAGGCCGCCGGACACTCGGCGGCCTCCCTGCGGGCGGCTCTGCGGCCGGGGTGGCTCACCTCCGCACCGGCGACGGTCGCGGGGGACGAGCGGTGGCTTCCGGAGCGCGAGTCGGGCGAGGGAGAGAGCCGCGTCGAGTACATCGCCCCGGCGACGGTCACGGGCGCTTCGGCGCCGGACCGCTTACCGGAACCCGAACGGCCTTCGCGGCGGAGGCTGTTGACGGCGGTGACGGGCGGGGCGGTGGTCGCCGCCGGCGGGGGAGCCGGCTGGTGGCTCTGGCAGCGGGAGGGCGGAACGCAGGGCGGCGGGACCTCCGAGTCTCCCGAGTCCCCCCGGACCGCATCCGCGGCGGGCACGGAGAGTTCCGCCGCCCTGGCCTGGCAGTACGACGCCGCGGGGCTCGGCGGCCTGTACGGACCCTGTGTCGCCGTGTCGCCGGACGGCGAAGTCGTCTACCTCGGGGACGCGAACGGGAAGCTGCACGCCCTGTCCCGTGCGGGCGGGCGGCACTGGGCGCTCGCGCTCGGCGAGGAGGTGTCGACGCCCGTCGTCACCCCGGACGGGATCTTCTGCGTCGTCTGGGACCAGAAGAGGGCGCGGCGCCGGCTGTGCGCGGTGGACGCGACGGGCAAGCTCGGCTGGACCAGGAACGTCGGCGACAACGGCTACGACCCGCCGATTCTCGCGGGCCGCGGCGTACTGGTCGCCACCGGCGGCACCGATGAGGGAGGGTTCCGCTGCTACGCGGCCGACGGCACCGTGCTGTGGAGCGCGTCGACCCCCGCCGGTCCGACCGGCACCCCGCTGGTGGCAGGGGGCGTGGTCTATGCGGGCACCTTCGGCGACACCCTGGTGGCCCTGGACGCCGAGGACGGCACCAGGCTCTGGGAGGTCTCGACGGGCGTCGACGTCGGCCGGCCCGCCCTGGTCGGCGACATCCTCGTCGCCGAGTCGGACGGAGGGGCGAAGCGGCACGCGTTCAGCCTCGACGGTGAGCTGCTGTGGGATGCCCGGGCGGAGAGCAGCGGCCCGATGGTCGCCGGGAACCGGTCGCTCGCGATCACCACCGGGCGGGGCACCGTCGACGCGGTCAAGGCGGCCGACGGCTCCACCGCGTGGACGTACGAGATAGGCGGCGACTGGCTGCCGGGCCCGGTGGTGGCCGGGGACCGTATCTATGTGCGAAGCGGGCTCGTCCTGTGCGCCCTGGGTATGGACGGCAAACCGGTGTGGAGCGAGGCGCTCGGCAACTCCACCGGCGAGGACCAGCACAGCCCCGTGCTCAGCGGCAAGCGCTGCTACGTTCCCTCGGGCGGCGGAATCGCCGCGGTGGACCTCAGCGCCTGACCGGGACCGGCTCTCAGCCGCGCTTGACCGGGACCGGCTCTCAGCCGTCCAGGCCGATCGCGAACGCCGCCTCCAGGTCGTGCTGGGAGTACGTGCGGAACGCGACGTGGGTGTCCGTGCCCTCGACGCCGGGGATCTTGCTGATCTTGCCCGGGATGACGTCCGCCAGGTCGTCGTGGGCCTTCACGCGGACCATCGCGATCAAGTCGTACGTACCGGTGACCGAGAAGACCTCGCTGACGCTGTCGAGGGCGGCGATCGACTCCGCGATCTCGGGGATCCGGTCCACGCTGGTCTTGATGAGCACGATCGCGGTGATCACGGCTGGTTTTCTCCCTCGGGGGCCGCGGCTGGGGCTTTCACTCTAGTCGTCCGGCCGAAACGCACCCACGCGTAGCCGAAGCCGAGGGAGAAGCCCACCAGGTGGGCCAGATAGGCGACCCCGGGGCCGGTGGAGGCGCGACCCGCCGCCAGCCACTGCAGGGTCACCCAGAAGGGCAGCACCACCCAGGCCGGGAAGCGCAGCGGCAGGAAGAAGAGGAACGGGAAGAGACTGGTCACCCGGGCCTTGGGGAACAGGTACAGAAACGCGCCGAGCACCGCGGAGATCGCCCCGGAGGCGCCGACCAGGGTCTGCTGGGACTCCGCGTTGGCGACCGCGTAGCCAAGCAGGGCGAGGTAGCCGCAGCCCAGATAGAAGAGGGCGAACTCGACGCGGCCCATCCGTTCCTCGGTCATCACCCCGAAGACGTGGAAGAAGAGCATGTTGCCCAGGAGGTGGAGCCAGCCGCCGTGGATGAACAGGGCCGTGGCGGGGGTGAGCGCCGCACGCGGGTCCCCGGTGAGGAGTTCCGCGGGCACCACGCCCCAGCGCCGGAAGTAGGCCTGCTGGGCCGCCAGCAGTTCGTCCCCGGTGCCGTACACCGGATTGAGGCCGGACGCCGGACCGATCACGAAGATCAGGCAGGACAGCACGATCAGCCCGTACGTCACCGGTGCCGGCTTACTCCGCACCGCTCTGCCGACCGTCGTACTCCAGTTGCCGATCATGGTGCAGAGCATGGCGTAACAGAACGGATGCACACAGAGTGCCTCGCCGCAGTGGACGGCCGAACGTCGAGTACCCGCCAGGCCTTAGGGTTACGAGCCATACACGCCAGGGAGACTGGCGTGGTACGGACACCAGAAGGAAAACGACACCACATGACGGTTCCCCTCCCGACTGCCGAGACCCGCTGGCGCTGCACGCTCTGCGGCAACCTCACACGTTTCGACGTGACCCGTTCGTCGAAGGTCGTCGAGTACGTGCATCTCGACCTCGCCGGGGAACCCAAGGTCGAGGAACGCGAGGTGGTCAGTGAGACCATCGAGTCGGTGCGGTGTCGCTGGTGCAACGCGTTGGATCAGGTGGAACTCGTGGACAGGCCGGGCGCCGGCTCCTGAGGGAGCGGGCCCCGCACAGGTAATGAGGTGACGGATGGTGGAGACCACAGGCGGGGAGCCGGACGACGGCACCGCCGAGGTGCTCGACCGTCCGCTGCCCGACGGTGTGCGCCGGCGGGTCGTGCAGATCGTCTCCGACGGCTTCGGCGGGCTGACCATCGGCGAACTGCCCTCGCAGTTGCGGCAGTTCGCGCGGTTCGCGCCCAACAGGCGGGCCAAGTTCGCCGGTAACGCGATGGCGGCCGCGCTGGAGACGGACCCGCTCTTCAGGCAGCGGATCGCCGAGAAGCTGAGAGAAGCGCAGTCGGAGCTGACCGGCGCACTCGACTCGGGCGCGCCGCCCCCGGCCGCGGATCCGCTGGACGTGGCGGCCGCGGCCTATGTGCTGCGCCCCACGGGCTGGGTGAAGCTGGTGGCCGCCGCGGGCGAGGAGGCCCTGCGGGCGGACGCCGAGCGCGCCGACGAGGAGAGCCGGGCCGAGCTGGAGCGGCTGCGCCAGGAGCTGGCGGAGGCCCGCGGCCAGACGAAGGCGGAGACCGAACGGCTGCGTACGGAGCTGGAATCCGCGAAGAAGGAAGCCGAATCACTCCACCGCAAGCTGCGCGGGGCTCTCAGCGACGTCAAGCGCGGCGAGGCGGCTGTACGCAAGCTCCAGGCCGAGTCGGACACCGCGCGGGCGGAGGGGCAGGCCCAGCTGTCGGCCGCCGAGAGTGAGGCCCGGCGGCTCAAGGCGCGGCTCGGGGAGGCCGAGGCGGCCCTGGAGGCGACGCGGAGAGCGACGCGCGAGGGCCGCAGCGTCGAGGACATGCGGGTACGACTGCTGCTCGACACCGTCCTTGAGGCCACGCAGGGCCTGCGGCGGGAGCTCGCACTGCCGCCCGTGTCCGTGCGGCCCGCCGAGACGGTCGACGCGGTCGAACCGGGACGGATGACACCGAAGGACATCGCGGCCCGGGCGCTTTCCGAGCACGACCCGGCGATCCTCGACCAGCTGCTCGCGCTGCCGCAGGCCCATCTGGTGGTCGACGGCTACAACGTCACCAAGACCGGCTATCCGCAGATGCCGCTGGAGAAGCAGCGGCTCAGACTGCTCGGGCAGCTCTCGCAGCTCGCCGCGCAGACCGGGGCCGAGGTGACGTGTGTCTTCGACGGGGCCGAGCTGGCCGCACCGGTGCTGCTCGCGCCGCCGCGCGGGGTGCGCGTGCTCTTCTCCAAGCCCGGCGTCACGGCGGACGAGTTGATTCGCCAGCTGGTGCGCGCCGAGCCGCCGGGACGGCCGGTCATCGTCGTCTCCACCGACCGTGAGGTGGCCGACGGGATCGCCAAGGCGGGTGCGCGGCCGGTGGCTTCGGTGGTGCTCCTCAAGCGCTTCTCGCACGGCTGATCGGATGCCGCGTACGCCCCATAGGCAACCTAAGCGTCATGCGTAACGTCTGGGTGTGATGCCCGGATTGGCGGGATCTTCACGCAACGTAGTGTCAAGTGCGCATTACTGCTTGTGAGTTGTCGGCAAAGAAACGCTCAGTGACCGAGATTTTTCCTGTCAGGATTTGAACTGATCACAAGAAGGTCACTAGGGTCAGGCCTCGAACCTCTGCTCGGGTGATCACTCATTGGGAGTGACGGTGGAGGGGGCCCGCCCGTCGGAGTGATCGGCAGGCGGCTGAAGGAAGAAGGAGCTCGCCTTCGTGGCGTCCCACCGTCGACCCAAGCAGCCGAGCCGCGCCCGTCTGACCGTGCTCAGCACCGCCGCGGCCGCAGCCGTCGTCCTCAGCGCGAATGCCGCCAACGCCGCGCCGAGCGAGAAGCCGAGCGTGGACGACGTCAAGTCCCAGGTCGACAAGCTCCAGGACGAGGCCGAGCAGGCCACCGAGAAGCTCAACGGCGCCACGGAGAAGCAGGACAAGCTCCAGAAGGAGATCGACACCCTTCAGGACAACGTGGCCCGCGGCCAGCAGGAGCTCAACGACCTGCGTGACGGCCTCGGTTCGATGGCCACCGCCCAGTACCGCACCGGCGCCATCGACCCCTCCGTGCAGCTCTTCCTCTCGGCGGACCCGGACGACTACCTCGACAAGGCGTCCACGATGGACCAGTTGAGCAATCAGCAGGTCGAGACGCTGAAGGAGGTCCAGGAGAAGCAGCGCGCGCTCGCCCAGCAGCGTTCGGAAGCCTCCGAGAAGCTCAAGGACCTCGCCGCCACCCGCACCGAGCTCGCCAAGAACAAGAAGGAAGTCCAGGCCAAGCTCGCCGAGGCCAATTCACTCCTCAACAGCCTCACGGCCGCGGAGCAGGCAGCCCTCGACGCGAAGGAGGCGCAGGCCAGCACCGCCGCCCAGAACGCCGCCTTCAGCGGCTCAGGCGTCGCCTCCGGCCGCGCGGGCTCCGCGTACGCCGCCGCGCAGTCCGTGCTCGGCTCGCCGTACGTCTACGGCGCCTCCGGCCCCTCCTCCTTCGACTGCTCGGGTCTGACCTCCTGGGCCTTCGCCCAGGCCGGTGTGTCCATACCCCGCACAGCGGAGGCGCAGGCCAGCGCGGGCACCCGGATCTACTCGCAGAGCGATCTGCAGGTCGGCGACCTGGTCATCTTCTACAGCGACTTCCACCATGTCGGCTTCTACGCGGGCAATGGCCAGGTGCTGCACGCTCCGAAGCCCGGCGCGGTCGTGCGCTACGAGTCGATCAGCAACATGCCCTTCCAGTTCGGCGTCCGGATCTGACGCACGCGCTTCGAGGAGGCTGTCGCCATGCCGCCCGAACGGGCGAATCGCGGTGACTCCAGCTGACCCCACACCCCGCCGGTGACCTGCGTCTCCGGCGGGGTGTCACGTTGTGTGCCCGCCGGGGTCTTTGGCCAGTGCGTCGTCGCACGGCTACTGTCGGCCGCGTTTCCTCCAATTCAGGGGGAGTGACAGCGGAAGGGAGAGCGGCTACTCGTGGGGTCCCATCGCCGCTTTGCAGCGTCCGGCTTCGACCCGGGCGCCGGCGCCGCCGGTTTCGCCGTCTGCGTGATGTCCGCCGCCGCCGCGGCCCTCGGCGCCGTACCGGCCGCCGCAGCGCCGCAGGACGACACCCGGGCCGAGGTGGACCGCCTGTACGAGCAGGCCGAGAAGGCCACCGAGGCGTACAACAAGGCCGATGAGCGTGCCGACTCGCTGCGCGAGGAGGTGAGTGAGGCCCAGGACGAGATCGCCCGGCAGCAGGAGCGGATCAACACCATGCGCGACGCGCTCGGTTCGCTCGCCGGGGCCCAGTACCGCTCGGGAGGTGTCGACCCGTCCCTCGCGCTGCTGTTCTCCGAGGACCCGGACGACTACCTCGACAAGGCCGCCGTCCTCGATCGGATCAACGCCCACCAGGCCGGCGAACTCAAGGAGCTCCAGTTCGCCATGCGCGACCTCGCCCAGCATCGCGAGGAGGCCGCCGGCAAGCTCGCCGAGCTGGAGAAGAGCCGCAAGGCCGTCGCCGACCACAAGCGCACCGTCGAGCGGAAGCTCACCAGGGCGCGGCAGTTGCTCAACGCCCTGCCCGACTCCGTGCGGGCCGCCTATGACCGGGCGTCCCGCTCCGGGCGCTCCGACATGCCCGACTTCGCGGGCACGGCCCCGGCCTCAGGGCGCGCGGCCGCCGCCGTCGCCGCGGCCCGCTCCGCGCTCGGCCGCCCGTATGTGTGGGGCTCCAACGGGCCCGGCGGCTTCGACTGTTCGGGCCTCATGCAGTGGTCGTACGGACAGGCCGGGGTCGGTCTGCCGCGCACCTCGCAGGCCCAGCGGTACGCCGGGCGGCAGGTGCCGCTCTCCCAGGCGCAGCCCGGCGACCTGATCGCCTACCGCGACGACGCCAGCCACATCGCGATGTACATGGGCAACGGGCAGGTGATCCACGCGCCCTACCCGGGCGCGCCCGTCCGCTACGACCCCGTGGGCATGATGCCGGTCTCGTCGGTCACCAGGGTCTGACCGCGCGCGAAGGCACCGTACGATCGGGAACGTGGCTGGTCGAAGGCGCGCGTCGCGAGCGGGGCTCTCCCTGGTGCTGCTGCTCGCCGTGCTGGTCGGCTGCGGCGGCGGCGCAGCCCCGGACACCGCGGCGGCCGAGGTGCAGCGGGTCCTCGACCGGCGGTCGGCGGCCGTCCTGGACCGGGACGAGCCGGCGTACCGGGCCACCGAGCAGACGGGCACCCCCCTCACCGAGTTCGGGAATCTCCGGGAGGTGCCGCTGGCGGCCTGGTCGTACCGCGTGACCGGCTTCCACCGTTCCGGCGACCGGGCCACCGCCGACGCCGAGTTGAGCTACCGCGTCGACGGCTACGACAAGGCCCCCGTGACGGCCGCCCGCACTCTTGACCTGATCCGCACCGACGGCACGTGGTACGTCGCCTCGGACAAGCCCGCCAAGGACGCGAGCGAGCAGTTGTGGGAGCAGGGCGCGGTGACGGTCGTACGGGGCGAGCACAGCCTGGTGATGGGGGTCGGCCAGTCGGAGGACCGGCTGCGCTCCTACGCGGATCTCGCGGACCGTGCCGTGCCCGCCGTGTCGCAGGCGTGGGGCACCGACTGGTCGGGGCATGTCGTCGCGCTCGTACCGAAGTCCGTGGAGGGCATGGCGGGGCTGCTGGGTGCTCCGGCGTCCGGGTACCAGGGCATCGCGGCGGTCACCACCGGCGAGGCGGGGGCCTCCGCGAAGGCGCCCGCGGACCGGATCATCGTCAACCCCGACGCGTACGGCATCCTCGGAGACCTCGGCAAACAGGTGGTCCTCACGCACGAGACCACGCATGTCGCCACCCGCGCCCACACCACCGCCGCCACACCGCTGTGGCTCTCCGAGGGCTACGCGGACTGGGTCGGCTACCTCGGCAGCGGGCGCACCGCCGCACAGATCGCCCCGGAGCTGGAGCGGGCCGTCGCGGACGGGCAGGTGCCTGCCGCGCTGCCGGACGACGCGGACTTCGGGTTCAGCGGGGACGCGGCGCAGCTGGCGCAGGCGTACGAGGGTGGCTGGCTGGCCTGCCGGCTGATCGCCGACCGCTGGGGCGAGGTCCGCCTCAACGACTTCTACCGGGCCGTGGGCGGGCACGACAAGCGGGCGGGAGCGGTGGAGGACGCGCTGCGGGACGTGCTGGACACCACGCCGGAGAAGTTCACGGAGCAGTGGCGGGAGTATCTGCGGGCGCAGTTGGGCTGACCGTGGTGCGGCGGGACGTGTTCAGCTCTCCAGCTGTGCGATGGCTTCCGCCAGCCACTTCCGCTCCGCCTCGCCCGTCGCCCGCGCCACCCGGAGCATGCCCTGCCGGAAGAGGTCGCCGGTCTCCTCCGCCCGTACGGGCTTGCCGTCCCGGTAGAAGAAGCTCGCGGGCGTGTCCAGGAACTCCTGGCGGCGGCGCAGGACCGCGGCCTGTTCGCGGGGGTCGGGCAGGTGGCGCAGGAAGGCCAGTAGCGTGTTGAAGCGGACCTGGTCGGTGATCTCCGTCTGCCTGGGGTGGCGCAGTCGCTCCAGGAGGTCCTCGCGGCCCCGGTCGGTGAGCGACAGGATGCGGCGCGGGGCCGCGCTGCTGCCCGGCTCCGCGTGCTGGTCCAGCTTGCCCGCGGTGATCAGGCGCGTGATCGCCGGGTAGAGCGCGCCGTCGCTGACCGGGCGGACGTGACCGCTCAGCGCCTTGATCCGCTCCTTCAACTCGTAGCCGTGCAGGGGCTCTTCGGACAGGAAGCCCAGGATCGACAGCTCCAGCATGCGCGGCTCCTTGTTGACGATGCGGCCGGTATTGACGATTGCGATTGCGAGTCCTCGCACCGACATGCTACCTCTTATCGAGCTACCTCTTATCGAGCTACCTCTAAACGATGTAGCTCGTATCGATGTAGCTCGTATCGAGGGAGCCCGTGTGAACGCCCATCGCAAGCAGCTCATAGCGCTCGCCCACCCCGTCTACCTCTCCCTGCTCGCCTCCGTCGCCGCCGGGATCATCAACACCGTCTGGGTCTCCCGGCTCGGCGGCGCCGCCGTGGCCGCCGTCGCCGTCGCGACCAACGCCGAGAACGTGCTGCTCGGCGTCGCCCTGGTCTTCGCCTCCGGTACGACCGTCCTGGTCGCGCACGGCAGAGGGGCCCGGGATCCGGGCGCGGTCCGGGCGGCCGTCCGCGGAGGATGGGCGCTGTTCGCGGCGGTCACGCCGGCGGTCGCCGTCGGCGGATACCTGTTGCGGGAGCCGCTGGCCCGGCTCGTGCTGGGCGGCGACGGACGCGCCCTGCCCCTCGCCGTCGGATACTTCGCGATCTCCCTGCCGGGGATCACCGTCTTCTTCGCCCAGAACCTCGTCGACGGCATCCTGAAGGGCACCGGCGACACCGGCACCCCGATGCGCCTGGCCCTGCTGGCCAACGGCCTGATCCTCGGACTCGACCCGCTGCTCATCCACGCGTACGGCGTCCAGGGCGCCGCCCTCTCGACCGTGCTGTGCCGCTGCGTGGCCCTGGCGGTCGGGCTGGTCGCCCTGCGCCGCAACACGCTGTTGCGGGAGTCGGCCGCCCTTGCGCCCTCGGAGGCCACCGGAGCCGCACTCCGGCGCACCCTGACGACCGGGCTGCCGATGTCCGCCGACTTCACCGTGCGGCAGGGTGGGGCCCTGGTCCTGGTCGCGATCGTGGCCCGTCTCGGGGTGACGGCGGTGGCCGCGTACTCCATCGCGTACAAGGTCATGTACGTCGCCACCATGGCGTTCTACGCGGTCCGGCAGGCCGCCTCGATCCACACGGCGCACCTGCGGGGCGCGGGCCATGACGAGAGGGGCGCCGTCGGACGGCAGGCCGTACTCGTCTCGGGGGCGGTCGGGCTGCTCGCGGCGGCCCTGCTCGGCGTCCTCGCCCCCTGGATCATGGCGGCCTTCGGCGCCGGACCCGAGGTCGCCCGGGACGGGGCGCTCTTCCTGCGCTGCGTCGGGCCCTACCTGCTGCTGATGGCCTGCTTCATCGCGCTCGGCGGGGTCTACGAGGGGAGCGGCCGGGCATCGCTGCTGCTACGGGTGACGCTGCTCGGGACGGCCGTCCAACTCCCGCTCGCCTACGCCCTGTCGGGGCTCGGGCTGCCCGGGATCTGCCTCGCCCTCGCGCTGTCCATGACGGTGCAGTGTGTCGTTCTCCGGGGAGGGGCGGGGCGTCAGGAGGACACCGAGGTCTCCTTGGTGCGGGCCGCCTGAGCGGGCAGCGCCGGGGCGGGCCGGGACACCGTGTCGCGCCACAGGGCCACCGCGGCGGTCACGGCAGCGATCACCAGCAGGCCGTTGCGGACGAACAGGAGGGTGACGCCGAGACCGTCGCTGACCACGACGTGCGAGAACCAGATCGGGAACTCCAGGACCGTCACGAACGACGCGATCAGCACGAGGCCGACCGGCACCGTCATCCGGCTGGCACGGAAGCACAGGCAGACGGCCGCGAGCCCGACCAGCCACACCATGTACTGCGGGCTGATCACCCGGCTCGTGGTCGTGAACATCAGCACCGCCACGAACGCGGCGTCGGCGAGCGTGTGCGTCAGGAACCGCTTGGCGCACAGCCGCCACAGCAGCAGCCAGCCGAAGGCGACCGCCGTGAGCACCAGTGCCAGCGTGCTCACCAGGTCGACGCCCGGGCCGAGGAACTCCACGGAACCGTAGTTGAGCAGCACCTGGCCGTCCCAGCCGTACTGCCGGGCCACATGGAAGGCGAGGGACCCGAGCGACTCCACCTCGGTGCCGCGGTCGCGCTGGAAGGTCAGGAACGCGAAGGCGCCGGGCATCGACACCGCGAACAGCACCGCGATCCCCGCCGTGGAGACCGCCGCCGCGGCCCACGCACGGCGCCTGACGGCCCCCACCAGCAGCAGCACCGGCCACACCTTCAGCATCGCTCCGAAGCCCACCAGCGTCCCCATCACCCGCGGATGACGCGCCCCGGCGAGCAGCGCCGCCACCGCGACGGCCGTCACCATGACGTCGTAGCGCGCGTACACGGTCGGCCCGAGCAGCGGCACACCCACCACCCACACCCAGGCGCCGCGCAAGGACCTGCCGGAGCGCCCTCCCGCGTACTGGAGAAGCCCGAACACCACGACGTCGGCGACGAAGGCCAGCACGAAGAAGGCGTGCTCGTAGTCGAGGAAGGGCAGCAGGCCGGGGGAGAGGATCGGCAGGGCGGCGGCCGGCGGGTACTGCCAGGTGACGTCGTCCAGCGGGAAGGTGCCCGTGCGCAGAACCTCGTACCAGCCCCGGTAGATCACCGAGACGTCGCTGGTGACGTCCGGGCCCGGGAAGACGAGGAACCCGAAGACGAAGAGCAGCAGTAGCAGCCTGGTCAGGCCCCAGATTCCCGTCAACGCGTACGGGAACCTCGCCCCCTTTGCGCCCGTCATGCGTACCTGGCCCTCGTTCGTCCGGATCTCGCGAGGCGGCGATGCTCCGCGGAGGTGTTTTGGCGGGGTCATGATGGCGCGCGATGTTGTGCGGGAGCCATCAAGCGCGGCCGTACGGAGCTGTGAGTATAGGTTCGATAGTGTCGAACACGATGCACAAGACCCTGATCGTGACGAACGACTTCCCGCCCAGGCCCGGCGGCATCCAGGCATTCCTGCACAACATGGCGCTGCGCCTGGACCCAGAGCGGCTCGTCGTCTACGCCTCCACCTGGAAGCGGGGCCGCGAGGGCACCGAGGCGACCGCCGCCTTCGACGCCGAGCAGCCCTTCACCGTCGTACGGGATCGCACGACGATGCTGCTGCCCACTCCCGCCGTGACGCGGCGCGCGGCCGGGCTGCTGCGGGAACACGGCTGTACGTCGGTGTGGTTCGGGGCGGCTGCCCCGCTCGGCCTGATGGCGCCCGCGCTGCGCAGGGCGGGCGCGCGGCGGCTGGTGGCCACCACGCACGGCCACGAGGCCGGGTGGGCCCAACTGCCCGCCGCACGTGGCCTGTTGCGCCGGATCGGCGAATCCACGGACACCATCACGTATCTCGGGGAGTACACGCGCTCCCGGATCGCCGGCGCGCTGACCCCCGAGGCGGCCGGGCGGATGGTCCAACTGCCGCCCGGCGTCGACGAGAAGACCTTCCACCCGGGCTCCGGCGGCGCCGAGGTCCGCGCCCGGCTCGGGCTCACCGACCGCCCGGTCGTCGTCTGCGTCTCGCGGCTCGTCCCGCGCAAGGGACAGGACACCCTCATCCTCGCAATGCCACGCATCCTGGCCGAGGAGCCGGAGGCGGTGCTGCTGATCGTCGGAGGCGGGCCGTACGAGAAGGAGCTGCGGAGGCTTGTCCACGAGACCGGTGTCACCGACTCGGTCCGCTTCACCGGCGCGGTGCCCTGGTCGGAGCTGCCGGCCCACTACGGCGCGGGGGATGTCTTCGCGATGCCCTGCCGTACGCGGCGCGGCGGGCTGGACGTGGAGGGGCTCGGCATCGTCTATCTGGAGGCGTCGGCGACCGGTCTGCCCGTTGTCGCGGGGGACTCCGGGGGCGCGCCCGACGCGGTCCTGGACGGTGAGACGGGGTGGGTCGTCCGCGGGGGGTCGCCCGAGGCGGCCGCCGACCGGATCGTCGCCCTGCTCGGCGACTCCGAGCTGCGCCGGCGGATGGGGGAGCGGGGGCGGGAGTGGGTCGAGGAGAAGTGGCGGTGGGACCTGCTGGCGGGGCGGTTGCGGGAGTTGCTTTAGCGGCGGTGGGGGTGCCGCTTGTCGGCTTCCGGCGACTGCGGGTGGTTGTGGGTTGCTCGCGTAGTTCCCCGCGCACCTGAAGGCGTGCTTCTGCGGAGGCGTCCTGAAGGGGCGCGGGGAACTGCGCGACCAGCCACGCACGGCCGGTGGGTCGTCATCGAACCCCCGCCCCTACGGCGGGAGTTCGTTTCTGGGGCGTCAGCCCCGATAGATCGCCTCGATCTCGTCGGCGAAATCCTTCGCCACCACGTTCCGCTTGAGCTTCAGCGAGGGCGTGAGATGCCCCGACTCCTCGGTGAACTGGGAGTCGAGGATCCGGAACTTCCGTACCGACTCCGCCTTCGACACCGCCGCGTTGCCGTCGTCGATCGCGCTCTGGATCGCGGCCAGCAGGTCCACGTCCTCGCGCAGCGACGCCGCGGTGGAGCCGGCCGGCTTGCCGTGCTCGGCGGCCCAGCGGCCCAGGAACTCGTCGTCGATGGTGATGAGCGCGCCGACGAACGGGCGCCCGTCGCCGACCACCATGCACTCCGCGACCAGCGCGTGCGCCCGGATGCGGTCCTCGATCACGGCCGGGGCGACGTTCTTGCCGCCGGCGGTGACGATGATCTCCTTCTTGCGGCCGGTGATCCGCAGATAGCCGTCCTCGTCGAGGGTGCCGATGTCACCGGTGTGGAACCAGCCGTCGGCAAGGGCCTCGGCGGTCGCGGCCTCGTTGTTCCAGTACCCCTTGAACAGGTGCTCGCCGTGCAGCAGCACCTCGCCGTCGTCCGCGATCCGCACCACCGAACCGGGCAGCGGCTGGCCGACCGTGCCGATCTTCTGGCGGTCCCACGGGTTGAAGGCGGTGGCCGCGCAGGACTCGGTCAGGCCGTAGCCCTCCAGGACCGTGAAGCCGATGCCGCGGAAGAAGTGCCCGAGGCGCTCGCCGAGTGGGGCGCCGCCGGAGATGGCGAACTCGCCCTTGCCGCCGAGCACCGCCCGCAGCTTGCTGTAGACGAGCTTGTCGAAGGTCCGGTGCTTGATCTTCAGACCGAGGGACGGGCCCGCGGGGGTGTCCAGCGCGCGGCTGTACGCGATCGCCGTGTCCGCCGCCTTGTCGAAGATCTTGCCCTTGCCGTCCGCCTGCGCCTTCGCGCGCGCCGAGTTGTAGACCTTCTCGAAGACGCGCGGCACACCGAGGATCATCGTCGGCCGGAACGAGGCCAGCTCGTCGGTGAGGTTCTTGATGTCGGGAACGAGGCCCAGCTTGATCGGCGCCATCATCGGCGCGACCTGGACCAGGCGTCCGAAGACGTGCGCGAGCGGCAGGAAGAGGAGCACCGAGCTCTCGCCCGTACGGAACAGGGGGCGCAGCCGCTCCACGACGTTGCCGCACTCGGCGAAGAAACTGCGGTGGGTGAGGACGCACCCCTTGGGGCGGCCGGTGGTCCCGCTCGTGTAGACGATGGTGGCCGGGTCGTCGGCCTTGGCGAGCGAGCTGCGCGCCTCGACCGCCTCGTCGGTGACGTCCTTACCGGCGCGGCCCAGCTCCTCGACGCCGCCGCCCTCGATCTGCCACACCTGCTTCAGCGCGGGCAGCCGGTCGCGCACCGACTCCACGGTGGCCGCGTGCGTGTCCAGCTCGACGACGCAGGCGGTCGCGCCCGAATCGCTGAGGATCCACTGCACCTGCTCCGCCGAGCTGGTCTCGTACACCGGCACGGTGACCGCGCCCGCACTCCAGATCGCGAAGTCGAGCAGCGTCCACTCGTAGCGGGTACGGGACATCAGGCCGACCCGGTCACCGGGCTCCACGCCCGACGCGATCAGCCCCTTGGCCGCGGCCCGCACCTCGGCGAGGAAGGCGGTGGCGGTGACATCCGTCCACGTGCCGCCCACCTTGCGGGTGATGACGGCGACGTCGGGATGCTGCGCGGCGTTTCTACGGACGATGTCGGTCAGATTTCCGTCCGCAGGGACCTCGTACAAAGCCGGAAGGCTGAACTCGCGCAAGACTGCTGCTCCTCATTGGGCGCCGACGCCACGACTCTGTGTGCTGCGACGGCGCGGTCCAAGGCTTGGGCAGGCACCCAGGGAGATCACTGTTGAAATCCTGAGTACGACTGGACTGCCCGGACGTTACCCGTCGGTATGCCTTCTTCGACAGGGGGGTCGGACGAGATGTTCGCCGTGTCACACAGGTTGGTATTCCTTGGCGCACAGTAGTCCACGGGTTTCTTCACTGGCCAGTAATCACTGGTCCACCCGCTCCTGTTCACCCATGCCGCACACGCCTACCCTTGATCGTCATGGCACCCACACCAGGCGGTAACGGCAGGACGCGCGTCCATGTGGTCAGTGACGTACACGGCAACGCCCGTGACCTGGCCAGGGCCGGCGACGGCGCGGACGCGCTGATCTGCCTCGGTGACCTCGTGCTCTTCCTCGACTACGCCGACCACTCGCGCGGCATCTTCCCCGACCTCTTCGGCGTCGAGAACGCGGACCGCATCGTCGAGCTGCGCACCGCCCGCCGCTACGAGGAGGCGCGGGACTTCGGGGCCCGGCTGTGGGCCGGCATCGGCACGGGCCGGGCGACCGCCATCGAGAAGGCGGTGCGCAAGCAGTACGCCGACCTGTTCGCCGCTTTCCCGACACCGACGTACGCCACGTACGGCAATGTCGACATGCCGGTTCTGTGGCCGGAATACGCCGGACCCGGCACGACGGTGCTCGACGGCCAGCGGGTGGAGATCGGCGGCTGGACCTTCGGCTTCGTCGGCGGGGGACTGACGACACCCATGCGCACGCCCTACGAGATCAGCGACGAGGAGTACGCGGCGAAGATCGAGGCCGTCGGCGAGGTCGACGTGCTGTGCACCCACATCCCGCCCGAGGTGCCGGAACTGGTCTACGACACGGTGGCGCGCCGCTTCGAACGCGGCAGCCTGGCTCTCCTCGACGCGATCCGCCGTACCCGGCCCCGCTACTCGCTCTTCGGCCACGTCCACCAGCCGCTGGCACGGCGGATGCGGATCGGGGCGACCGAGTGCGTGAACGTGGGCCACTTCGCGGGCTCCGGGCGGCCGTGGGCCCTGGAGTGGTGAAGGGCCGGGCCGCCTCCTGACCGGTGCGGGTGACGGCACCGCGTCCGGTGCGCGGTAGCCTTCACGCTGCACACACGTGCGCACCACCCTCCCTCACCGGACCGTATCTGGAGGAGCCACGGCGATGGCTGAACACACCAGTTCGAGCATCACGATCGAGGCGGCACCGGCTGATGTCATGGCGGTCATCGCCGACTTCGCCCGCTACCCGGACTGGACCGGCGAGGTGAAGGAGGCGGAGGTACTCGCCACGGACGACCAGGGCCGCGCCGAGCAGGTACGCCTCGTCATGGACGCCGGTGCCATCAAGGACGACCAGACCCTCGGCTACACCTGGACCGGCGACCACGAGGTCTCCTGGACCCTGGTCAAGTCCCAGATGCTCCGCTCCCTCGACGGCTCCTACATCCTCAAGCCCGCGGGCACCGGCGCCACCCAGGTCACCTACCTCCTCACGGTCGACGTCAAGATCCCCATGCTCGGCATGATCAAGCGCAAGGCGGAGAAGGTCATCATCGACCGCGCGCTGGCGGGCCTGAAGAAGCGGGTGGAGGAGACCAAGTAGGCCCAAGATCTTTCAGCCCGTCCGGCGTTTGAGGACGAGCACGTTCAGCGCGATACGGGGGTCTGGGGGCGGAGCCCCAAGTACGGGATGGGTAGGGGCGGAGGGGGCGAATAACGCCTCTACGCCGACACGGGCGCCGGGTGCCATCGATACGCGGAGGCGCCCCAGCCAGGAAAGGCGCCCCCGCCGGCCCAGGTACCGTTCACCCTCATGCGCACCATCCTGATCACAGGCCCCGGCGGCTCCGGCCGCACCACCGTCGCCGCGGCCACCGCGCTGAAGGCCGCCCGCAACGGCACCCGCACCCTCGTACTGAGCGCCGATCGCACGGACACCCTGGGCGCCGCCCTCGGCGTACGGACAGGGCCCGCTCCGGCAGCGGCGGGCGACAACCTCACCACCTGGCGCCCCGACGCCACCGAACGCTTCCGCGCCGACCTCACCGCCTTCCAGGACCGAGCCACCACCGCCCTCGACCTCCTCGGCGCCAACCGCCTGGACGCCGAGGAGGTCACCCCCCTCCCCGGCGCCGAGGAGCTCGCCCTCCTCCGCGCCCTGCGCGACGCGGCGACCTCGGACACGTACGACCTCCTCGTCGTCGACCTCCCCCCGACCCCGCAGGCCCTCGCTCTCCTCTCCCTCCCCGAGGAACTCCGCCGCTACCTGCGCCGCCTGCTCCCGGCGGAACGCCAGGCGGCCCGCGCCCTGCGCCCCGTCCTCGGCCGCCTCGCGGGCGTCCCGATGCCCGCCCAGTGGCTGTACGAGACGGCGGCCCGCTGGGACCTCGAACTGGCCGCCGTGGAGGCGGTCGTCGAGGACCGCGCCACGACCGTACGGCTGGTCGCCGAGCCGGGTCCCGCCGGCACCGACGCCGTACGCGCCGCCGGCACCGCCCTCGCCCTGCGCGGCCTCTCCGTCGACGCCCTGGTCGCCAGCCGTGTGCTGCCGGGTGCCACGAACGACACCTGGCTCGCCGCCCTCGCCGCCCAGCAGCGCAAGGCACTCGACGAGTGGCAGGAGACGTACGACGTCCACGAGGTCCCGCACCGCGGCCACGACCCGCGCGGCACCCACGACCTCGCCGCGCTCCCCGTACCCGGTGTCGTCAACGAGACGCCGCCCCCCGTCGAGTGGCCCCTCGAGGACCGCCTCGCCGACGAGAGCGTCCTCGTCTGGCACATCCCGCTGCCCGGCGCCATACGCGAGGAGCTGGACCTGATCCGGCGCGGCGACGAACTCGTCGTCACCGTCGGACAGTTCCGCCGGATCGTGCCGCTGCCGTCGGCCCTGCGGCGCTGCACCGTGGACGGCGCCGCCCTGCGCGAGGGTGAACTGAGGATCCGATTCGCGCCGGACCCCGGACTGTGGCCGCGCACACGGTGAACCACGTACCTCCGTTCGGGTAACGTCGGAGGGACGAAACGTAGTCAGGAGAACCGCCATGAGCGAAGAGCGCACGCCGTCCGACGCCGCTCAGGAAGCGGCTGGCGAAGTCCGTGCGCCCGACGTCGATGCCGACGCCTGGGCGCACGCGGTGGCCGAGGATCTCGCGGCGGAGAAGGCCCGTCGCCGCGCCCAGTACGGCACACCGCCCGGCTCGGCCGCCGATGAGCTGCGCAAGCTCGTCGACACCGTCGCCGAGAAGCTGTCCGGACTGCAGTCGCCGCTCCTCGGCGCGGTCGCCGGCGGCGCCGCCCAGCAGGTGGTCAACCAGGTCGTGCAGCAGGCCAAGGCCGCCGTCGAACCCGTCATCGAGCGCAACCCCGATGTCTTCGACCACCTCGCGACCGCGGGCTCCGAGCTGCTCGCCGCCTACCGGTCGGCCGTCGAGGCGCAGGAGCGACGCTGGACGACCCGGGACACGGGCCCTCGCGACGAGGGCACCGGTCCAGGGGAACACATCGACTTGGACTAAAGGCAGCTCGGGTACGGTTGGCCGTAGCGGGGCTCGACCGAAACTGAGGGATTCATGGGACTCACCATCGGCGTCGATATCGGCGGCACGAAGATCGCGGCCGGTGTGGTCGATGAGGAAGGCAACATCCTCTCGACCCACAAGGTGCCGACTCCCACCACGGCGCAGGCGATCGTGGATGCCATCGCCTCCGCGGTGGACGGTGCGCGTGCCGGACACGAGATCGTGGGCGTCGGTATCGGTGCGGCGGGGTACGTGAACCGCCAGCGCTCGACGGTGTACTTCGCGCCGAACATCGACTGGCGGCAGGAGCCGCTGAAGGCCGAGGTCGAATCGCGCGTAGGGCTGCCGGTCGTCGTGGAGAACGACGCCAACGCGGCCGCGTGGGGCGAGTACAGGTTCGGCGCGGGCAAGGGCCACCGGAACGTCATCTGCATCACGCTGGGCACGGGTCTCGGCGGCGGCATCATCATCGGCAACAAGCTGCGCCGCGGGCACTTCGGTGTGGCCGCCGAGTTCGGGCACATCCGGATGGTGCCGGACGGTCTGCTGTGCGGGTGTGGCTCGCAGGGGTGCTGGGAGCAGTACGCCTCCGGGCGGGCGCTCGTCCGGTACGCGAAGCAGCGGGCGAACGCCACCCCCGAGAACGCGGAGATCCTGCTCGCGCTGGGGGACGGCAGCCCCGACGGCATCGAGGGCAAGCACATCTCGGTCGCCGCGCGCCAGGGTGACCCGGTCGCGGTGGACTCCTACCGTGAGCTGGCCCGCTGGGCCGGTGCGGGCCTTGCCGATCTGGCCTCGCTCTTCGACCCGTCCGCCTTCATCGTGGGTGGCGGTCTGTCGGACGAGGGCGAGCTGGTTCTCGACCCCATTCGCAAGTCGTACAAGCGGTGGCTGGTGGGGGGCAACTGGCGTCCCGTCGCCGATGTCATCGCCGCGCAGCTCGGGAACAAGGCGGGGCTTGTGGGGGCGGCGGATCTGGCCCGGGAGCCGGATCCGATCATGTGACGTTCACTGTGTGATGTGCGCCCGCCGTGCCCCTCTTCGGGGGCGGCGGGCGTTGTCGTGCGTCTTGTGCGCCTGCTGTGTCGTCGTGGGGCGGGGCCGCGCCGGTACATCCACCCGCATCCGAACGGATCTGCTGTGGGTTCGAGGGAGCTGTTTCTTCTTGATCCGTTCGGATGCGGGCATTTGATGTACCGACACGGCCCCTTCCGTGCGTGGGCGGCTGCGGGCGCGGGGCGTGCCGGGTGCTCGGGGGCTGTGTTGTCGTATCTTGATCGTCATGCCGAATAGCTCGTCCAGTGTGGTCAGGCCGTTGCCCAACTCCCGTACTGAAGCCGGTGGTTCGGCCGTTGTTCGGGTGCTCAGTTACAACATCCGGTCGATGCGGGATGACACTGATGCGCTCGCGCGCGTCATCGGGGCCTGTTCGCCGGACCTTGTGCTGGTGCAGGAGGCTCCGCGGTTCTTTCGGTGGCGGAAGAAGCTGGCTCGGCTTGCGGCGGCTTCCGGGCAGGTTGTTCTGTCGGGTGGGGGTACCGCGTCCGGGCCTGCGTTGTTGTGCTCCCTGCGGGCGACCGTCGAGCGGACCGAGGATGTCCTGCTTCCACTCACGCCCGGGCTGCACCGGCGCGGGTTCGCCACGGCGGTGGTTCGGTTCGGGGGTGTTCGGGTGGGGGTGGTGAGCTGTCATCTCTCGCTTCGGGAGGACGAGCGGTATGAGCAGGGGGGCATGCTGCTTGAGCAGGTGGCCCGTCTGGGCACGCCGCATGCTGTTGTGGGGGGCGATCTCAATGAGCGGCCTGAGGGGCGCACCTTCAAGCGGCTTGGCGCCGCTCTCCAGGATGGCTGGGCCACCCGGGCCTGGGGCGGTGAGCTGACCTCCAGTGCGGTGGATCCTCATCAACG
Source organism: Streptomyces sp. NPDC058470 (assembly GCF_042721055.1). Taxonomy (NCBI): domain Bacteria; kingdom Bacillati; phylum Actinomycetota; class Actinomycetes; order Kitasatosporales; family Streptomycetaceae; genus Streptomyces; species Streptomyces sp. NPDC058470. Next base: position 23,824 of record NZ_JBHXMF010000043.1, read on the forward strand.
GATCGACGCGATCTTTGCCACGGAGGGGGTGGAGGTCCTGGGGTGTGGGGTACCGCTGGGCCTTCCGGGTGTTGCGGAGACCGATCTTGAGAGGGCGACCGATCACCTTCCGGTGCTGGCCGCCCTCCGGGTGCCGGCTGCTGTGTAGGGGGTCGGGTCAGACCACCGCGCCCCGGCCGGGGTCGTCCCCGTCCTCGTCGTCGCTCTTCATGCGGGTCACCAGCGTGGCGAAGCCGCCGAGGAAGCCGCCGATGCCGAGGGTGGTGAGCCACCAGGTCATGTCCCAGCCGAGGAGGACGGCCAGCAGGAGCAGGACGGGGCCGCCGAGGACGGCGAGCCAGGCGAACTTGGCCGTGGTGTCGGCCGCGGGCAGCGGGGGCGGCTCGGGTGGTACGAAGTGGCCCTCGTCGTCCTCGTCGAGGTCCTCGTCGGCGGGCTCGGGTGCCTGGAAGTCACGCGGACCGGCGACGCCGGGGGCGAAGGCGACCGCGCTGCCGAGGGGCTTGGCGGGTGCGGATTTATCGCCGGAGGTGTCCTCGGACGTGTCCTCGGAGGTGTCCTCGGTCGTGGTTCCGGCCTTGTCGTCGTTCGTCTCCGGTTCGAGAAGGGCCAGGTCCTCCACCGACTTGAACGGTTTCGCGCCCGGCGGGTCCTTGGGCTCGTCGCCGTACCCGGAGACGATCGCCTGCCACGCGGCCTCCTCGTCGAAGGGCACGTTCTGCTCGTCGCCGAGGGATTCACCGAAGGGCTCGCCCAGGGGCACGCCCTTCTCCTCGGAATCGTCGCGGTCCGCCTCGTGCTCAGCCACCCGTGGCCGTCCCTTCCTGCTGAACCGGTCGACCCGCGTCGGACTCCTTGCCGACGCTGGGTGCGAGCCGGCCGATGAACGCGTAGCTCTCCTCGAAGATCCGGTCCGCGTCGTGGTCCAACGTCGCGACGTGGTAGCTCTGTTCCAGCAGGATCTCCGTCACGTCCGTGGACGACACGCGGCTGAGGACACGCGCCGAGTCGGCGGGCCGCACCACATGGTCGTTCGGGCTGTGCAGAAGCAGCAGCGGCTGGGTGACCTGCGGCAGCTCGCCGTCGACGACCCGGAGGAAGTTCCGCAACGAGTACGCGGCGTGCAGAGGCACCCGGTCGTAGCCGAGCTCCTTGGCACCTTCCTTCGCGATGTCGCTCGTGACCCCCTTCGTCGACCCCACGAAGTGCCGGAGTACCGGAAGGGCGTAGGGCGCCGGGCCGTGCAACTTGTTGAGCGGGTTGACGACGACGATGCCGCTGATCCTGTCGCCGTGCTTCACGGCGAGCCGCAGGGCCAGCGCGCCGCCTGTGGAGAGGCCGAGGACGAAGACCTGCGAACAACGCCCCAGAAGGGCCCGCAGCTCGCGGTCCACCTCCGCGTACCAGTCCTGCCCGCCGGTGAGCTGCATGTCCTCCCAGCGGGTGCCGTGCCCGGGCAGCAACGGCAGCGCGACGGTCAGACCGCGCTCGGCGAGATACTCCGCCCAGGGGCGCAGCGACTGCGGGGAACCGGTGAAACCGTGGCAGAGGAGGACGCCGACCTCTCCGCCTTCATGGCGGAACGGCTCGGCTCCAGGAAGGACCGGCACCTTCGGTCTCCTGTTCATGAGACGGGCGGAATGGGACAAGCGGCAGAAGCAAGACCCGACCCCGGGAGTTCGAGGCGTACTTCACCGTACGCGACCGCACCGACACCGACCAGGGTCGTCGGGCCCTTTGACAGTGCTCCGGGTTAAGGTCTGAGCTACTACACAGGAGGCACTCGGTTGATCTACGGCGCAATGAAGTTTTCCATCGGAGGGCCGCTGAAGCTCGCCTTCAGGCCCTGGGTGGAAGGCCTCGAGAACATCCCCGCCGAGGGCCCCGCCATTCTGGCGAGCAATCACCTGTCGTTCTCCGACTCGTTCTTCCTGCCCGCAGTCCTCGATCGCAAGGTGACCTTCATCGCGAAGGCCGAGTACTTCACGACGCCCGGGATCAAGGGCCGGATGACCGCCGCCTTCTTCAAGGGCGTCGGCCAGCTCCCGGTGGACCGCTCCGGTGCGCGCGGTGCGGGCGAGGCGGCCGTCAAGAGCGGTATCGACGTCCTGGAGCGCGGTGAGCTGTTCGGCATCTATCCGGAGGGCACACGCTCGCCCGACGGCCGGCTCTACCGCGGTAAACCCGGCGGCCTCGCGCGCGTGGCGCTCGCCGGCGGCGCGCCCGTCATCCCCGTCGCGATGATCGACACCGAGAAGATCCAGCCGCCGGGCAAGGTGATGCCCAAGCTGATGCGCCCGGGAATCCGCATCGGCAAGCCGCTCGACTTCAGCCGTTACCACGGCATGGAGCACGACCGTTTCGTGCTGCGTGCGGTGACCGACGAGGTCATGTACGAAATCATGAAGCTCTCGGGCCAGGAGTACGTCGACATCTACGCGACGGCCGCCAAGCGGCAGATCGTGGAGGCGGCGAAGGTCGAGAAGCAGGCGCACAAGGAAGCCGAGAAGGAAGCCGAACAGGCACAGAAGCAGGCCGCGAAGGTCGCCGCAGAGGCAGAGGCAGAGGCAGAGGCCGAAAAGGCGGCTGCTGAGGCTGCCGAGAAGGAACGGGCCGGTTCCTAGCCGCGTTCGTCAGCGGCGTGGGGTGTGGGGTATGGGGTGGGGGACATGACCAAGCGTGAGCGAGTCATGAGGATGTCGGTCGAGCAGCCGCTGTGGCGTGCGCTCAGCGGCTACCGCTTGCTGACGATGGTGTACGCGATCGGGCTCTTCGTCACCGCCTACGACACGTTCGCGCGGCCCTGGGTGGCCATCGCGTACTTCGCCGTGCTGGTGGTGTGGACCGTCGCGACGCTGCCCAGGGTCGCCAACGCGGCCAGTTGCACCAAGCGTTTCCTCGCCGCCGACCTCACCATCGCGCTCGTCGGCATCCTGCTCACCCGGGTCGCCGACGACGCGGCCCGGATACAGGCCGGCGGTCCGACCCTGCCGTCGATATGGACCGCGGGCTCCGTCCTGGCATTCGCGATCAAGGGCGGCTGGCGCTGGGCGGCGTTCGCCTCCACGCTCGTCGCGGTCGCCAACCTCGTCCAGCGCGGCGCCCCGACCCGGGACACCATCCACAACGTGCTCCTCGTCTGGGTCGCCTCCATCGCCATCGGGTACGTCGTCGAGGTCGCCCGCGCCTCCGAGCGCACCCTCGCCCGCGCCCTGGAGATCGAGGCCGCCACCCGCGAACGGGAGCGTCTGGCCCGCGACATCCACGACGGCGTACTCCAGGTCCTCGCCATGGTCCAGCGCCGCGCCTCCGCCCTCGGCGGCGAGGCGGCCGAGCTCGGCCGGATGGCCGGCGAGCAGGAGGTGGCGCTGCGCACGCTTGTCTCGGGCGGCCTGGTGCCCGTCTCCCGGGTGTCCGAGGACGCGGCGCTCGGTGCCCTTGTACGCGCCGTCGACGAACCGGACGACGAGAACCCCGGGGGCCCCGTCGACCTGCGCGCGCTCCTGGTCCCGTACGCCACCGCGCGCGTGACGCTCTCCGAGCCGGGCGCGGCCGTGCCGCTCGCCCCGGCCGCCGCCCGGGAGCTGACCGCGGCTGTCGGGGCGGCCCTGGACAATGTCCGCAAGCACGTCGGCGAAGACGCCCGCGCCTGGATCCTGGTCGAGGACGAGCCGGACACGGTGATCGTGACGGTACGCGACGAGGGCCCCGGCATCCCGGAGGGGCGGCTCGCTCAGGCAGAGGGTGAGGGGCGGCTCGGCGTCGCCCTGTCGATCCGCGGCCGGCTGCGCGAGATCGGCGGCGCGGCCGAGCTGATCTCGGTCCCCGGGCAGGGCACGGAAGTCGAGCTGAAGGTACCGAAAGCGGCGGGGTCGGAGTCGGAGAAGGATCGTGAAGCGCCGAGGGGTTCGATGGGTTCCAAGGGTTCACGGGGGAAGGCGGAGCGGGCATGAGTGAGCAGGGCAATGGGCCGATCAGGGTCATGGTGGTGGACGATCACCCGATGTGGCGGGACGCCGTCGCGCGCGACCTCGCCGAGGCCGGGTTCGACGTGGTGGCCACCGCGGGCGACGGTGAACAGGCCGTGCGTCGTGCCCAGGCCGCCGCACCCGACGTCCTCGTGCTCGATCTGAACCTGCCCGCCAAGCCCGGAGTCCAGGTCTGCAAGGAGCTGGTCGGAGCCAACCCGGTGCTGCGCGTCCTCGTCCTGTCGGCCAGCGGTGAGCACGCCGACGTCCTGGAGGCGGTCAAGTCCGGCGCGACGGGCTATCTGCTCAAGTCGGCGTCCACGGAGGAGCTGATCGACGCGGTGCGCCGCACGGCCGTCGGCGATCCGGTGTTCACGCCGGGCCTCGCGGGCCTGGTCCTCGGCGAGTACCGCCGCCTCGCCTCCGACCCCGGGCCCGCCACCGGCGGCGACCAGCCCAGGGCCCCGCAGCTCACCGACCGCGAGACCGAGGTGCTCCGCCTGGTCGCCAAGGGCCTCAGCTACAAACAGATCGCCGAGCGCCTGGTCATCTCCCACCGCACCGTCCAGAACCACGTGCAGAACACCCTGGGCAAGCTGCAGCTCCACAACCGGGTCGAGCTGGTCCGCTACGCGATCGAGCGCGGCCTCGACGAGGTGTAGGGCTCGCGCACATGTGCCTGTCGTCCACCTTCGGGTGACGACAGGTGATCAACACCCGCACAATTCACCGGAATTGACCTTCCGCACCATGCCAAAGTGACCTGGATCACTATTAGCGTGAGTCCCATCAGCCAACCATGGCGAAGGGACTTTTCCATGCGGGTCGGAGTACTGACCGGAGGCGGCGACTGCCCCGGGCTCAACGCCGTCATCCGGGGCATCGTCCGTAAGGGCGTGCAGGAGTACGGCTATGACTTCGTCGGTTTCCGGGACGGCTGGCGGGGGCCGCTCGAAGGCGACACCGTCCGGCTCGACATCCCCGCCGTGCGCGGCATCCTGCCCCGCGGCGGCACCATCATCGGCTCCTCGCGCACCAACCCGCTCAAGGTCGAGAACGGCATCCGCCGGATCAAGGAGACGCTCACCAAGCAGGGCGTCGGGGCGCTCATCGCGATCGGCGGTGAGGACACGCTGGGCGTCGCAGCTCGCCTCACCGACGAGTTCGACGTTCCCGTCGTCGGCGTACCGAAGACCATCGACAACGACCTGTCCGCCACCGATTACACCTTCGGCTTCGACACCGCCGTCAACATCGCCACCGAGGCGATCGACCGGCTGCACACCACCGCAGAGTCGCACATGCGGGTCCTCGTCTGCGAGGTGATGGGCCGGCACGCGGGCTGGATCGCCCTCCACTCGGGCCTCGCGGGCGGCGCGAACGTCATCCTCATCCCCGAGCAGCGTTTCGACGTGGAGCAGGTCTGCTCCTGGGTGACCTCCCGTTTCAGGGCCTCGTACGCCCCGATCGTGGTCGTCTCCGAGGGCGCCATGCCCAAGGACGGCGACGTGGTCCTCAAGGACGGTTCGCTCGACTCCTTCGGGCATGTCCGGCTCTCCGGTGTCGGCGAATGGCTGGCCAAGGAGATCGAGAGGCGTACCGGCAAGGAGGCCAGGACCACGGTCCTCGGGCACGTCCAACGCGGCGGTACCCCCAGCGCCTTCGACCGCTGGCTCGCCACCCGCTTCGGCCTGCACGCCATCGAAGCCGTCCGGGACGGCGACTTCGGCAAGATGGTCGCCCTGCGCGGCACGGACATCGTCCGCGTCCCCATCGCGGAAGCCACGGCCACACTGAAGACGGTGGACCCCAAGCTCTACGAGGAGGTAGGCGTCTTCTTCGGCTGAGCGGGGCATCCCCACGCTCGCGCACTCGCCGGCGTACCGGAGGGGATGGGGGTGTCGGTTGAGTCGGCGGGTCCACGCCCCGCAC
>NZ_JBHXMF010000043.1:29821-81851 GCF_042721055.1 Streptomyces sp. NPDC058470
CGGCGTACCGGAGGGGATGGGGGTGTCGGTTGAGTCGGCGGGTCCACGCCCCGCACTCGTCGGCGTACCGGAGGGGATGGGGGTGTCGGTTGAGTCGGCGGGTCCACGCCCCGCACCCGCCGGCGTACCGCAGGGCACCGGGTGTCGGCTGAGCCGGGCATGCATCCCCACGCCCCGCACCCGCCGACGCACCGGAGGGGACGGGGCGGGGACGTCCGCCCGCAGCGGCTGGCGCGTCAACGCCGCCAAGTCGGTGAGCAGCCGATTCCGCGCCAGACCGAGGACGGATGCCCCCGCCCCGGCCCCGCCCCGAACATCACGGCAGGCGAGGCCTGGCCGACCGGAGACCGGAACCGCGCGCGCACCCACTCCCCCTCCCCGTACATGCGCCGGCACCAGACAATTCCGGCAACCACCCGGAGCGCCCGTGGAGATCCTGGCCCTAGGCGTCCAGTCCGACGAGAAGCCTCTGATCCAGCAGGCCTTCACGGGACACCACGACGTCCGCTGCCTCGACGTCTCCCTGACCGAGGACACCGCACTCCTCGCGGTCGGCCACGAGATCATCGACACCACCCCGGGCAACGTCCCCGACTACACCGCGGGCCGCCGCTCGGCGAACGTGCTGGTCCCGCGCAGCTGACCCAGCAACTCCCGCACGATCCCGGCGCCGCGCAGCGACAGCACCGACTCCGGGTGGAACTGCACACCCGCGACTGCGTTCATGGGCGCGCCTCCGGCGCGACGTGGCCCGCGCAGCGCATGCACCTCACCGGTCCCGCCGCGGCTGACCTCGACGCCATGGGCCGACAGCTCGGCCGCCGCCTCGTCGTCGCAGCGCGCCACGAAGCTGTTGTAGAAGCCGACGGTCTCCGTCCGCCCGAAGAGGTCGATCGCGGTCTGCGCGCCCTGGTAGGGCACCTCCTTGCGGACGATCTCCAGCCCCAGCTCGGCCGCGATCAGCTCATGGCCGAGGCAGACCCCGAGCACGCCGTGGCCGTGCGTGCGCAGAACCTCGGCCGTCAGCTCGCGCAGGAAACGCATCTTGGGGTCGTGCACATCGCACGGATCGCCCGGCCCGGGGCCCAGCACGAGCGGCCCCTCGTGCCGCGCGACCGCCTCCCGCAGCCCCGGCTCGTCGTACCGCCGCACCGTCACGTCAAGACCCGACGACCGCAGCACATGCGCGAGCATCGCCGTGAACGTGTCCTCGCCGTCCACGACCAGCGCGTGCCCTTCCAGCGCGTCGGTTCGCTCCTGCATCCGCAGCCAGAACGGCGCGAGCGAGGCCCGTCGTCCGTCGAGCGCCGCCCGCACCCGCGGATCGTCGGCCAGTTGCGGCCGTACGCCCTCCTCGCGCGGCCTGCCGTCCAGGACCCCCAGCGCCGCGAGCACGCCCGCCGCCTTCGCATGGGTCTCGGCGACCTCGCTCGCGGGATCCGATCCCCGTACGAGGGTGGCGCCGACCGGCACCCGCAGCCGCCCCGCCGCGTCGATGTCGGCGGTCCGGATGAGGATGGGGGAGTCGAGGGTCTGGGCACCCGCAGCACCTTCCCGCCCTCCGGCAGCACCCTCCTGCCCTCCGGCAGCACCTTCCCGCCCGTCGACCGCCCCTTCCCGCCCTCCGGCAGCACCTTCCCGCCCGCCGCCCGCGTACCGCCCGATGAGCGCCAGCGCGCCCGCGTAGTAGCCCCGCCCGCCGACCTCGTGCCGCTCGATGACCCGGCACGCGTTCTGCACCGGTGACCCGGTCACGGTGGCGGCGAACATGGTCTCGCGCAGCACATCCCGTACGTCCAACGAGGAGCGGCCCCGCAACTCGTACTCCGTGTGCGCGAGATGGGCCATTTCCTTGAGCCGTGGCCCGATCACCACCCCGCCCATGTCACCGACGGTGCACATCATCTTGAGCTCCTCGTCGACGACCATCGAGAGCTCCTCGATCTCCTTGCCGTCGGCGAGGAAGCCGAGCAGACCCTCGGGCGTCGGCCCCCCGGCCGGGTAGCGGTACGTCCCGCTGATCGGGTTCATGACGACCGTGCCGCCCGACATCCGCACATGCACCTCGGGACTCGCGCCGACCAGCGTCCGCTCCCCGGTGTGCACGACGTACGTCCAGTACGCGCCCCGCTCGCCGATGAGCAGCCGCCGGAAGAGGGCCAGGGCGTCGGCCTTCCCGAACCCCGGGATCACACCCTCGTACGTCCGCCGGATGACGAAGTTCGCGCCCTCGCCGCTCCCGATCTCCTCGTCGAGGACGCGCCCGACGATCTCGGCGTACTCCTCGTCGCCGACGTCGAAGCCACCGCCCTCGACCCGCACCTCGTGCGACGGCAGCTCCGCCAGGGCCCGTTCCAGCGGCAGTTCGTACGTCTCCTCCGGGGTCAGCACCGCGAGCGGCGTGCCGTCGTCGCGGACGTCGAAGCCGCGCTCCCTGATCTGGCGGTAGGGGATCAGCGCGAGGCCCTCGTCGGGGAGGTCGGCGAGACGGTCGTAGGTACTGACGGGGCCCAGCAGGACCTCGACCACATGGTGGTCACGGCCGGGCGTGCGGCGGCGCAGCAGGGCGAACGGACGGGGATCGTCCAGCAGATCGAGCAGGTTCATCGGTCCTGTTCCTTCTCGGAGAGGTCTGGGTGACTCAGAGAGGAACGGCTCCGGAAAACACCGAAGGCCGCCCCTCGGGCGGCCTTCGCGAAGTCTTGAGTACGCGCAGTCAGCGGGCCGCCGGATGAGCGGTCCACCACCAGGTCTGGATCGAGTGCGCGAACATGCGCCGCACCCTACCCGACGCCGGTGGCCGGGCAACAGCGTGAACCGTGTGAGGACGGGGTTCGGGCTGCCCGGTCGGCGGCCATTGATGGGTTCACAGCCCGATCGAGGAGCCCGACCTAGGAGCCAGTCATTCACGCAGTTCGTTCACCCCTGTCCCGCCGGAGCGGCGCACGCGCGCTCACGGCCCTCGCCACCGCCGCGGTCCTTGCCGCCGGCTGGCCCGGCACCGCCCTGTCTGCCCCGCGTCCGGCCGAATCCGACGACATCAGCCAGGTCAGCTACCGCGGCCACGAGTTCGCCGTCCCCGCCTCCTGGGAGATCGTGGACCTGGAGAAGAACCCGGACGCCTGTGTCCGCTTCGACCGCCACGCCGTGTACCTCGGCACGCCCGGGGGCCGGCAGGACTGCCCGGCGCGCCTGCGGGGACGTACCGAAGCGCTCCTCATCCAGCCCGCCACCACCGCCGGAAGCGCCGTCACCGAGAACCGCACGGCCCGCACCTACCGGGCCACCGCCGACCGCATCGCCGTGACCGCCGCGTATGGCGACGACCGCGGCAGCATCCAGCGGATCCTGCGCAGCGCCGGTCTGCCCGTCGCGACCGCGCAGGCCGAACGGGCCGCGGCGGCGCCCGTCCCCGCGGATGCCACGTCCTTCCGGGGCGAGGGCTTCGACGCCTGCGCCGCGCCGAGCCAGTCCGCGATGAACGCCTGGCGGGACGCGTCCGAGTACGGCGCCGTCGGCATCTACATCGGCGGACTCAACCGCGCCTGCGCCCAGCCGAATCTGACCGCCGCCTGGGTGCGCGCGCAGTACGCCAACGGTTGGCGCTTCATCCCGCTGTACGTGGGCCGACAGCCCTCCTCCGACGGCGGCAGCTGCGGCGGAGGCTGTGCCTCGATCACCGACCCGGTGCCGCAGGGCACCGCGGCCGCCGACGACGCGGCCAAGCAGGCCGCCGCGCTGGGCCTCGGCAAGGGTTCGGTGATCTACAACGACCTGGAGCACTACGCACGCGGCGGCACGGTGACCACCCGGGTGCTGGCCTACATCGACGCCTACACCGAGCGCCTGCACCAGCTCGGCTACCGCTCCGGCGCCTACGGCAGCGTCTCCTCCCTGATCACCGACCTGGTGGCCAACGCGCAGAACATCACCCCGCCCGACGTGATCCACTTCGCCCGCTGGAACTACGAGTCGACGACCACGGACTCGGCGATCCCCGCGAGCCTGTGGCCCAAGCACCAGCGGATCCACCAGTACGTCGGCGACACGACCGAGACCCACGGCGGCGTGCGGATCAGCATCGACCGCAACCGGCTCGACGTCGACTAGCCGCCTCTCGCCTGTTCCGGGCGGTCGTACGAACCTTTTGTACGGCCGTCCGGCGTGTGCCCCCGTCGAGTTCGGCCCGTCTCAATTCGTGAGCAGGTGAAGGGAGGCTCGACATGACCCCGTAATGTTTACGAGGTGACCGTGAACGCTGAATCCCAAGCCATCGCCGCCAAGGCGAGCTGGCTAGACCTGCCCGCGGCGCAGCAGCCCGAGTACCCCGATGCCGAGGCTCTGCGCGATGTGATCGCGGACCTCCAGTCGTATCCGCCGCTCGTCTTCGCGGGCGAGTGCGACCAGCTGCGCGCCCGTCTGGCGGCCGTCGCGAAGGGCGACGCGTTCCTTCTGCAGGGCGGCGACTGCGCCGAGTCGTTCGACGCCGTGAGCGCCGACCACATTCGGGCCAAGCTCAAGACCCTGCTCCAGATGGGCGCCGTCCTGACCTATGCGGCCTCCGTGCCGGTCGTGAAGGTGGGCCGGATCGCGGGCCAGTACTCCAAGCCGCGCTCCAAGGGCACCGAGACCCGCGACGGCGTGACCCTGCCGACGTACCGCGGCGACTCGGTCAACGGCTTCGCCTTCGACGAGAAGTCCCGCATCCCGGACCCCGAGCGCCTGAAGCGCATGTACAACGCGTCCGCCTCCACGCTCAACCTGGTGCGCGCCTTCACCACCGGCGGCTACGCCGACCTGCGCCAGGTGCACGCCTGGAACCAGGACTTCGTGAAGTCGTCCCCGTCGGGCCAGCGCTACGAGCAGCTGGCGCGCGAGATCGACCAGGCGCTGAACTTCATGCAGGCCTGCGGTGCCGACCCGGAGGAGTTCAGGACCGTCGAGTTCTACGCCTCCCACGAGGCGCTGCTCCTCGACTACGAGTCGGCGCTGACCAGGGTCGACTCGCGTACGGGTCTTCTGTACGACGTGTCGGGCCACATGGTGTGGATCGGTGAGCGCACCCGCCAGCTGGACGGCGCGCACATCGAGTTCGCCTCGAAGATCCGCAACCCGATCGGCATCAAGCTGGGCCCGACGACGACGGCCGAGGACGCGCTGCAGTACATCGAGCGCCTCGACCCGGACCGAGAGCCGGGCCGTCTCACCTTCATCGTGCGGATGGGCGCGGACAAGGTCCGCGACAAGCTGCCCGAGCTGGTCGAGAAGGTCACCGCCTCCGGGGCGACCGTCGCCTGGATCACCGACCCGATGCACGGCAACACCTACGAGGCGGCCTCCGGCCACAAAACCCGCCGCTTCGACGACGTGCTGGACGAGGTCAAGGGCTTCTTCGAGGTCCACAAGGGTCTGGGCACCCACCCGGGCGGCATCCATGTCGAGCTCACCGGCGACGATGTCACCGAGTGCGTGGGCGGCGGCGACGAGATCTTCGTCGACGATCTGCACCAGCGGTACGAGACGGCCTGTGACCCCCGTCTGAACCGCAGCCAGTCTCTTGACCTGGCCTTCCTCGTCGCGGAGATGTACCGCGACCAGTAGCGGACGCGCAGCGGTTTCGGCTGTTACAGGAGCGTGAATTGGGGCGCGGATCACATACGATCCGCGCCCCGCCGCACTTTTGCGGTCTCTGCAGGACGGGTAAGGTTAGGTTAGCCTCACCGATTATCGGGATGGCGCGACCTAGGAATCCCCCGTCGGGAGGTGGACCGCGTGTACGTCTGCAACTGCTTCGGTGTCACCGAGGCGCAGGTGAAGAAGCACGCGGAGGACGGGGTCTGCACCCCTCGCCAGATAGCGTCGGCGAGCAAGGCGGGCACGGACTGCGGTTCGTGCGTCCGCCGCATTCAGGCCCTGCTGGGCCGGGGAGCATGCCCGCGTCGCGAACTGGCGGACGAGGGTCAGCCGGTCCTCTCGCAGGTCCCGGTGCCTACGTCGTTGGACGAGGCGGCCTAGCGGGCCCGTCAGCTGTCCGGCTGCTCGATCTGCTGCGCGATGTAGAGCGCCTCGCCGAGCTTCTCGACCAGTTCGAGCTGCGTGTCCAGGTAGTCGATGTGGTGCTCCTCGTCCTCGAGGATGTCCTCGAAGATGTTCGCGGAGGTGATGTCGCCCTTCGCCCGCATTACCTCGATCCCCCGCTTGAGACGGTCGATCGCCTCGACCTCCACCTGCCGGTCGGCCTGGAACATCTCGGTGAGGGTCTGCCCCACCCGGACGTGGAACAGCCGCTGGTAGTTCGGCAGGCCGTCCAGCATGAGGATGCGCTCGGTGATCTTGTCCGCGTGCTTCATCTCATCGATGGACTCGGAACGCGTGTACTTGGCGAGTTTCGTCCAGCCGTTGTTGTCCTGGATGCGGTAGTGCAGCCAGTACTGGTTGATCGCCGTCAGCTCGCCGGTGAGCTGTTCGTTCAGAAACTCGAGGACCTCGGGGTCGCCCTGCATTGCAGAGGCTCCTTCCAAGCAGGCGGGGAACGGGGGCAGATTGCGCCGCATCCTCGCACCGGCAATCTCGGAACGTCCAGTAAGTGCACGCTTAGTAGGAGTTGCCGGAATCGCAGTCGGGCTGGTCAGGTGCATCGCCCGGGGTCTGTCAGGATGGAGTCATGGGTCAGCCGGTGGAGCGTGAATCTGGAGAAGCGGCGCAGTTCGAGCTTCCGCCGGGGCAGCGACTGCAGCGCGGTTGGCCGGTTACGCACTATGGTCCCGTACCCAAGTTCCGCCCCGAACGCTGGGAGTTCAGGGTCTTCGGCGCGACCGCCGACGGTGAGAAGCACTGCTGGACCCACGAGGAGTTCACGGCCCTGCCGTACGCCTCTGTCACGGCCGATCTGCACTGCGTCACGAAGTTCAGCATGGTCGGGGCGGAGTGGGGCGGCATTCCCGCTCGGACGATCCTGGAGATCGCCCCGCCGGCACCCGCCGTCACGCATGTCATGGTCTGGGCCGAGTACGGGTTCAGTTCGAACCTACGCCTCGACGACTTCGCCTCCGACCGCACGATGTTCGCCACCCACAAGGACGGCGAACTCCTGACGGCGGAACACGGCTTCCCGCTCCGCCTCGTCGTGCCGCAGCTCTACGCCTGGAAGGGCCCCAAGTGGGTCCGCGGGGTGGAGTACATGACGGCGGACCGCCGCGGCTTCTGGGAGGAGCGCGGCTACCACAACGTCGGTGACCCGTGGCGTGAGCAGCGCTACTCCTATCAGGAGGAGCCCGGCGACGGCCCCGAGCTCTGAGTCCTCCGTCGCCCCTGCTTCTGTGCTGGTCAGTGGTACTGATGCACCACCGCGTGGCCCTTGCCCCGGCCGATCATCCACTTGTTGACCGGGGTGGTGATCACGAACGCGGCGGCGAGTGCGATGGCCAGCACCCACCAGAACGCCGCGTCCGCGAGCTCCGTGTCCATCGCGCCCGGCCACAGGGCGATCACGCCGTTGTCGATCAGCTCCATCACCGCGATGGAGAGGGTGTCGGCGGCGAGCGCGACCCGGATCGCGGCCTTCAGGCCGATGCCTGCCTTCAACACACCGCGCAGCGTGAGCAGATAACCGAAGAAGAAGGCGAGCGCGATCGCCAGGATCAGTGTCGGTACGTTGCCCCAGCCCAGTGCGGTCCCGATCACCATGCCGAGGACCTCGCCGATGGCGCAGCCGGTGAGGCAGTGGAGGGTCGCCTGTGCGGCCATGGACCAGGTGGCCCCGCTGCCGAGGCTGTGCGTCTCGTGGCCGTGTGCTGCGTGACTGCGCGACGCATGAGCGTGTGATTCGTGAGCGTGCGGTTCGTGGGCGTGTGCGTCGTGCCGCATGGAAGCCCCCGGAGTCGGGTAGTGGTGCCTGTTGTCCTGCACCAACTGGATACCCCCAGGGGGTATTCCTTATTCGCGGAGTTTCTTCAGGCGTTCGATATCCCTCGCGTGCCCCTCCCGGCCGCCCGGCGTCTCGATGATCAGAGGTACGCCCTCGGTCGCGGGGTGGGTCATCAGGGCCCGGAACGGATCCTCGCCGATATGGCCGGAGCCAATGTTCTCGTGGCGGTCCTTGTGGGCGCCGACCACATCCTTGGAGTCGTTGGCGTGGATCAGCTTGAGGCGGCCCTCACCGACCGTGTCCACCAGCAGGTCGAGGGTCTGGTGCATCCCGCTCGGCCCGGTCAGGTCGTGGCCGGCCGCGTAGATGTGGCAGGTGTCGAGGCAGACGCCCAGCTTCGGATGCGCGTCGAGCGCCTCGAAGTACGGTCCGAAGTCCCAGGTGCGGGAACAGAGGGAAGCGCCCTGACCGGCGGTCGACTCCAGGAGCAGGAACGGGTCGTCGTCGTGGGTCAGCTCGTCGAGCAGCGGCAGCAGATGCTCGCGCACCTGAGCGAGAGCCACGGAACGCTCCCTGCCTCCGGTGGCGCTCCCCGTGTGCACGACCACACCCAGGGCGCCGATCTCCCGGCCCCGGCGCAGCGAGTGCCGCAGCGACTCCACGGACTTCTCGACCGTCGCCTCGGTGTGCGAGCCGAAGTTGATCAGATACGGGGCGTGGACGTACGCGGGGATCGACTCGGCGGCGCAGGCCGCCCGGAACGCCGCGTCCTCTTCGGCCCGCCGGGGGTTGCCGTCCGGCGTCGCCCAGCCCCGCGGGTTGGCGACGAAGACCTGAACGGTCTCGGCCTTGAGCTCGCGGGCGTAGCTCAGGCCGACGGAGTTGAGGCCGCCGGCCACGGGGACATGGCCGCCGACGGGGTTGCGAAGCTGCTTGCTGGTCACACCCGCCAGGGTGTCACGCGCGTTCTCCCGTCCCGTCGGCGGACCTCGTGCACGGGGCCGGCGGGGGCCGACGCGGTGCGGCTCACGCGATCTCGATGGTGATCGTCGACCCCTTGGGCGCCGTATCGCCGCCGTCCACCGACTGGCTCTTCACCGTGTTCCCGAAGAGGTTGAGCAGTCCGCGGTCCTCGTGGACCTGGAACCCGGCGTCCTGAAGCGCCTGCTTCGCGTCGTCCACGCTGTCCCCCACGACGTCCGGCACCTGGACCAGCTCGGGACCCTTGGAGATCGTCAGCGTGACGGTGTCGCCCTCGGCGGCCTCCCGGCCCTCGCCCGGGGACTGCTTGGCGACCAGTCCCTTGTCGAACTCCGAATTGACCTGCGCGGAGGCGATCTTCACCTTCAGACCTGCCTCCTCCAGCTCCGCGGTGGCGTCCTCGACGGACGCTCCCGTGACGTCGGCCACCTCGATCGGGCTGCCCTTGCTGACCGTGATGGCGACGGTGGAACCCGCGTGGCGCTCGGTGCCCGCTGCCGGGTCCGTGCTGATCACGGAGCCATTGGGTACGTCGTCGCTGAACTCACGGGTGACCAGACCGGCCGCCAGGCCGCTGTCCTCCAGCTTGGACTTCGCGCTGTCCAGCGCCGCGCCCGGGAGGTCGGGCACCTTCACCGTCTCCGGGCCGTCGGAGATGGTCAGGTCCACGGAGTCGTTGTCCCGGATCCGGGCGCCGACCTCAGGGTTGCTGCTGACGACGGTGCCGCGCTCCACGGTGTCGCTGTACGCGTGCTTGACGTCACCGGCGTCGAGCCCGGCGTCCGCCAGCCGGTCCTTGGCCTGCTCCTCGGTGATCGCCAGGACCGCCGGGACCTTGGTGAACTGGCCCGAGTTGATGTACCAGACGCCCGCGCCGAGGCCGAGCACCAGTAGGACCGCGGTGACGATCGCGATCATTCCGCGCCGGGGGCGGCCCGTGCCGCGCCGTGAGGGTGGGGCCCCCTCGGACGCGAACTGGCTGGTCCGCTCGAACCGGCTGGTCGGGTTGAGCACGGCGTCGGCGGCGGCCTCGTCATAGTGGTACTCGTTCACCGGCAGCGGGCGCTGCACGGACAGCGAGCGCGGGATCACACTCGTACGGTCCTCGGCATTGTGGTGACCCATGCTGAGGGCCTGCGGCGGTACGGCGTCGAGCTGCTCGGCGCTGAGCCCCGCCCGCGCCTCCAGCACCTGCCCGAGCAGCGCCACCGCGTCGTACGGGCGGACCTCGGGGTTGCGCGCGGTCGCGGAGGTGACCAGCTCGTCGAGCTGGTACGCCAGTCCCGGTACGGCGGCCGACGGCGGCGGTACGTCCGCGTGGAGGTGCTGGTAGAACACCTGGGCGGGGGAGTCCCCGGAGTGCGGCTTGCCGCCGGTGAGCATCTCGTAGAGGACGATTCCGCACGCGTACACGTCGACGCGGGCGTCGGCGGTGCCGTGCTCGATCTGCTCGGGGGCGAGATAGGAGACGGTGCCGAGGACGGCGCCCGTCGTGTTGGTGACGGTGTCCACGGCCCGTACGAGGCCGAAGTCCGCCACCTTGACCCGGCCGTCATCCCCTATGAGGACGTTCTCCGGCTTCATGTCGCGGTGCACGAACCCGGCGCGGTGGGCCGCGCCGAGCGCGGCGAGTACCGGCTCCAGGATGTCGAGCGCGGCCCGCGGCTGGAGGGCCCCGCGCTCGCGCAGCACGTCGCGCAGGGTGCACCCGGCGACGTACTCCATGGCCAGGTAGACGTACGACCCGTGCGCCCCCTGGTCGAAGACCTGCACCACATTGGGGTGCGCGAGCCGGGCCACCGACTTGGCCTCACGGATGAACCGTTCGACGAACGAGCCGTCGGCGGCCAGGGCCGGATGCATCACCTTGAGGGCGAGCACACGGTCGAGGCGGGTGTCCAGGGCCCGGTAGACCGTGGCCATCCCGCCGACCGCGATCCGCGCTTCCACGCGATAGCGGCCGTCGAGCAGCTGCCCGACAAGCGGGTCCTGAAGGGTCGTATCCACGCAGGTGAGTCTACGAGCCACCACTGTCACCCCCCACCCGTTCAGCCGATACCGGGTCTGGACTGAAGCCGACCTGTGACGCACGTCGCACGGGCCGGGGGACATCCGGCAGCCGCCGACGGCGGGTCGCCGCACGGGCCGAGGGACATCCGGCAGCCGCCGACCGCGGGTCGCCCCACGGGAGACCCGCACTTTTCAACGAGGTGGAAACGGGCGGTGCGCGGGCGAGAGAGGCCTGAAGCCGCAGCCACGGACGGCGGACGGCGGACGGCGGATGGCCGAACTCAGAAGGCGGGCCGCTCCGGGTCCAGCCGGGCCAAGCCCTCCGCCGGAGACGACGCCTCGGCGAAGTGCCGCCGAGGAATCCGCCCCGCACGGTAGGCGAGCCGCCCCGCCTCCACCGCATGCCGCATGCCCTCGGCCATGAGCACGGGCTCCTGGGCCCGGGTCACGGCCGAGGCCAGCATCACCCCCGCACACCCCAGCTCCATCGCGAGCGCGGCATCGGACGCCGTACCGGCCCCCGCGTCCAGAATCACCGGCACGCGCGCGTGCTCCACGATCAGCTGGAAGTTGTGCGGGTTCCGGATCCCGAGCCCGGACCCGATCGGTGACCCCAGCGGCATGATCGCCGCGCACCCGACGTCTTCCAGTTTCCGCGCGAGCACCGGGTCGTCGTTCGTGTACGGCAGCACCGTGAACCCGTCGTCCACCAGCGTCTCCGCCGCGTCGAGCAGCTCGATCGGATCGGGTAGCAGCGTGCGCTCGTCGGCGATGACCTCCAGTTTGATCACGTCGGTGCCCAGCGCCTCGCGCGCGAGGCGGGCGGTCAGTACGGCCTCGCCCGCGGTGAAGCAGCCCGCCGTGTTCGGCAGCACCCGGATGCCGAGCCGGTCGAGGACGGACAGCACCGAACCGTGCACGTAAGCGTTTACGCGCCGCATCGCGACCGTCGTCAGCTCCGTGCCGGAGGCGACGAGCGAGCGCTCCAGGACATCCAGGCTCGGCGCACCCCCCGTACCCATGATCAGACGGGACGTGAAGGACGTACCACCGAGGAGAAAGGGATCGTCGGCCATGGGTCAGCCTCCTTGGACGGCGGTGAGGACTTCGACGCGGTCTCCCTCGGAGAGGGCGGTGGACGACCACTGCCCGCGCGGGACGACGGTTTCGTTGAGCGCGGCGGCGACACCGGACGGGGCCGGGGTGAGCGCCGCGACGAGCGTGTCGAGAGCGGTGCCGGCGGCGATCCGCTGCCGCTCTCCGTTGACGAGGACGCTGACGAGGATGCTCATACGGGCTGCTCCGTGCGGGCCGGGCTGAAGCGCTTGGGGGTGAAGGGGCGTGCCACGTCCGGCAGTTCACCGGTGGTCAGGGCATGCGCCATCGCGTCACCGGTGACGGGTGTCAGCAGGACGCCGTTGCGGTAGTGCCCGGTTGCCAGGAGGAGCCCGTCGAGCTCGGTCGGTCCGAGCAGCGGTGCGTTGTCGGGCGAGCCGGGGCGCAGTCCGGCGCGGGTCTCGGTGAGCGGCAGCTCGGTGATCCCGGGGACCAGCTCATGGGCGTCGCGCAGCAGCTCGTACACGCCGCCCGCGGTCACCGTCGTGTCCCAGCCGAGCTCCTCGTTGGTCGCGCCGACGACGAGCTCGCCGTTCTCGCGCGGCACCAGGTAGACGTGACTGCCGCGCACGACGGCGCGCACGGTGCGGCTGAGGAAGGGCGCGTACGGCCGTGGCACGGTCAGCCGCAGCACCTGCCCCTTCACGGGGCGCACGGGCGGCAGTACGTCCTCGGGAACCCCCGCGAGGCGCCCGCTGAGGCTGCCCGCGGCGAGGACCACCTGCCCGGCCGACAGCTCGCTGCCGTCTCCGGTGACGACTCCCTGGGCCCGGTTCCGTACCACGCCCAGGCGTTCGGCCCACCTCCGGCAAAACATCACTCCGGCCCGCTCGCATGCCGTGACCAGGGCTTTCGCCAGTCGGCGCGGATCGATCTGGTGGTCGCCGTCGACCCGCAGACCGCCACGCACGCCGGGCGCGAGCATCGGCTCCAGGCGGCGGCACTCACGGCCGCTGAGCCACTCCGAGTCGAGCCCCGACTGACGTTGCAGGGTGTGCAGTTCGCGCAGGTGGGCGCGGTCGTCGGCGTCCAGTGCGACGGCCAGGGTGCCGCACCGGCGGTAGCCGAGGTCCTGGCCCGTCGCCTCGGTGAGCTCGGCGACGAAGTCCGGATAGCGGTGTGCGGAAGCGAGGTTGAGGCCCAGCAGGGTCTGTTCGCCGTAGTGCAGTTCGGTGACGGCGGCGAGCATACCGGCCGCGACCTGTGCGGCGCCGCCGCCGGGCTCGGGGTCCACCAGCGTGGTGGTCAACCCGCGCTGCGCGGCCCGCCAGGCCGTCACCAGCCCGATGATTCCGCCCCCGATGACAAGGACGTCTGAGGTGCCCGATGACAGGGATGTACGAGATGTGTCGGACGGTGTATGCGACATGGGCGTCCAGCCCCTCCCTTCGCCGGCATGACCCGGATCAGGTTCGTACGGTCGGAGGCCGTCCAGCCTCCCTCTCAGCCCGGTGCGTCCGGACTCCCGCGAGTGCTTTACGTTGGCCAGCCTAGCTCGCCGCCGTATGTCTCAGTA
Source organism: Streptomyces sp. NPDC058470 (assembly GCF_042721055.1). Taxonomy (NCBI): domain Bacteria; kingdom Bacillati; phylum Actinomycetota; class Actinomycetes; order Kitasatosporales; family Streptomycetaceae; genus Streptomyces; species Streptomyces sp. NPDC058470. Next base: position 43,312 of record NZ_JBHXMF010000043.1, read on the forward strand.
AGGGAGCCTCCGTCCATGGCCCGTTCGCTCGACGGCCTCGTCCTGTCCCCGGTCGCCGACCAGGCGCCGGGTCAGGTGGGTACTCGCACCCGTTTCACGTACCACGAGCGGGACGGCGAGATCTGGGCCGAATACGAAGGCGGTGACGTCGTACGCGGTCATCTCCTGGGTACTCGCGAGGGCGACCGCCTCGACTTCCGGTACGTACAGCTGAAGCGCGACGGCAGCACCTCCTCGGGGCACTGCGTGTCGCGCGTGGCGGAACTGCCCGGCGGGCGCGTACGCCTGGAGGAGAGCTGGGAGTGGGAATCGCAGCGGGGCAGCGGGACCAGTGTGGTGGAAGAGGTCCGTTCGAGCGGTGCGGCCTAGTCGTGCGGAGTGGGTCCGTCCGAGCGGTGCGGCCCAGTCGTGCGGAGCAGGTCAGGAGCGGCGGTGTGGAGCACGTCACTGAGCACGCACCCTGACTGACGAATTGCCGGCTGTCTATGGTGATCAGGTGACCGAGGAGACGCAGGTTCAGGAGCGGACGGTACGGCAGGTCGTCGTCGTGGGCGCGGGCATGGCCGGCGTGCAGACCGCGGTAGCCCTGCGGGAACAGGGCTTCGGCGGCGGCGTGACGCTGATCGGGGCGGAGCCGCACCAGCCGTACGACCGGCCACCGCTGTCCAAGGCGGTACTGCTCGGCAAGGCCGAGGGTTCCGCCTTCGACCTCGACTTCGAGGCACTGGACATCGACCTGCGGCTCGGGCGCGAGGCGCTCGGCGTACGCCCCGAAGACCATGAGCTGGACACTGCCGCGGGGCCGGTGCCGTACGACGTCCTGGTCATCGCGACGGGTGCGGAACCGATCCGGCTGCCGGGCGCCGAGGGCGTGCCCGGGGTCCATGTGCTGCGCACCCTGGACGACGCGGAGCGGCTGCGTCCCGTGCTCGCCCAGCAGCACGACATCGTGGTGGTGGGGGCGGGCTGGATCGGCGCCGAGTTCGCCACCGCGGCACGTGAGGCGGGGTGCGCGGTGACCGTCATCGAGGCGGCCGACCGGCCGCTCGCCGGGGCACTGCCCGCCGAGGTGGCCGCGCCGATGGCCGCCTGGTACGCGGACAGCGGGGCCTCGTTGCGCACCCACGCGCGCGTGGAGCGCGTCGAGCCGGGCGCGGTGGTGCTGGACGACGGCTCCCGGGTGCCCGCGGGCGCCGTCGTCGTCGGCATCGGCGCGCGCCCCGCCACCGGCTGGCTCAGCGGCTCCGGCATCGAGCTCGGCGCCCACCGCGAGGTCGTGGCCGACGACCATCTGCGCACCTCGGTGCCGGACGTGTACGCGGTCGGCGACTGCGCTTCCTTCCCTTCGGGAAGGTACGAGGACCGCCTTCTGGTCCACCACTGGGACAACGCCCTGCAGGGTCCGCGCACGGTGGCGGCGAACATCATCGGCGAGTCCCCTGTGGCGTACGACCCCGTCCCGTACTTCTGGTCCGAGCAGTTCGGCCGCTTCGTCCAGTACGTCGGCCACCACGCACCCGCCGACACCACCGTCTGGCGCGGTGACCCGTCCGGCGCCGCCTGGACGGTCTGCTGGCTGCATGACGGCCGTCTGGTCGCCCTCCTCGCGGTCGGCCGGCCCAGGGACCTGGCCCAGGGCCGGAAACTCATCGAGGCGGGCACTCCGATGGACCCGGAGCTGCTGTCGGACCCGTCGCGGCCGCTGAAGACGGCGACGCCGACGCCGTAGCGGGGGTGGTTCGCCGTGGGCGGAACCGGTGCCGGGCGGGCGATCCGGCCGTGCGGTGACCCGATCCGACGGGCGATCCGGCCGCTCTGTGACCTGATCCTGACGGGGCTCGGCTACCGAGTGTCAGTCCGGGATGGCAGGCTTGTCCTGTGACCGAGATTGACGCAAAGATCGATGCTCTCGTCCCCGCCTGGCTCACCCTCCCCGACATCGCCGAACAGTTCGGTGTCGAGGTGACCCGCGTCCGGCAGTTGGTCAGGGAGGGCCAGGTGATCGCCGTACGCCGTGGTGAGAACCGCGCGCTGCACGTCCCCGCCGCTTTCATCGACGGGGCCGAGCAGAAGGTCGTCAAGGGCCTGACAGGCACTTTGACGCTCCTGCGGGACGACGGGTTCTCCGACGAAGAGATGCTCGAGTGGCTCTTCACCCCCGACCCGAGCCTGCCCGGTACCCCCGCGCAGGCTCTCAGCGAGAATCGCGGCACGGAGGTGAAGCGTCGCGCCCAGGCGCTCGCCGTCTGACCGAGACAGACCGTCCGACGTTCGGACCACGGCGGCCATGGGCCACCCCGGCCGCCGTGGTCCCCACGCACCGACAACGGGGGTAACACGCATGCCCGACAACACCGCCACCGCGCGCGCCCAGCTCGCCGACGCCCGCGTCTACCTGTGCACGGACGCCCGCAGGCGCCAGGGCGACCTCGCCGAATTCCTGGACGCGGTCCTGGACGGCGGTGTCGACATCGTGCAGCTGCGCGACAAGGGCATGGAGGCGGCCGAGGAGCTGGAGCACCTCCAGGTCTTCGCGGACGCCTGCGCACGCCACGGCAAGCTGCTCGCGGTCAACGACCGGGCGGATGTGGCCCACGCGGCCGGCGCCGACGTGCTGCACCTGGGCCAGGGCGACCTCCCGGTTCCCGCCGCCCGCGCCATCCTCGGCGACGAGATCCTGATAGGCCGCTCCACCCACGCCGAGTCCGAGGCTGCGGCAGCCGCCGTCCAGGAGGGCGTGGACTACTTCTGCACCGGCCCCTGCTGGCCGACCCCCACCAAGCCCGGCCGCCACGCACCCGGCCTGGACCTGGTCCGGTACACGGCCTCGCTGGGCACCGACCGCCCTTGGTTCGCCATCGGCGGCATCGACCTGGGCAACCTCGACGAGGTGCTGGAGGCGGGCGCCCGCCGCGCCGTCGTGGTGCGGGCGATCACCGAGGCGGACGACCCGGGAGCGGCGGCGGCGGAGTTCGCGAAGCGGCTGCGCGGCGTACAGCTGCTGTCCGAGTAGCCGTCGGGGGGAGTTCCCCGAATGGTTGTCGGATTGGCTGAATAGTCGGCTGGCCGCTGTCCGAGGAGTGGACAAGATTTCGACAAATCGGACAATTCTCGGCCGTGCGGTTGGGGGACCCGATCCCCCTGGCTAACCTGCGGGTATGGCCCTCGGATCTGCTTCCACCAGGACTGACCACGCACGAACCGTGCGCGACATGCTCGCGACCGGCAACAAGACGTACTCGTTCGAGTTCTCCGCGCCGAAGACCCCCAAGGGCGAGCGGAACCTGTGGAACGCGCTGCGTCGGGTGGAGGCGGTCGCGCCCGACTTCGTCTCGGTGACGTACGGGGCCGGTGGATCCACCCGTGCGGGCACGGTCAAGGAGACGGAGCAGATCGTCGCCGACACGACGCTCACCCCGGTCGCCCACCTCACCGCGGTCAACCACTCCATCGCGGAGCTGCGCAACATCATCGGCCAGTACGCGGACGCCGGGATCCGCAACATCCTCGCCGTGCGCGGCGACCCGCCCGGCGACCCCATGGGCGACTGGGTGCCGCACCCCCAGGGCCTGACCTACGCGGCCGATCTCGTCCGTCTCATCAAGGAGTCCGGCGACTTCTGTGTCGGTGTCGCGGCCTTCCCCGAGATGCACCCGCGCTCCGAGGCCTGGGACCTGGACACCGGGCACTTCGTCGACAAGTGCCGCGCCGGCGCCGACTACGCGATCACGCAGATGTTCTTCCATCCCGAGTCGTATCTCCGCCTGCGCGACCGTGTCGCCGCGGCCGACTGTGCGACCCCGGTGATTCCCGAGGTCATGCCGGTGACGAGTGTGAAGATGCTGGAGAGGCTTCCGAAGCTCAGCAATGCCTCGTTCCCGGACGTTCTGAAAGAGCGAATCCTCACAGCCAAAGATGATGCGGCGGCTGTACGCTCCATTGGCATCGAGTTCGCGACGGAGTTCTGCGCGAGACTGTTGGCCGAGGGAGTCCCCGGACTGCACTTCATTACGCTCAACAACTCCACGGCAACGCTGGAAATTTACGACAACCTGGGTCTGCACCATCCGTAGCAGGCCTAGACCGGTTGCACCCGCGTACGACACACTGCGTAGCGGCCACTGGGAGAGGGGCGTACATGGGCTGGACGGTCCTCTATATCGCTTTCGGCGTCGTCGCGCTCTGGCTGCTCGGCGAGGTCCTGCTGCAGTACAAGGCGAGGCTGCGCTACCGACTGCTCGCCTTCGCGGGCTTCCTCGGCGTGGTCCTCGGTGTGCTGATTCCCTCCGTTGTGGTCATCGGCCTGGGCGCCGCGGCGTTCGCGGTCGGGCAGACGTACGTGACGATGTCGTTCCGCCGCGGGTTCGCGGAAGGCTGGGCTGTCGGCAACCGCCAGGGCGCCGACAAGGCCAAGGGCACGAGCAAGCGTCGCCGCGGTGAGCCGGAGCGCCAGGATCCGACGCTGGAGGTCTCCGGCCCCGAAGCGGCCGACACCACGGTATTTGCGCAGCAGGACGAGTTCGCCGGCGACGACGACGTCTTCTCGCCCGCGCAGTCCGACCGCTTCATGCCGCCGGGTTCGGGTGAGCCCGGCCCCGCCGAGAGCACCGCCGTGTACGAGCCGCAGCCCCTGCCCGACGACACCGGCTCCTACGGCGTATACGACGCCGCCGCGTACGCGGCGGCGGCCGACCAGTCCTACGCATCCGCCGATCAGGGCCAGGACCAGCAGTCCTACGCATCCGCCGCCCAGGGCCAGGACCAGCAGGCCTATGCGTACGACGGCTACTCGGGCTACGACCAGCAGCAGTACGGCTACGACAACAACGGTCAGCAGCAGTACGCCGCCTACTCCGACCCGTACATCGGCACGCAGACGTACAGCGGTGCCTCGTACGACAACACCACCTACGGTGGCGGCGAGCAGCAGCAGTACGCGCAGCAGGGCTACGGGCAGGACCAGTACGCCGCCGGTACGTACGGTGACGGCACCCCTCCCGGTGGCGTCTGGGTGCCGCAGCAGCGCACCGACGAGTACGGCGGCGAACTCCCGCCGGAGCAGCCGTACCCGTACCAGGAGAACGGCAACGGCACCAACAACGGCAATGGCACCAACAACGGCAATGGCACCAACAACGGCACTGGGTACGACGAGCAGCAGTACCGGTACTGAGGGGCCGCCCCCCGTACGGAAGGCGGCATCCGGTACCGAGGTGGCGCCTGGTGCTGAAGGCGGCGCCGGCACTGAGGAGCGGCCTCCGGTGCTGAAAGCGGCCCCCGGTACTGGGGCCGGCCCGCACCGGACTTGGTGCTCCGACCCACTTCTCCTTCAGCGTGCCGGGATCACTGCGAGCCCCGGAACTCCGGTCCTTCCACGATCAGTCCGGCCACCAGCGCGCCCGACATACCCGCGTGGGGCAGGCCGCCGCCCGGGTGGGCCCAGCCGCCGACCGCGAACAGGCCCGGCAGGCGAGTGCTGTTCGCGGGGTGCAGCCGAGTCCCTGCCGCGCCCGACAGCGAGGGCGCGGGTATGCCGCCGCCCTGGGCGCCGGTCTCCTCCTCCGTGTGCACGGGGGTGCGTACCTCGCGCCACAGCACCCGCTCACGCAGCCCCGGAACGGCCCGCTCGGCGGTGGCGGTCATACGGTCCGCGAAGGCGTCCGCGGCGCCGGCCGCCGTCCAGTCGTGGTGGGCCTGGGACGGCACCGTCGACGTGAGCACCACCGACTCGTGCGCGTCATCGGGGCGCAGCCGCGGGTCGTTCGGCCGGTCGACCCACACGGTCGGCCGCTCGGGCGGTGTACCGGGCCCGAAGAGGTCGAGCTCCTCCTCCCGGTCGGTGGTGTGGACGACCGTGCGATGCGCGGTGCCGTCCTGGCGCGCGCCGCGCAGCGCGAGACAGACCACGACCTTCCCGGCGAAGAGGCTCTCCGGGGCCGGCTGCACGCCGCCCTCCACATACAGCTCGGGACGGCTCAGGCCGCTCAGCCGCCAGGGTCCGCTGCCGACGACCGTGTCCGCCTCGGCGACGGTCCCGTCCCGCAGCTCGACCCCCGCGGCCCGGCCATCCTTCTCGACGACCCCCGTGACCTCGGCGCCGAAGACGAACTCGACCTTCCGGGCCAGGCACCGCTCGTACACCGCGCGCGCCAACTCCCTTATCCCACCGCGCACATACCAGGTGCCGAAGGCGTGCTCCATGTACGGCAGCACGGCGGCGCTCGCCGGGGCGACGCGCGGGTCCAGCCCGTACGCGAGTGCGTGGCTCTCCAGGAGGGCACTCAGGCGCGGGTCGCGCAGCTCCCAGGCGCCGACCTCGGCGAGGGTTGCGGCCCGCCGGGTGCGCAACAGACGCTTGTGCGGCACCGCGGGGTAGGGCTCGCGGTCGGCGAGCACCTGCCAGTTGGGCCACAGGGGCTCCTCCAGGAGCGGCCTGCGCGTGCGGTCCCAGGCCTCGCGTGCCCGCACCAGGAAGTCGCCCCACCGATCACCCGCGCCCGCGCCGAGTGCCTCGGTGAGTGCGGTGACGACGCCCGCGCGGGACGCGTTCGGCAAGGAGACGTCCGTGCCGTCCGCGAAGACATGGCGTGACGACGGGTCCACCTGGACCAGCTCGACGCACGCTTCCAGGGGCTCCTTGCCGGTCTTGAGGAACAGGTCGCGATAGACCGCCGGCAGCGGCAGCAGCCCCGGGCCCGTGTCGAAGGCGAAACCGTCGCGCTCGACACGGCGCACCGCACCGCCGTACGTCGCCGTGCGCTCGTACACCACCACCCGGTGGCCCGCGACGGCCAGCCGGGCGGCGGCCGCCATCGCGCCCATCCCGGCGCCCATCACCGCAATTCGTGCCATGCCAGGGACCTTATCGGCCGTCACTGACAATCCCGCCCGGTGGTCAGTCGGGCGATCGTCCCACCCGCGCCGCCAGCTGTTTCTCCTCCCGGCGCTGGGCCCTGCGGCGCCGGAATCGTCTGATCCGCGAGACCAGGAAGAAGAGCACCACAAGACCGGCGAGCAGCAGGGCGCCCGCGATGATCGCGGCGGCCTCGGGGTGGAACATCGCGAAGGTGAGGATTCCCGCGACCCCGAGATCCTCGGCGGTGCTCATGAGGACGTTGCTGAACGGCTCGGGCGAGGTGTTGATCGCCATCCGCGTCCCGGCCTTGACGGTGTGGCTCGCCAGCGCCGTCGAACCGCCGATCGCGCCCGCCGCCAGATCGGGAAGCGAACCGCTCTGTCCGGCGAGCAGCGCGCCGACCACGGCACCCGACACGGGCCGGATCACCGTGTGCACGGAGTCCCATACCGAGTCCACGTACGGGATCTTGTCGGCGACCGCCTCACAGAGGAAAAGAACGCCGGCTGTGACGAGGATCTCAGGGCGCTGAAGGGACTCCGGGACATCGTCGCTCAGGCCGGTCGCGCCGAAGAGGCCGAGGAGCAGCACCACCGCGTACGCGTTGATGCCGCTGGCCCAGCCGCTGGTGAAGACCAGGGGGAGTACGGACACGGAGGCGATCGTAACCAGTCGGCAATGGTGCGTCCTGGGCTTGAGAGCGCAGGGCTGAGTACTCGTACCTAGTGGGCGAGATGAGTACGCGCGCGGATGGGCCCGACCTGCGTGAACGACAGAGTGGAGACACGGAAGGGGGCGCGGCTCCGGTACCGCCGACACGGGGCGGCGGAACGGTTCTCGCGCCCTTGGCCGCTCCTTCCGCCGATTCGTCGGCGGGAGTGAGACAACGGGGGACCCGGGGATGACCGGTCGGGGTCCAACGGGGGAGTACGGGGGAGTACGGCGAAGCGCCGGTTCGAGTGGCCCGCGGGGGACGCGGCCACATCGGACCGGCGCTTTCGTGTGTGCCGGGTGCGCGGTGGGTCTCAGCGGTTGCCGCTCACCCGGCCCTGGAGCAGTCGCGAGAGGGCCGCATGGACGTCGTCCAGGGAGCGCTCGGGCTGGAAGGCCTGCCAGTCCAGAGCGGCCACGAGGACCATGCCGACCAGCGCGGAAGCCGTGAGCGAGATGTCGATCTCGTCGCTGAGCTCGCCGTTCGCCACGCCGTCGCGCAGAACGCCCTCCACGACCGCGACCGCTTGCTGCCGGACGACCATGAGCGTGGACTGCCAGGCGCGGTTGGTGCGCCACAGCTCGGCGACGTAGAGCTGGGTGAAGGCCGGATAGCGGTCGATGAAGACGAGCCCGGCCCGGATCATCGCGTCCAGTGCGTCGACCTTGCTGCCGCCGTCCCTGGCGGTCTTCTCGGCCGCCTCCCGGAGGGAGGCGGTGAGGAGGCCGACGCCGTGCTTCAGCAGCTCTTCGAAGAGGACCGACTTGCTTGCGAAGTTGTAGTAGACCGTGCCTTTCGCGACCCCGGCGCGCTCGGCGATCTCGTCCACCGTGGTGGCGGAGAAGCCCTGCTCGGCGATGAGGGTGACGGCCGCCTCGTAGAGCTTCTGGCGGGTCGCCTCGCGGCGGCTGCCGCCGGCTGCCGTGGTGTTGCTGCTTTCCATGGCCCTGATTGTCACAGGAACGCTCCCGCGCGCGGTCACAGGCTCAGCTCCGGGTGCAGCCGGTCGAGGGTCCAGACCTGCTTACGGCGTGCGGACAGGGCGGTGAGGGCCAGAGCGCCCACGGTGAAGGCCGCGAGGACGGCGCACGCCTGCCAGACCGGGCCGAGGCCGCCTCCCGTGATGAGCCTCCTGAGGGCCTCGACCACATAACTCATCGGCAGGAAGGGGTGGATCGCGTTGAAGAAGCCCGGACTGGTCTGGACGGGGTAGGTGCCGCCCGCCGACGTCAGCTGGAGCATCAGGAAGGCGAGGACGAGGATCCGGCCGGCTGCTCCGAAGCGTGCGTTCAGCCACTGCACGATCGCTGCGAAGCACGCCGTCACCAGGAACAGGAAGCCCACCGTTCCGGCCGCGTGCGCCATTTCCAGGCCGATCGCCCAGTGCAGCACGGACATCAGGGCCGCCGTCTGCAGCACCCCTAGGGCGGCCACCGGCAGCCAGCCCGCCAGCGCGATGCGCCAGGCCGAGCCGCCCGCCGCGAGCGCACGCCGGTTGAGCGGCTGGATCAGCATGTACGCCACCATCGCGCCCACCTACAGGGACAGCGGGATGAAGTACGGGGCGAAGCCGGTGCCGTAGTTGGGCGCCTTGTGGAGGTCCTGCGAGGCGAGCCGCACCGGGTCCGACATGACCTCGGTCCGCTGGTCGCGGTCCTGTTTGTCGTAGTCGGGAATCTGTCCGGCGCCGTCGTGGAGTCCTTCGGCGAGCGTCCCGGAGCCGTCGGCGAGCTTGTACAGGCCGGCGTCCAGGTCGCTCGCGCCCGTCTTCAGCTTCCCGACACCCGTGTCGAGGTCCGCCGCGCCGGTTTTGGCCGTGCCGAGCCCCGAATGCAGCGTCTTCGCTCCGTCGGCGACCTTTCCGGCGCCCTTGTTCAACTCGTTGATCTTGGAGACGGCGTCGGTGAGGTCCTCGGAGAGGTCCGGCGAGCGGTCGGCGAGCGCCTGGGCCTGCTTCTGGAGCGTGGCCAGGTTCTTGTCGAGCGTGTCGAGATCGCCGTCCTGGTCCTCGATCAGCGTGTTGACGTCGTCGGCGACCGTGGCCACGTCCGCGGCCGCCTGTTTGGCCTTCTTCAGGTCGGGGCATGCGGCGTCGGGGACCGGCAGGGTCTCGCAGCGTGCCTGGTAGACCGTGTCCAGGGTGGCGGCGGCCGTGTGGGCACCCTTGGCGGCGGCCGGCGCCGTCCTCACCAGGGTGTCCAGGTCGCCGCGGATCCCCGAGGCGGCGTCGGCGACCAGCTGGGCCGTGTCACCGATCGACTTCTCGTTGTCCTTCAGGAAGGGGCCCACCTCGTCCGCGACCCCGTTGACCTTGTCGGCCAGGGTCTGTGTACCGTCCGCGACCTGCCGCGAGCCGTCCTCCAGGTCGCCCGCACCCGTGTTGAGCTTCTTCAGGCCCGAGGAGAGCTTCCCGCTGCCCGCCTTGGCGTCCTTCAGGCCGTCCGCGAGATCCTCGGCCCCCTTCTCCGCCGTGCCGATCCCGCTCTCCAGCTTGTCGGCCCCCTTGGCAGCCTTCTCGGTCTCCCCGTGGATGTCCGAGAAGGAGACGAAGATCCTGTCGAGGAACGACCGGGAGGCCTTCGTGGACGCGGCCGTGCGCACCTCGCTGAACACCGTCCGGGAGATCTGCCCGACGATGTAGTTGTTCGCGTCGTTCGTGCGCACCTGGAGCGCGCCCGTCTCCGGAGACTCCCCGGAACTGGAGGCGATCCGCTCGCTGAAGTCGCTCGGCATCGTCAACGACAGGTAGTACGTACCGTCCTCGACGCCCTCCCGGGCCTCGGCCGCGCCCACCTCGTGCCACTCGAAGGTGTCACTGTCGCGCAACCCCCTGGTGATGTCGTCGCCCGCTGTCAGCTTCTTGCCCGCGGCCGTCGCCCCCTTGTCGTCGTTCACGAGCGCCACGGGGATGCGGTCGAGACGGCCGTACGGGTCCCAGAACGACCACAAGTAGAGAGCGCCGTAGAGCAGGGGCAGCAGCAGGAGCGCGGCCAGCGCGGCACGCGGGAGCTTGCCCCTGCCGAAGCGCCTGAGCTCAAGCGAGGCCAGTCTCGGCGAGCGCATCGGCCGTCTCCTTGTCGTTGTCGTTGTCGTTGTCGTTGTCGGGGTTCGTGTCGTACTCGTCGTTGTGCTGGTGCTCGGCCGCGGTTTCCGGCACGTCCTCGGGCCTGGTGGACACGATGACGGCGTCCTCCGGAGCCTCGTGGCAGACCGCGACGACCGTGGTCCCGGACTCGGCGAGCGACCTCAACAGCGCCCAGGCCTCGGCCCGTTCGGCATCCGACAGTTTGAGGTCCAGGTCGTCGACGGCGAGCAGGCGCGGACGGCCGACGAGGGCCAGCGCGACGGACAGCCGCAGCGCCTCCAGGCGTTCCAGATCGCGTACGGACGTCCGCGAGCCCTTGGGCAGCGTCCCCCGGTCGAGCCCGGCGGTGGCCAGAGCGGTGTCGATCCGTAGCTTCGCCTCGTTCACCCGCTCGGCACGCGGTCGCAGCAGCCCCCGCAGCGAGCCTCCGAACCGCCTTTGCAGCAGCGCCCGTTCCAGCAGATGCTCCCCCACGGTCAGCGCCGGGTCCAGGTCGGTGACGCCGGGGACATGGGCCGGCGCGCTGATCCGGCGCACCGCGGACATCTGCCCGGGCAGCCGGAAGGGGCCGATCGTGGCCTGTCCCTCGCTGGGTTTCATCCGCCCGGCGAGCGCCAGCAGCAGACAGGTCCGGCCGGAGCCGGACGGTCCCACCACCGCGATCAGCGAACCGGGTCCGGCCGTGAACCCCACGTCCCGGAACGCCCAGCCGCGCGGCCCCTTGAGCCCGAACCCCTCGGCACTGACGGCGACTCCGCGGTGCTCGCCCACAGCTCCCCCTCTTCGAGCCGACCGGTAGGTCGACTTTTGAACTGACTGGTCAGTGCAAAAAGTATCTCGAACTGTCGATCGAAGCAAAAGTGCAGGTCAGACCGGATTGTCAGTGGCATACCTCACGATGGACACATACGGCCACAGAGCCGTCACACAGACGACAGGAGGTTCGTCATGGCCAACTCATCCGCAGCCGCCTCCCACCGGCGCCGCGCCTCCGGCCCTGCCCCCTCACTGACCGGCCCGGCGAGCGACGTGCACCCCGTGCTCCGCCGGGCCACGGCCCCACCCGCCGCCCTCGAACTGCTTGCGCAAGCCCACGCCGGACTTGACGAGGCGACCGCCCTCGAAACGCCCAACGAGCGGTACGCGACGGCGCACTTGGCCGCCCTGCGCACCGCCGCCGCCGTCCTGGCAGCGCGGGGACGCCCCGAACCCACCCCCCGACGCAGGGCACGTATCCGGAGCGCCTGGGAGGTGCTTCCCGAAATCGCGCCCGAACTCGCCGAGTGGAGCGCGCTGTTCGCCTCCGGAGCGACCCGCCGCGCCCGCGCCGAGGCGGGCATACAGGGTGCGGTGGGCAGCCGCGACGCCGACGACCTGATACGCGACGTGGCGATGTTCCTACGCCTCGTCGAGCGGATGCTGGTACTGCAGCCCGTGCTGCCCCAGCCCCGGCAGGACGAAGACCACCAAGTCCCGGACGCGGGCTGACCGGCACGGCGGCCGCGGAGCACCGTTTCCCGGGCGAGCCACGCGGGGTTCGTGACTCCGTAGCCGGTCGGCGATGATCGCTTCGCCGCCCACTAGGGTGGAAGTGCCTGAAGCCTTCCGGCCCGAAAAGGGCACCGGAAGGCCCCCCGATCGCTCCGCCGTGCAAGAGGCGGTGCCGCGCCGAGGAGTCAACTGCCGTGCCGGACCCGATGCGCCCTCGCGCCTCTCTCCGTACCGCCGTGGTTTGGGAGGTACTCAAGGACGCCCTGGACCGCCGGGTCAAAGCCACCGGCCGGGAGTCCCTGGACGTCCTCGACACCGGGGGCGGCAGCGGCAACTTCGCGGTGCCTGTGGCCCGCCTCGGGCACCGCGTCACCGTCGTCGACCCCAGCCCGAACGCGCTGTTCGCGCTGGAGCGCCGGGCCGCCGAGGCCTCGGTCGCCGGCCGGGTGCACGGCGTCCAGGGCGACGCGCACGGCCTCTTCGACGTCGTCGAGCGCGGTGGCTACGACGCGGTGCTGTGCCACGGGGTCCTGGAGTACGTGGACGACCCGGCCCAGGGCGTCCGCAACGTGGTGGACGCCCTGCGCCCCGAAGGCGTCCTCAGCCTCCTCGCCGCCGGCCTGGGCGGAGCCGTGCTGGCCCGCGCCCTCGCCGGGCACTTCACGGAGGCCAGGCAGGCGCTCCATGACCCGGACGGACGCTGGGGCGAGGGTGATCCCGTACCCCACCGTTTCACCGCCGAACAGCTCACCGAACTCGTCGAGGGCGCGGGCCTGAACGTCGCCGCCGTACACGGCGTGCGGGTCTTCGCCGACCTGGTCCCCGGCGTCCTCGTGGACACCGAGCCCGGAGCCCTGGAGGCCCTGCTGAAACTGGAGGCGGCGGCGGCCGAACTCCCTGCGTTCCACTCGGTGGCGACGCAGCTTCATGTGCTCGGTGAGACGCCCGGGGCTGTTGAGGGCTGAGTCGCCCGCCGTGGTGCACCGCTGATCAGGGACTTGACTGCAGATGGAGTACGCCACAGGCCCCCCGATCGGGCGCTCGGCGCCGTATGATCGGGGGAGACCGTTTCGGCATGACAGGCCGTTCGCCGGGGAATGTACGCCTCAGTGGATCCGGGTGTCATGGCGGCTTCCGGTCAGCGAATTGGCGTAGAGGGGCGGGTTTCACGGGGGCGATTCCCTGCCTATCCTGAAGGGGACCCCCGGTCGCCCCGGCGACTGCACGATGAGGAGGACTCCGTGCCGCTCTCGGAGCACGAGCAGCGAATGCTCGAGCAGATGGAGCGAGCGCTGTACGCCGAAGATCCCAAGTTCGCGACAGCGCTTGAGGGAAGCGGGCTGCGTACGTACACCCGACGACGGGTGTACCAGGCGGTCGCGGGCTTCCTTGTGGGTATCGCGCTCCTCATGGCCGGAATGGTCACGGTGCAGATCTGGCTGAGCGTGGTGGGTTTTCTCGTCATGCTGGGCTGCGCGGTGCTCGCCGTCACCGGTTGGCGCAAGGCCCCCAAACCGGGTGAGCAGCCGACCGTGCCAGGTGGCGCGCCGTCCGCACGCGGTCAAGGCCGACAGCGCCGCTCCCTGATGGACCGTATCGAACAACGTTGGCAGCGCCGCCGCGACGAACAGGGCCAGTAGCCCTCCGAGCGCCGCAGCCACAGACATTCCGTGAGGGGGTGTCCACCCAGTGAGGTGGACACCCCCTCACGCACGCCCTGAAACCGAGCATGGTAGTCGCGTCGTGGCAGTGGGCAGGCGTGCCCGCCAGGAGCGCGGCCCTGCCTAGGTCCTGTCGTCACATTCCCGTCTGCCTCGCGACGCCATGCACGCCTTCTCGCCGCACTGGGCGCAGACCCAAGTACGTCCAGTACGAGGGTCCACGCCCGGCACACCGAGAGCACGCACCTACTGCGACACAGGCTGCTGCCGCAGCGGGCGCGAGGCCGTCCTCCGGGCGACGACGGGAAGGTGACGACAGGACCTAGGGCAGCGCCCCGTGAGCGCCGAGCTGCGTGACCCGCCCCCGCCCCCGCTTCGGCACTGACACACGTGCGGCCCCCGCCTCAGGTCAGGGCAAGGGCCGCACACCGTGCACGGTAGGTCAGCCGTTCTGCCCCGAAGGGCGCCGCAGCAAGGTCTCCCGCCGGGCCGCGAGGCGGGCGCTCAGGGCCCCCCAGCGGGCCGACGCCGCCCAGGCCACCCGGACGGCCGAGCGAGGGGCGAGGAGTGCGCGGAGACGGGCCGGACGGCTCGCCGATATGCGGAAGGCGTCCGCGATCTGACGGGCGTCCTCGGCGAGGCCCGCCGTCGGAAGGGGACGCGGGGCATAGAGCACCTGCTCCACGGCCGCCGCCAGCCGGTGCACCGCGTCCGCCGCCGGCGGTTCGAGGAGCCCGAGACGGACGATCCGCGCGGCGGCCTTGCGAGGCGTCTGCGAGTCGTCCGGCTCGATGCCGTAGTCCCACGCCGTATCGGTCACTTCCAGCCAGGCACCCAGCGTGTACACCGCCACATCCGCCTCGGTGCGTCCATGCCCACCGAGCCGCAGGCCCCGTATCCGGATGCGCCACAGCATCGGCAGCAAGGGCACTCCCAGCACCAGGAGCCCGGCCAGGGCCAGGGCCAGGATCTGGAGCGGCCACGGCATGCCGCCGTCATCGGAGCCCGCCGCCGCCGGCGCGGATTGGCTCGGGCACGCCTCGAGCTTCCTCTCCTGTGCGGAGCAGTTCTCGGGGGCCGACGCCGAGGCGGCGGGCGCCGAGGACGCCGCAGTCGTCGGCTGCGGCGCGGCCGGCACATCGGTGCCGGACGTCTCCGGCTGGGTGTACTCCGGTACCGAGCCCCGGTTCGGAGTCGGCTCGAAGCGTGTCCAGCCCACCCCTTCGAAATACAGCTCGGGCCAGGCGTGCGCGTCCCGCAGCCCCACCGTCATCGAACCGTCGGGCTGCGCGGAACCGGGCGTGAAGCCCACCGCGACGCGAGCCGGTATCCCCAGGGTGCGGGCCATCGCGGCCATCGCGAAGGAGAAGTGGACGCAGAAGCCCTCCTTGTCCTTCAGGAAGCGCGCGATCGCGGCGCTACCGCTGCCGACCTGTACCTCGGTGTCGTACGTGAATCCGCCGCTCACGGCGAAGTAGTCCTGGAGCTTGACCGCCTGCTCGTAGTGGTTGGCCGAGCCCGCGGTGACCTCCTCCGCGGTTTCGCGGACCACGGAAGGCAGCGAGTCCGGTACCTCGGTGAACTCGCGCTTCAGTGCCGGATCCGGCTCGGGCGCGTTCGCCAGCTGCTCCGCCGTCGGCTGCACGAGCAGGCTCGTGACCTCGTACTGCACGCCTCGCGTGGTCTGGCCGTGGTCCCCGACGAGCGTGCGCCCCACCGGCTCGTACCGCCAACTGCCCCGGATATCCACCTGGCTGGCCGGATAGGGCATCGGGAGCCAGTCCTGGGCGTACCAGTCGGCTGCCGAGACACGGGTCTGGATCGAGCTCCTCTGGACCTCGCTCCCGAGGCCGATCGGCGCCGGGAAGGTGTCCGGCACATCGACGATGTGCCGCTGGGCCGGCTTCCAGGCCGTCCCGTCGAAGTCGTCCAGGGAAACGATCCGCAGATACATGTCCTGGGTGTCGTCGGAGTTGGTGCGGTACGACATGACCTCGCGGTCCTCGTCCACGTTCAGACTGTCGCGGAGCGAGACCAGCGGGTTCACCGCGGAGATCGTGCCGCCGCCACCGGAGCCCGAGCCGACGCCCGCCCCGGCAGCGTCCAGCAGGCCGCCGTCGAGCGAGGGCAGGGCGAGCGGCACCACCAGAGCGATGCCCAGTGCGACCGCACCGATACGCCGCCCGGTGCGGACGGGCGCGACGGCACCGTCCGAGGACTCGGGGCCCGGGGTGCGGGACGCCCCGCCGAAGACACGGCCCCACTGCGAGAGCCGGTCACGGCCCTCGGCCAGCAGCAGCATCAGATAGCCGACGGCCGCGAGCAGGAACCACAGCCACGCGGCACCGCCGCCGGACAACCCCGCGGCGACCGAGTACAGCGCGAGCAGCGGGAGTCCGGCGGGAGCCGCACTGCGGAACGTGACCGCGAGCGCGTCCACCGCCAGCCCGATCACCAGGACACCGCCGACCAGCATCAGCCGGATACCGTCGGACAGCGGCGCCGGGATCGCGAACCGCCCGACATCGTCCGCGCCTGCCTGCAACAGCACCCCGAACTGGTTGAAGGCCTCGGGCCCCGGGATGATCCCGAGGAAGGCCTGCTGCCGGGCGAACACCAGCGTCAGCAACAGCAGCGTCACCACCGCCTGCACCGTCACGGTCAGCGGCCTGGCCAGCGGAACCCGCCGGGTCAGCGCGGCCACACCGGACTGCACGGCCAGCAGGAACGCCGCCTGGAAGAGCCAGGTCGCCGGATCGACCAGCGGCAGCAGAGCACACGCGGCCATGAGAGTGGCCGCCGCCGCACACAGCGCCAGACGCGCACGCCCGCTCACGCAGCACCACCCCCTGCCGTACTTCCCGTCGACGCGACGCCCGTGCGCTGCCGGTCCGCCTCACGCCACAGGTCGGCGATCCCCGCCCCACGCGGCACCCTCACAGCCGTCCAGCCCGCCTCGCGCAGCATGCGCAGTTGTTCCTCGCTCTTGTCCAACGGCCCGGGGACATCGGTCGGTTCCCGCATCCAGGCCTCGCTGTCCAGCAGAAATGCGACGGCCCCGCCGCTGCGCTGGCGCATCTTGGCGAGCACCGTGGCCTGTTCCTCGTCCAGATCGCCGAGGAAGGCGATCAGCAGCCCTTCGTTCCCGCCGCGCAGCACGTCGTACGCACGGGACAGACCCGTGCCGTCCGAGTGGTCGACGACGGCGAGCGTGTCCATCATCATCCCGGCCGCGTCCGCCGACTCCTGGCTGGCGCCCGCGAACCCGTCGGCGCCCTCACCGGGCACCGAATTGCCGGTATCGGTCAACAGCCGTACCGAAAAACCCCGTTCGAGCATGTGCACCAGCGCCGACGCCGAGCCCGAGACCGCCCACTCGAAGGCCGAGTCAGGGCCTGCGCCTTCGTAGGCGATGCCCCGGGTGTCGAGCAGCACCGTGCAGCGGGAACGCTGCGGCTGCTCCTCGCGGCGCACCATCAACTCGCCGTAGCGGGCGGTCAGGCGCCAGTGCACCCGGCGCAGATCGTCGCCGTAGCGGTAGCCGCGCGGGATGATGTCGTCGTCGCCCGCCAGCGCCAGCGAACGCTGCCGCCCGTCGCCGTACCCCTTCGCCTCGCCGGTCAGCCGCACCGGCGGCAGCGGCTCCACGCGCGGGATGACGGTCAGGGTGTCGTACGTCGAGAAGGAACGCGTCAGCTCGCACATCCCGAAGGGGTCGGTCAGCCGCAGCTGCAGCGGGCCCAGCGGATAGCGGCCGCGCAGGTCGGAGCGGACCCGGTAGGACACCTCGCGGCGGCCGCCCGCCTCCACCCGGTCCAGGACGAACCGGGGCCGCGGACCGAGCACGTACGGCACCCGGTCCTGGAGCATCAGCAGACCGGTGGGCAGCCGCGAGACGTTGTCCATCCGCAGATGGACCCGGGCCTCGGAACCGGCGGGCACGCGCGCGGGGGCGAGTCTGCGGCTGCCCGAGACCCGGTAGCGGGTGCGGTACAGCACGGTCGCGCACACCAGCGGCAGAACCGACAGGAGCAGGCCGACCCGGAGTAGATCGCTCTGCCCCAGGACGTAGGCGCAGATCGCGGCCGCGATTCCGGCGGCCAGGAAGGAGCGCCCCCGCGTGGTGAGCCCGGCGAGCGCGGTACGCAGCCCGCCCTTGTCCTCCTCGGCGGCGTACCCCGTCCCTCCATGCGTCATCCAAGCCTCCGTGGCGGCTGCTTGCCGTAGGCGGTCGTGCCGCGGCCCACCGTGAAGCCGGCCTGCTGCTGGGGGGCGGCCGGAACGACGGTGCGCTGCAGGATCTCCTGGACGACCTGCTCGGCCGTACGCCGGTTCAACTGTGCCTGTGCCGTGGGCAGCAGACGATGGGCCAGGACCGCCACGGCGAGTGCCTGGATGTCGTCCGGCAGCGCGTAGTCCCGGCCGCTCAGTGCGGCGGACGCCTTCGCCGCGCGCAGCAGATGCAGGGTGGCACGCGGCGAGGCGCCGAGTCTGAGGTCGGGGTGCGCGCGGGTGGCCCCGACCAGCTCCACCGCGTACCGCCGCACGGCGTCGGCGACGTGGACCGTGCGGACCGCGTCGATCAGCTTCACGATCTCGTGCGCGTGCGCCACCGGCTGGAGATCGTCCAGCGGGCTTGCCCCGCCATGGATGTCCAGCATCTGCAACTCGGCCTCCGCGCTGGGATAGCCGATGGAGACACGGGCCATGAAACGGTCGCGCTGGGCCTCCGGCAGCGGGTAGGTGCCCTCCATCTCGACGGGGTTCTGCGTGGCCACCACCATGAAGGGGGCGGGCAGTTCGTACGTCGTTCCGTCGATGGTGACCTGGCGCTCCTCCATCGACTCCAGGAGCGCGGACTGCGTCTTGGGGGAGGCGCGGTTGATCTCGTCGCCGATCACGATCTGCGCGAAGATCGCGCCCGGCTTGAACTCGAAGTCCCGGCGCTGCTGGTCCCAGATGGACACACCCGTGATGTCCGAGGGCAGCAGGTCGGGCGTGAACTGGATACGCCGCACCGAGCAGTCGATGGACCGCGCCAGCGCCTTGGCGAGCATGGTCTTGCCGACGCCCGGAACATCCTCGATCAGAAGATGGCCCTCGGCGAGCAGCACGGTCAGCGAAAGCCGTACGACCTCAGGCTTGCCTTCGATCACTCCTTCCACCGAACTGCGGACACGCTCCACAGTGGCGGTCAGATCTGTAAGGCTCGCTCGATCGTCATAGGTCGTCACCCGGCCCTCCTCGGCCCTTTCGCGGGCCGACGCCCTGTGCGGACCGGCCCACCTCGAAACACGGACACCACGCGGGAACAGTTCCGCGTGACGCCACACCCGCATTCTTGTTGCCGTTACCGGTTCGTGTCATCCGCCTGTGGATAACTGGCCGCTATATGCCTGCCTTGCGGTCTTTTGGGCATCGAGTGCTCATGACTTTTGGTGAAGAGAGGGTCCCACGAGGGTTTCGATCGCCGTCGTGGGGCCCCGGTGGAGGCGTCAGGCGGGGTCGATCTCGCGCAGCAGACCCGTCGTGACGTCGAAGACGAAGCCGCGCACGTCGTCGGCGTGCAGCAGGAACGGAGAGGTGCGCACCCGCTGCATCGACTGCCGTACGTCCTGTTCGACGTCCCGGAAGGCCTCGACCGCCCAGGCGGGGCGCTGGCCGACCTCCATCTCCAGGTCGTGCCGGAAGTCCTCGGTGAGCGACTCCAGACCGCAGCCGGTGTGGTGGATGAGGACGACGCTGCGGGTGCCGAGCGCCCGCTGGCTGATCGTGAGGGAGCGGATCACGTCGTCGGTGACGACTCCGCCCGCGTTGCGGATGGTGTGGCAGTCGCCCAGCTCCAGACCGAGCGCGGCGTGCAGGTCGAGCCGTGCGTCCATGCACGCGACCACTGCGACGTGCAGGACGGGACGGGCGTCCATCCCGGGATCGGTGAAGGCGGCGGCGTACCGCTCGTTCGCGTCGACGAGGCGGTCGGTCACGGTCGTGCCGTCACCGGCTATGGCGCCTTCGGGCTCGGTGGGAACGGATGCGGAGGTCGTCATACCTATGACGGTACTGGGCACATATGAAGCGGTCCTGCCGGGAGAAGGGACAAAGAACGTCATCGTGGCTTGTTGTGAGGTAACCCACACGGGCGGTGCCGGCTCGCCCGTACGGGTTGTTCTTTCCGATGTACGGCTTCATCGGGAGCGGGACTCACGACGCGCATGCCGGTTGATTGACCGCGTGACACCGTGGACTAAAGTGACGCGAAGCGGGAGGCGAGGCTCTCCCTGCTGGACTGTTTTCCCGGAGGCCCGGCGATTTTCCGGCGTCTCTCCACGTGCGCGGTGCGTACGTACGGCTCGGCCTCCTCCCGCTCCCGGTCGGCTGACGCCACTCTCCCGGCGCCGGCGGGCCTCCCCTTCTCGAGCGGGCGGGGACCCGGCAGTGCGTACGGTCGCGTGGATCTGAGAGGGCCCCTTGAGCGAGAGTCGACACGTCCCGGTGATGCTCCAGCGGTGCCTGGACATGTTGGCCCCGGCCCTCGCCGGGCCCGGAGCCGTCGTCGTCGACTGCACGCTGGGCCTCGGCGGACACAGCGAGGCGCTCCTCACACAGTTCCCCGAAGCCCGGCTCGTGGCCCTGGACCGCGACAAGGAGGCGCTGCGCCTCTCCGGAGAGCGACTCGCCCCCTTCGGTGACCGCGCGGCCCTCGTGCACGCCGTCTACGACGAACTCCCCGATGTACTCGACCGCCTGGGCATCCCGCGCGTCCAGGGCATCCTGTTCGACCTCGGCGTCTCCTCCATGCAACTCGACGAGGCGGACCGCGGCTTCGCGTACGCGCAGGATGCTCCGCTCGACATGCGCATGGATCAGACGACCGGCATGAGCGCGGCCGAGGTGCTCAACACCTACCCGCCGGGCGAACTGGTGCGGATCCTGCGGGCGTACGGCGAGGAGAAGCAGGCCAAGCGGATCGTGTCGGCGGTCGTCCGCGAACGCGCGAAGGATCCCTTCAGCAACAGCGCGCGGCTCGTCGAACTGATCCGCGACTCGCTTCCCCAGGCCGCCAAGCGCACCGGCGGCAACCCCGCCAAGCGCACCTTCCAGGCGCTGCGCATCGAGGTCAACGGTGAACTCAGTGTCCTGGAAAGGGCGATCCCCGCGGCCGTGAAGACGCTCGCGGTCGGCGGCCGGATCGCTGTCCTGTCGTACCACTCGCTGGAAGACCGGCTGGTCAAGCAGGTGTTCGCGGGCGGCGCCGCCAACACGGCGCCGCCCGGCCTGCCGGTCGTGCCCGAGCGCTACCAGCCCCGGCTCAAGCTGCTCACCCGCGGTGCCGAACTTCCCACCGAGGAAGAGGTCGCCGAAAACCGGCGAGCGGCTCCCGCGCGGCTGCGGGGGGCACAGCGGATCCGCGAGGAAGCCGAGTGAGGCGCGCGGAGAGGGAGGACGAGTGAGTCGGAAACCCGAACTCGCGGGGTCGTGGGAGTGGGATGTCCCGACTCTCGGTCCGTGTCCCGGTGCGGCATCCCCACTCACGCGAGTGAGTGGGCTGGGGATCCGGACACCCGCCCGGCGCCCGGGTCGGGCACCCGAACCCACGGAGCGGAGTGAGTTGGGGATTCCGACTCGCACGGTGGCGTGGGTCGGAGTTTCGGACTCGCGGAGCGACCGTGAGCTGGAGAACCGAATCCGCAGGGAGGGTGTGTGAGTAGGAAACCCGAACTGAGAGGACGAGCGGCTCGGCTCGCCCGGCTCCTCCCGGCCGGTGCCGGGACAGCCGCCCGTACCCCCTTCGTCCTGCTGGTCGTCCTGCTGCTCGGCGGCGGTCTCATCGGCCTCCTCGTGCTGAACTCCGCGCTCAGCGCGGGTTCGTTCCAGCTCGACGACCTGCAGATGGACACCAAGAGCCTCACCGACGAGGAGCAGGCGCTCCAGCGGGACGTGGACGCCTACGCCGCCCCCGACGCCCTCCAGCGCCGCGCCCGCGAACTGGGCATGGTCCCCGGCGGCGACCCGGCGTTCCTCAACCCGGACGGCACCGTCAAGGGCGTCCCCGGAGCGGCCGAGCAGTCCTCGGCACGCAACCCGGCGGTGCGTCCGCCGGAGGTTCTCGCCCCCGCACCGAGCCCGAGCCCGAGCCCGACGCCGACTCCGACAGTGCCCCCGACTCCGACCGTGCTCCCCACCCTGACGCCGTCCACGGTTCCCGCCTCCGCGCAGCCGTCGGCGGCCATCCCGTCCGCGCAGACCCCCACAACACCCGGCAGGTGACGGAAGTGTCCGACAGGGAACCGCCGCGCCGCCGAGTGCCCGGCCCCGCCAGGCCCGTACGTCCCGAGGGCCGACAGCGTCCGGGACCCGGCGCCCGCCCCGCACGCCGCCCGGGCGCGGCGAGGCCCGCCGGCCCCCGTGCCATTCGGCTCGGCAGCCCGCGCCCCCGGCTCCGCATGGTCAGCCTCGCGCTGACGCTGGTGATGATCGCGTTCGTCGTACGGTTGCTCCAGGTGCAGGCCGTGGACGCGAGCACGTATGTCGCCAAGGCCGAGCAGAACCGGTACGTCGGGCGCACGCTCGCCGCCGAGCGCGGTGGGATCACGGACCGCAACGGGGTCGAGCTGGCGACCAGCGTGGACGCGTACGACATCACGGCCGACCCCACGTTGTTCACCGAGGAGGCCACGAAGACGACGGACGCGCCCGAGCAGGCCGCCGCGCTGCTCGCCCCGATCCTCGGCCAGGACGTGGAGACGGTCACCAGGAAGCTGAAGACGAAGAACACCCGCTACACCCTGCTCGCGAACCGCCAGACCCCGCAGGTCTGGACGCAGATCAAGGACCTGAGGAACACGCTCGCGGCCAAGGCCGAGACCGACAAGAGCACGGTCAACGTCCTCGGGGGCATCGTCGCGGTCCCCGCCAGCAAGCGCGTGTACCCGAACGGGGATCTCGCCGCCGGGATACTGGGCTGGGTCAACGCCGACGGCAAGGGCGGCGGCGGGCTCGAACAGGAACTGAACAAGGAACTGGCGGGCAAGGACGGGAAGATCCGCTACGCCCAGTCCGGCGGCCTCCAGGTCCCCACCGCGGGTTCCACCGAGACGCCCGCCGTGGCCGGCTCCGACTTCGAGCTGACCATCGACCGTGACATCCAGTGGGCCGCGCAGAACGCCATCACCGAGCAGGTGAAGGAGTCCAGGGCGGACAGCGGGTACGTGATAGTGCAGGACACGCAGACCGGCGAGATCCTCGCCATGGCCAACTCGCCCGGCTTCGACCCGAACGACCTCTCCCAGGCCGACCCGGCGGCGCTGGGCAACGGGGCCGTCCAGGACGCGTACGAGCCCGGTTCCACCGCCAAGGTCATGTCGATGGCCGCCGTGCTGGAGGAGAAGGTGGCCACACCCGAGACGCATGTGGTCGTGCCCAACCGGCTGCAGCGCGGCGACCGGCTCTTCCAGGACGACATCGACCACCCGACCTGGAACCTGACGCTCAACGGCGTCCTCGCCAAGTCCAGCAACATCGGGACCATCCTGGCGGCCGGTGAGCTCGGCAAGACGCAGCAGGAGGCCAACCAGGTCCTCTACTCGTATCTGCGCAAGTTCGGCATCGGCAGCTACACCGGACTGGGTTTCCCCGGCGAGACGAAGGGCATCCTCGCGGCCCCCGAGGACTGGTCGACCTCGCAGCAGTACACGATTCCTTTCGGCCAGGGCGTGTCGCTCACCGCGTTGCAGGCGGCGTCCGTCTACTCGACGATCGCCAACGGCGGCGTACGCGTCGAACCGACGCTGGTGCGCGGTACGAAGGGGGCCGACGGCCGCTTCACGCCCGCCCCCGAGCCCAAGAAGAGCAGGGTCGTCAGCGAGAAGACGGCGAAGACCCTCGCCCAGATGCTGGAGTCCGTCGTGGACGACGAGCAGGGCACCGGCACCAAGGCGCGCATTCCCGGCTACCGGGTGGCGGGCAAGACGGGCACGGCCAACCGCGTGGATCCGGCCACCGGCAGGTACAACGGCTACACCTCGTCGTTCGCCGGGTTCGCCCCCGCCGACAACCCGCGTATCACGGTGTACTGCGCGATCCAGAACGCCACCAAGGGCAGCTACTTCGGCGGCCAGATCTGCGGGCCCATCTACAAGGAGGTGATGGAGTTCGCCCTGAAGACGCTTCAGGTACCGCCCACCGGGGCCAAGGCCGCGAATCTCCCCGTGACCTTCACGCCCTGATCAGCACGGAAACAGCCAGGAACCGCTCGTGACAACGATCACCCCCGATCCCGGGAACCACGCCGTGCCGCACACCCCGCCGCCCGGCCCGTCCACGCCCTCACTTCGCTCCGGCGGGGGTGCGCCCGGTACGCTCACCGCCGTGCCAGACGCTGATCAGTCCCAAACCACCCAGAAGGGCGTCCCTGTGACATATCCGGGGCCGCCGCGACCGGTGCAGATCTCCGCCACACCCCTGGAGGAACTCGCCGATCAGCTGGGTGCCAAGCAGCCACAGAGCGCCGCCGTGCAGGTCACGGGCATCACCCACGACTCCCGCGCCGTGCGCCCCGGCGACCTGTACGCCGCACTGCCGGGCGCCCGCCTGCACGGCGCCGACTTCGTGACGCAGGCAGCCGCCCTCGGCGCCGTCGCCGTGCTGACCGATCCGACGGGCGCCGAACGTGCCGCGGCCACCGGCCTGCCGGTCCTCGTCGTCGACAACCCGCGCGGGCAGATGGGCGAGCTGGCGGCCACCATCTACGGTCACCCCGGGCCCGACCTGCTCCAGATCGGCATCACCGGCACCTCCGGCAAGACCACCACGGCGTATCTCGTCGAGGGCGGTCTGAGGACGGTCCACAGCACCGGTCTGATCGGCACCGTCGAGATGCGGATCGGCGACGAGCGCATCAAGTCGGAGCGCACGACGCCCGAAGCCACCGACCTCCAGGCGCTGTTCGCGGTGATGCGGGAACGCGGCGTCGAGGCGGTCGCCATGGAGGTTTCCAGCCACGCGCTGGTCCTCGGCCGGGTCGACGCCTGCATCTTCGACATCGCCGTCTTCAACAACCTCAGCCGGGAACACATGGAGTTCCACTCCGGCATGGAGGACTACTTCCAGGCCAAGGCCCAGTTGTTCACGCCGAAACGCAGCAGGCTCGGCGTGGTCAATCTCGACGACGAGTACGGGCGCAGGCTGGCCAAGGAGGCCACCGTCCCGGTTGTCACCTTCTCCTCCGAGGGCCACCCCGACGCCGACTGGCGCGCCCAGTCCGTCGAAGTCGGCCCCATGGACTCGACGTTCACCGCGGTCGGCCCCAAGGGCGAGCGGATCAACGCCAGGTCGCCGCTCGCGGGCACCTTCAACGTGGCGAACACGCTCGCCGCGCTCGTGTCCCTCGCCGCGGCCGGGCTCGACCCGCAGACCGCCGCCGACGGCATCGCGGCCGTGCCGGGCGTTCCGGGCCGCCTGGAGCGGGTGGACGCGGGCCAGCCCTATCTGGCGGTGGTCGACTACGCGCACAAGACGGATGCAGTCGAATCTGTCCTGCGCGCGCTGCGCAAGGTGACGACCGGTCAACTGCACGTGGTGCTCGGCTGCGGCGGCGACCGCGACAAGACCAAGCGCAAGCCCATGGGTGCCGCCGTCGCCCGGTTCGCCGACACCGCCGTACTGACCTCCGACAACCCCCGCTCCGAGGACCCCCTCGCGATCCTCGCCACGATGCTCGCGGGGGCCGCCGAGGTGCCGGCGCACGAGCGCGGCGAGGTCCAGGTCTTCGAGGACCGGGCTGCGGCCATCGCGGCCGCTGTCGCCCGCGCACAGCCGGGCGACACCGTGCTGGTCGCGGGAAAGGGCCACGAGCAGGGCCAGGACATCGCCGGGGTGGTGCGTCCCTTCGACGACCGCCAGGTGCTTCGCGAAGCTATCCAGAAGACCCAGGGATGAACTTGTGATCGCCCTCTCTCTCGCCGAGATCGCAGCAGTCGTCGGCGGGCAGACGTACGACATACCGGATCCGGCGGTACAGGTCACCGGACCCGTCGTCATCGACTCCCGCCAGGTGAAGGACGGCAGCCTGTTCGCCGCCTTCGTGGGCGAACGCGTGGACGGCCACGACTTCGCCCAGGTGGTCGTCGACGCGGGCGCGGTCGCCGTGCTGGCCTCCCGGCCCGTCGGCGTCCCCGCGATCGTCGTGGCGGACGTACAGACGGCCCTTGGCGCCCTCGCGCGCCATGTCGTCGAACGGCTCGGCGCGACCCTCGTGGCGCTGACCGGTTCGGCCGGCAAGACCAGTACCAAGGACCTCATCGCGCAGGTACTGCGCAGCAAGGCGCCGACGGTCTTCACGCCGGGCTCGTTCAACAACGAGATCGGGCTGCCGCTCACCGCGCTCAGCGCCACCGAGGAGACCAGGTTCCTGGTCCTGGAGATGGGCGCCCGTGGCATCGGCCACATCCGGTACCTCGCGAACCTCACCCCGCCGAGGATCGGCCTCGTCCTCAACGTCGGCACCGCCCACATCGGCGAGTTCGGCGGCCGCGAGCAGATCGCGCAGGCGAAGGGCGAGTTGGTCGAGGGCCTTCCCGAGGACGGCGCGGCGATCCTCAACGCCGACGATCCCCTCGTACGGGCCATGGCATCCCGTACGAAGGCACGCGTGATCCTCTTCGGAGAGTCCGACGAAGCGGACGTACGCGCCGAGAACGTCCGTCTCACGGAGAGCGGACAGCCTTCCTTCAGCCTTCGCACACCCTCCGGGTGCAGTGACGTGACCATGCGCCTGTACGGTGAGCATCACGTGTCGAACGCGCTCGCCGCGGCCGCCGTCGCCCATGAGCTGGGCTTGTCCGCAGACGAGATCGCAGGTGCGCTCTCCGAGGCGGGCTCCCTCTCCCGCTGGCGGATGGAGGTCACCGAGCGCCCGGACGGCGTGACGGTCGTCAACGACGCCTACAACGCGAACCCCGAGTCCATGCGAGCCGCCCTGCGCGCGCTCGTGGCCATGGGCAGAGGGCGTCGTACGTGGGCGGTGCTCGGTCAGATGGCCGAGCTCGGGGACGAGGCGCTCGCCGAGCACGACGCGATCGGGCGGCTCGCCGTCCGACTCAACGTCAGCAAGCTCGTCGCGGTCGGGGGCAGGGAAGCGTCCTGGCTCCAACTGGGCGCATATAACGAGGGTTCGTGGGGTGAGGAGTCGGTGCACGTGTCCGACGCACAGGCGGCTGTCGACCTGTTGCGCAGTGAACTGCGCCCGGGGGACGTCGTGCTTGTGAAGGCGTCCCGGTCGGTCGGGCTCGAACGGGTGGCGCTCGCGCTGCTCGACAGCGGCGTTGAGGGCGAGGTTGCCGTCTGATGATGAATCAGATTCTGTTCTCGGGCGTCATCGGTCTCTTCCTGACGCTGATCGGCACACCGTTGCTGATCAAGCTGCTGGCCAGGAAGGGCTACGGCCAGTACATCCGCGACGACGGCCCGCGCGAGCACCACGCCAAGCGCGGTACCCCGACCATGGGTGGTATCGCCTTCATCCTGGCGACGATCATCGCGTACTTCCTGAGCAAGGTGATCACCGGCAAGCCGCCGACCTTCTCCGGACTGCTGGTGCTCGGCCTGATGGCGGGCATGGGCCTGGTCGGCTTCCTGGACGACTACATCAAGATCGTCAAGCGGCGTTCGCTCGGTCTGCGGGCCAAGGCGAAGATGGCCGGACAGCTGACCGTCGGTATCGCCTTCGCGGTCCTGGCCCTTCAGTTCGCCGACAACCGCGGCAACACCCCGGCCTCCACGAAACTCTCCTTCGTCCAGGACTTCGGCTGGTCCATCGGGCCGGTGCTGTTCGTGGTCTGGGCGCTGTTCATGATCCTGGCCATGTCGAACGGCGTGAACCTGACGGACGGTCTGGACGGCCTCGCCACCGGCGCCGCGACGATGGTGTTCGGTGCCTACACCTTCATCGGTGTCTGGCAGTTCCAGGAGTCCTGCGCCAACGCGCAGACCCTCACCAACCCGGCCGCCTGCTACGAGGTACGAGACCCACTGGACCTCGCGGTCGTCGCCTCCGCCCTCATGGGCGCCTGCTTCGGCTTCCTGTGGTGGAACACCTCGCCGGCCAAGATCTTCATGGGTGACACCGGTTCGCTGGCCCTCGGCGGCGCGCTCGCCGGCCTCGCGATCTGCTCCCGCACGGAGATTCTGGTCGCCCTGCTCGGCGGCCTCTTCGTCCTCATCACCATGTCGGTGGTCATCCAGGTCGGCTCCTTCAAGATGACCGGCAAACGCGTCTTCCGCATGGCGCCACTCCAGCACCACTTCGAACTAAAGGGGTGGTCCGAAGTCCTTGTCGTGGTCCGCTTCTGGATCATCCAGGGCATGTGCGTGATCGTCGGTCTCGGCCTCTTCTACGCAGGATGGGCAGCCAAGAAGTGACCAACTGGCAGGGCAGGAACGTCACCGTCGCGGGGCTCGGCGTCTCCGGGATCCCGGCGGCCCGTGTGCTGCACGGCCTCGGCGCGGTCGTCACGGTCGTCAACGACGGCGACGACGAGCGCTCCCGGGACCAGGCCGCGGACCTGGAGGCGCTCGGTATCACCGTGCGCCTCGGTGACGGCGCCACCCTGCCGGAGGGCACCGACCTCATCGTCACCGCGCCCGGCTGGAAGCCGGACAAGCCGCTGTTCGCCGCGGCCGCCGAGGCCGGCGTCCCGGTCTGGGGCGACGTGGAGCTGGCCTGGCGGCTCAGGGGCCCGGATGCGGCGCCCTGGCTCGCCGTCACCGGCACCAACGGCAAGACCACCACCGTCCAGATGCTCGCCTCGATCCTGAAGGCGGCAGGGCTGCGTACGGCGGCCGTCGGCAACATCGGGGTCTCGCTCCTCGACGCGGTCCTCGGCGAGGAGACGTACGACGTTCTCGCCGTGGAGCTGTCGAGCTACCAGCTGCACTGGGCGCCCTCCCTGCGCGCCCACTCCGCCGCCGTACTGAACCTGGCGCCCGACCACCTCGACTGGCACGGCTCCATGGAGGCGTACGCCGCCGACAAGGGCCGTATCTACGAAGGCAATCGGGTCGCCTGCGTCTACAACGTGGCCGACAAGGCCACCGAGGAACTGGTCCGCGAGGCGGACGTCGAGGAGGGCTGCCGGGCGATCGGGTTCACTCTCGCCGCGCCCGGGCCCTCCCAACTCGGCGTCGTGGACGGCATCCTGGTCGACCGTGCCTTTGTCGACAACCGGCAGAAGAACGCCCAGGAGCTCGCGGAGGTGTCGGACGTCAATCCGCCCGCCCCGCACAACATCGCCAACGCGCTCGCGGCGGCGGCCCTGGCACGCGCCTTCGGGGTGCCCCCCACGGCCGTACGGGACGGTCTGCGGGCCTTCCGGCCGGACGCCCACCGCATCGCGCACGTCGCCGACGTGGACGGGGTCGCCTACATCGACGACTCCAAGGCCACCAACACCCATGCGGCGGAAGCCTCCTTGGCCGCCTACGAGCCGATCGTGTGGATCGCGGGCGGGCTCGCCAAGGGCGCGACCTTCGACGAACTGGTCGCCAAGTCGGCAAAGCGACTGCGGGGTGCCGTGCTGATCGGCGCCGACCGCGCCCTCATCCGGGAAGCGCTCGCGCGACACGCGCCGGAAGTACCGGTGGTCGACCTCGACCGGACCGACACTGGGGCGATGCGCGCGGCGGTTCAGGAGGCGCGGGGGCTCGCTCAGGCGGGCGACACGGTGCTGCTGGCGCCTGCTTGCGCCTCCATGGATATGTTCGCCAACTACAACAAGCGCGGTGACGCTTTCGCGGAAGCGGTTCGCGAACTCGGCGCCGTCGGCGCCTGACGGCGGGTCCGAAGCCGCCGGCCCGGGCGCCCGGGACCCTTGGGAGCGACGCGTGACGCCATCGTGGCCGGTGCTTCGTCGGCGGCTTTCCGCCGGTGGCACGGCGCTGTTCCAGCCCGACCGACCCCTTGTGCCCGAAAAGCCGGGGGAGCTCCCCGGCGTCACGCCCTCCCGCAGCGACGACGGGAGCCGGTGATGCCCAGCAGTCGCACCGGCAGGCCGCCGGTCCAGCGAGCCCCGAAGCGGCCCGTCGCCGCCCGCTCAACGCGCGAGAACCCGTTGCTCACCCTCTACGTACGCGTCCGCAAAGCCTGGGACCGACCGCTGACCGCGTACTACCTGATCCTCGGCGGCAGTCTGCTGATCACCGTGCTCGGTCTGGTGATGGTCTACTCGGCCTCGCAGATCACGGCGTTGCAGCTGTCGCTGCCGGGGTCGTACTTCTTCCGCAAACAGTTCCTGGCCGCCTGTATCGGGGGCGTGCTGATGCTCGTCGCCTCGCGGATGCCGGTGCGGCTGCACCGGGCGCTGGCCTATCCGATACTGGCGGGGTCCGTCTTCCTGATGATCCTGGTGCAGGTGCCGGGGATAGGAGTGGCGGTCAACGGCAACCAGAACTGGATCTCCGTAGGCGGCCCCTTCCAGCTTCAGCCGAGCGAGTTCGGCAAGCTCGCCCTCGTGCTCTGGGGCGCCGACCTGCTCGCGCGCAAACAGGACAAGCGGCTGCTCGCTCAGTGGAAGCACATGCTGGTGCCGCTGGTTCCGGTGGCCTTCATGCTGCTCGGGCTGATCATGCTCGGCGGCGACATGGGGACGGCGATCATCCTCACCGCCATCCTCTTCGGGCTGTTGTGGCTGGCCGGGGCGCCGACGCGACTGTTCGGGGGCGTGCTGTCCATCGCCCTGACGCTCGGGTTCATCCTCATCAAGACCAGCCCGAACCGGATGGCCCGCCTCGCCTGCATCGGCGCCACCGACCCCGGCCCGAACGACCAGTGCTGGCAGGCGGTGCACGGTATCTACGCGCTCGCCTCCGGCGGGCTCTTCGGCTCCGGCCTCGGCGCCAGTGTGGAAAAATGGGGCCAACTGCCCGAAGCGCACACGGACTTCATCTTCGCCGTCACCGGGGAGGAACTGGGCCTCGCGGGGACGCTGTCGGTGCTCGCCCTCTTCGCGGCTCTAGGCTATGCGGGTATCCGCGTGGCCGGACGCACGGAGGACCCCTTCGTGAGGTATGCCGCGGGAGGCGTGACCACCTGGATCACGGCCCAGGCCGTGATCAACGTAGGTGCGGTGCTCGGTCTGCTGCCGATCGCCGGTGTCCCGCTCCCGCTGTTCTCCTACGGGGGTTCCGCCCTGCTGCCGACCATGTTCGCCATCGGACTGCTGATCGCCTTCGCCCGCGAGGACCCCGCGGCGCGGGCGGCGCTCGCGATGCGGCAACCCCGCTTTGGCAGAAAGCGGGCTGCGGTGAGAGGCTCCGCGGGGGAAGACGCGGGGCCTCGGAGATGGAACACAATGCGACGGCGTGCCTCGGCGGCGCGTTCGTCCGGAGAGCGGTGAATTTCGGTGCATGTCGTACTCGCCGGCGGGGGGACCGCCGGCCACATCGAGCCCGCGCTCGCCCTCGCGGACGCCCTGCGCAGGCAGGACCCGACCGTGGGAATCACGGCACTGGGCACGGAGCGCGGCCTTGAGACCCGACTCGTACCCGAGCGGGGTTACGACCTCGCGCTGATCCCCGCCGTCCCGCTGCCGCGCAAACCCACCCCCGAGCTGATCACCGTCCCGGGGCGGCTGCGCGGCACCATCAAGGCGACCGAGCAGATCCTGGAGCGCACCAAGGCGGACGCGGTCGTCGGCTTCGGCGGCTACGTCGCCCTGCCCGGCTACCTCGCGGCCAAGCGCCTCGGCGTGCCGATCGTCATCCACGAGGCCAACGCCAGGCCCGGCCTGGCCAACAAGATCGGGTCGCGGTACGCCGCCCAGGTCGCCGTCTCCACTCCGGACAGCAAGCTCCGCGGCGCCCGCTACATCGGCATCCCGCTGCGCCGCTCCATCGCCACCCTCGACCGGGCCGCCGTACGCCCGGAGGCCCGCGCCTACTTCGGCCTCGACCCCGCGCTGCCGACCCTGCTCGTCTCGGGCGGCTCCCAGGGCGCCCGCCACCTGAACGAGGTCATCGAGCGGGTCGCTCCCTACCTCCAGCAGGCCGGTATCCAGATCCTGCACGCGGTCGGCCCGAAGAACGAACTGCCGCAGGTACACCAGATGCCGGGAATGCCTCCGTACATCCCGGTACCGTACGTGGACCGGATGGACCTCGCGTACGCCGCGGCCGACATGATGCTCTGCCGCGCGGGCGCCATGACCGTCGCCGAACTCTCCGCCGTCGGGCTCCCCGCCGCCTATGTCCCGCTGCCCATCGGCAACGGCGAACAGCGGCTGAACGCCCAGCCGGTGGTCAAGGCCGGCGGCGGACTGCTTGTCGACGACGCGGAACTGACGCCCGAGTGGATCCAGGGCAACGTCCTGCCCGTGCTCGGCGACCCGCACCGGCTGTACGAGATGTCCCGCGCCGCCAGTGAGTTCGGCCGTCGGGACGCCGACGACCTGCTCGTCGGCATGGTGTACGAGGCGATCGCCTCGCGCCACCGCTAGGGTCTGTCCGGCGGACAGACCCTAGGGACGTATGAGGGAAGGCAGGGAGCGTGGCCGGACCGACGACCGCCGAGCGCGGTGAACGGCAGAAGGTGGAGTCCGGCCCGCCCCGGCGGCCCCGTATCGGGAGGCTGCCCCGGCCTCGTACGTTCATCATCCTTTTGCTCGCCGCGGTGTTGCTCGCTGCCGCTTCCGTGTGGCTCCTCTACGGCTCGAAGTGGCTGCGCGTGGAGCGCGTATCGGCCTCCGGGATGCGGTTGCTGACGGATCAGCAGGTGCGAGAAGCGGCCGAAGTTCCGGTCGGATCGCCGCTGGTTTCCATCGACACCGACGCCATTGAGGAACGACTCCTGCGGAAATTGCCCCGAATTGACTCGGTTGATGTCGTCCGTTCCTGGCCGCATGGAATCGGACTGAAAGTGACCGAGCGCACTCCGGTCCTGATTGAAGAAAAGGGCGGAAAGTTCGTCGAAGTGGACGCCAAGGGTGTGCGATTCGCGACGGTTTCTGATGCTCCGAAGAGCGTGCCCGTACTGGAATTGACGGTTTCTCAGTCGGCGGGCCTGCGTCGCTTCGGGACCGACCGGCTGGTGCGCGAGGCTGTGACGGTCGCCGGTGACATTCCGGCCGCCGTCGCCGGTGACACCGAGGTCGTCAAGGTTGGCTCGTACGACTCCATCTCGCTGGAGTTGAAGGGCGGCCGGACCGTCGAGTGGGGGAGCGGCGAGAAGGGCGCGGCGAAGGCCCGTACGCTCACCGCTCTCATGAAAGCGGCTCCAGAGGCGCGGCACTTCGACGTAAGTGTCCCCACCGCCCCTGCGTCATCAGCGAGTTGACGTACATCTGCGCAGGCCAGCACCCTGGTTGGGCACTGCTACGGCTGATCACATAGGGTGAAAAGAAAAACGGGAGGTTCGGCGTGTTCGTTGAACGTGCGCCACTTGTCGACTTAGTGTCCTGTTCGGAAGAGTCCAAGGAACAGACACACTGGTAACCCTAAACTTCAACGTTAGGGTTCGGGTCGGCGTTCGGACCGTCCCATTCGGCATCAGTCGTCGGATCGCGAACATGCGAGGCGACGACACGTAACTCGAGGCGAGAGGCCTTCGACGTGGCAGCACCGCAGAACTACCTCGCAGTCATCAAAGTCATCGGTGTCGGCGGCGGTGGTGTCAATGCCATCAACCGGATGATCGAGGTCGGTCTCAAGGGCGTCGAGTTCATCGCCATCAACACCGACGCGCAAGCTCTGTTGATGAGCGACGCCGACGTCAAGCTCGACGTCGGCCGGGAACTCACCCGCGGACTCGGCGCCGGAGCCAACCCGGCCGTCGGCCGCAAGGCGGCCGAGGACCACCGCGAGGAGATCGAGGAGGTCCTCAAGGGGGCCGACATGGTCTTCGTGACGGCCGGCGAGGGCGGTGGCACAGGCACCGGCGGCGCACCCGTCGTCGCCAACATCGCACGCTCGCTCGGCGCCCTCACCATCGGCGTGGTCACACGCCCGTTCACCTTCGAGGGGCGGCGCCGGGCCAACCAGGCGGAGGACGGCATCGCCGAACTCCGTGAAGAGGTCGACACCCTCATCGTCATCCCGAACGACCGGCTGCTGTCCATCTCGGACCGTCAGGTCTCGGTCCTCGACGCCTTCAAGTCGGCGGACCAGGTCCTGTTGTCCGGTGTTCAGGGCATCACCGATCTCATCACCACCCCCGGTCTGATCAACCTCGACTTCGCCGACGTCAAGTCCGTGATGTCCGAGGCCGGTTCGGCCCTCATGGGGATCGGCTCGGCCCGCGGCGACGACCGCGCGGTGGCGGCTGCCGAGATGGCGATCTCCTCGCCGCTCCTGGAAGCCTCCATCGACGGTGCCCGCGGCGTGCTGCTCTCCATCTCCGGCGGCTCCGACCTCGGTCTCTTCGAGATCAACGAGGCCGCCCAGCTGGTGAGCGAGGCCGCGCACCCCGAGGCCAACATCATCTTCGGTGCGGTCATCGACGACGCGCTCGGCGACGAGGTGCGGGTCACCGTCATCGCCGCCGGCTTCGACGGAGGCCAGCCGCCGACCAAGCGGGACAACATCCTCGGCTCGTCCTCGGCCAAGCGCGAGGAGCCCACTCCGGTGCGGTCCTCCGACAGCCGTCCGTCCTTCGGCTCGCTCGGCAGCGTCACGCCGAAGGAGACGTCGGCGCCTGCGCCGGAGCCGGTGAACGAGATCCCGGTCTCGCCGCCGGTCCCGCCGTCCCGCTCGTACTCGGACAGCGCGGCCGAGGAGCTGGACGTGCCGGACTTCCTGAAGTGATAGGACAGCGCTCCGGAACGAGCACAGTGAGCGGCGCGCACTTCGCCTTCACCGACAGGTGGGGCGGGGTGAGCGCCGTTCCGTACGAGGAGCTCAACCTCGGCGGAGCGGTCGGCGACGACGCCGACACCGTACGGACCAATCGTGAACTGGCCGCCAAGTCACTGGGCCTTGACCCGGCCCGGGTCGTCTGGATGAACCAGGTGCACGGGCCGGACGTGGCGGTGGTCGACGGGCCGTGGCTCGCTGCGGAGATTCCGTCCGTCGATGCGATCGTCACAGCGCGCCGGGGACTCGCCCTCGCCGTGCTCACCGCCGACTGCACGCCCGTACTGCTCGCCGACCCCGTCGCCGGAGTTGTCGCCGCGGCTCACGCGGGACGGCCGGGCATGGTCGCGGGCGTCGTCCCCGCTGCCGTACGGGCCATGGTGGAACTCGGCGCCGAGCCGTCCCGGATCGTCGCCCGCACCGGACCCGCCGTCTGCGGCCGGTGCTACGAAGTGCCGGACGCGATGCGAGCCGAGGTCGCGGCCGTCGAACCCGCGGCATACGCCGAGACCGGTTGGGGCACGCCGGCGGTGGATGTGACCGCGGGAGTGCACGCGCAGCTTGAACGGCTCGGGGTGCGTGACCGGGAGCAGTCGCCGGTGTGCACGCTCGAATCGGCGGACCACTTCTCCTACCGTCGAGACCGCACCACCGGGCGGCTCGCGGGTTATGTCTGGCTGGACTGATAGGACATGACGGACCGCAGGGATCAACTCGCCGGAAATCTGGCGCAAGTGGAGAATCGCATCATGGCGGCGTGCGCGGCCGCCGGGCGCAAGCGTGCGGAGGTGACCCTGATCGTGGTCACCAAGACGTACCCGGCCAGTGATGTGCGGATCCTGTCCG
Organism: Streptomyces sp. NPDC058470; assembly: GCF_042721055.1. Taxonomy (NCBI): domain Bacteria; kingdom Bacillati; phylum Actinomycetota; class Actinomycetes; order Kitasatosporales; family Streptomycetaceae; genus Streptomyces; species Streptomyces sp. NPDC058470. The sequence goes on from NZ_JBHXMF010000043.1 coordinate 78,801, forward strand.
AACTCGGTGTGCGTCACGTCGCCGAGAACCGGAATCAGGACGCGGCACCCAAAGCGGCGGAATGTTCTGATCTGCCGCTCTCCTGGCATTTTGTCGGTCAGTTGCAGACCAACAAGGTGCGATCCGTGCTCGGTTACGCGGATCTCGTGCAGTCCGTCGATCGTGCCAAGCTCGTCACCGCACTGTCGAAGGAGGCGGTGCGGGTGGAGCGCGAGGTGGGATGTCTCATTCAGGTCGCGCTGGACGCGGAGGAGGGCGGCCGGGGGGAGCGGGGAGGCGTAGGGGTCAGTGGAATCGGGGAGTTGGGCGATCTGGTCGCCGCGGCCCCGGGGCTCCGTCTCGACGGGCTGATGACCGTGGCGCCGCTCACCGGACCCTATGCCGGACGCCAACAGGCGGCGTTCGAGCGGCTGATGGATTTGTCGACTGCTATGCGCCGTGCCCATCCGGCTGCGAACATGGTCTCGGCAGGTATGAGTACGGACCTCGAACAAGCCGTGGCGGCCGGAGCGACACATGTACGCGTCGGTACTGCGGTACTCGGAGTCCGACCCAGGCTCGGGTAACGTCGCCAAGAAGTCGGACCACAGCAGAAAATATGGTCATTACCGCCGATGGGCGGGCATAACGACCTCGTGGATCGCGGGCACTTGGCAACTCGTCAGCCGATCCACCACAGAGCGGAGGACTCAGAGCATGGCCGGCGCGATGCGCAAGATGGCGGTCTACCTCGGCCTCGTGGAGGACGATGGGTACGACGGCAGGGGCTTCGACCCCGATGACGACTTCGAGCCCGAGCTTGACCCGGAGCCCGAGCGGGACCGTCGGCGGCACGAACCGCCGCACCAGTCACACCAGGCACATCAGTCCCAACGGGACGAATCGGTACGAGTGGTGCAGCCTCCGGTGCAGCGCGACTCGATGCCGCATTCCTCTTCGCTGACCGCGGAATCCGGGCGTCCTGCGCGAATCGCCCCCGTGGCGTCTATCACACAAGAACGTCAAAGCATGGAGAAGAACGCCCCGGTGATCATGCCCAAGGTCGTGTCCGAGCGGGAGCCGTACCGGATCACCACATTGCACCCCCGGACCTACAACGAGGCCCGTACCATCGGGGAACACTTCCGTGAGGGCACCCCGGTGATCATGAATCTGACTGAGATGGATGACACAGATGCGAAGCGACTTGTCGACTTTGCAGCCGGTTTGGTGTTTGGTCTCCACGGCAGCATCGAGCGGGTGACGCAGAAGGTGTTCCTGTTGTCGCCTGCTAACGTCGATGTCACGGCGGAGGACAAGGCCCGTATCGCAGAGGGCGGGTTCTTCAACCAGAGCTGAGACGCAGGACCGGAGTCAAGGTACGGAAACGTACGGAAACAGGGGAGAGGGAAGCACGGATCATGAGCGTGGTCGGGCAGGTTCTCTACATCGCGCTGATGTGTTTCCTCATCGTGCTGATCTTCCGGTTGGTCATGGACTACGTCTTCCAGTTCGCCCGCTCATGGCAGCCCGGCAAGGCGATGGTGGTCGTTCTGGAGGCCACCTACACTGTCACTGATCCACCGCTCAAGCTTCTGCGGCGGGTCATTCCGCCGCTGCGTCTCGGGGGCGTGGCGCTCGACCTGTCCTTCTTCGTACTGATGATCATCGTGTACATCCTGATCACCGTCGTCAGGTCGGTGTTGGTGTGAACGATACGGTCTTGCCGAATGCTGACGACTACGTTGAGGTGAAGAGATGCCGTTGACCCCCGAGGACGTGCGGAACAAGCAGTTCACGACCGTCCGCCTCCGAGAAGGCTATGACGAGGACGAGGTCGATGCCTTCCTCGATGAGGTCGAAGCCGAACTGACCCGCTTGCTCCGCGAGAACGAGGACCTGCGCGCCAAACTGGCGGCGGCCACGCGCGCGGCTGCGCAGAACCAGCAGCAGGGCATGCGTAAGCCGCCCGAACAGCAGGACCAGCAGCAGGGTCCGCCGCAGGGCATGCGCGGCCCGGGTGGCCCCGTACCCGCCGGCATATCGGGCCCGCCGCAGCAGCAGATGGGCGGCCCCATGGGCGGCCCGCCCCAGCTGCCCAGCGGTGCGCCGCAGCTGCCGGCCGGCCCCAGTGGCCAGGGTGGTCCGCAGGGTCAGGGTCCGATGGGACAGGGGCCCATGGGCCAGGGTCCGATGGGACAGGGACCCATGGGACAGGGCCCGATGGGTCAGGGTCCCGGCCAGCAGATGCAGCAGATGCCCGGCCAGATGCAGCCGCAGATGCAGCAGCAGATGGGTGGCCCGATGGGCGGTCCCATGGGTGGCCCGATGGGCGGCCCCATGGGCGGTCACGGTCCGCAGATGCCGCAGCCCGGTCAGGGCCCCGGCGGCGACAGTGCCGCCCGTGTGCTCTCGCTGGCCCAGCAGACCGCCGACCAGGCGATCGCCGAGGCCCGTTCCGAAGCCAACAAGATCGTCGGCGAGGCCCGCAGCCGTGCCGAGGGCCTGGAGCGCGACGCGCGCGCCAAGGCCGACGCGCTGGAGCGGGACGCCCAGGAGAAGCACCGCGTCGCGATGGGCTCCCTGGAGTCCGCCCGCGCCACGCTGGAGCGCAAGGTCGAGGATCTGCGCGGCTTCGAGCGTGAGTACCGGACCCGGCTGAAGTCCTACCTCGAGTCCCAGCTGCGTCAGCTGGAGACCCAGGCCGATGACTCGCTGGCTCCGCCGCGGGTTCCGGCGACTGCGTCGCTGCCGTCGCCTTCCGCGCCCTCGATGGCTCCGGCCGGCGCGAGTGCGCCGTCCTACGGTGGGCAGATGGGCGGTCCGGCTCCGGCTCCGCCGTCCTACGGTGGGCAGCAGCAGATGACTCCGGCGATGACTCAGCCGATGGCGCCGGTGCGGCCGCAGGGGCCTTCGCCGATGCAGCAGGCTCCCTCGCCGATGCGCGGGTTCCTCATCGACGAGGACGACAACTGACGGCCTGCGGTACGCCTTAGGCGTCGGCGGCGTTCAGGGCGGGGCCCCCGGTTTCGGGGGCCCCGCCCTTTTGTGCGGGGTGTGATGGCTAAGGCC
>NZ_JBHXMF010000044.1:0-60822 GCF_042721055.1 Streptomyces sp. NPDC058470
CGAGCCATCCGAAGATCGTTTCACGACCTTGATCAACATCTCAAACAGGCCCTAGCTGGCCCATGGCGGGCGCCTTCGCCGAGGAGATCCGCGGCCTTGAGCGGGACGTCGCGTCGATCGTGAACCCGCGCGATCCGGCTGAGCGTCCGAAGCGTCTCGGCCTGTGTCCCGCCGTCCTGGACGCGGGGGACACCGTGTGCGGCGCCGTCCTGCTGCTGCGTCCGGGGCAGTCCTCGGTGCAGTGCACATGGTGCGGCTCGGCGTGGTCACCGGACCGCTGGCTGGCACTCGCCCGCGCACAGCAGGACGCGGCCGCGTGAGCACCTTGACAGGCATAAGCACCCCTGCTTACATTTGTACTCAGGCAGTCACCTCCGGTACGAGGAGGGACGTGACTACATGGAGAGCACGGCACGACGAAGCCGTCCGTAAGCAAGAGGCCGCACAACGGGCCTACCAAGACGCCACCGACGAACGGGCCCAAGCCCTCATCGACGGCGCCAAAGAACTCGGCAGTCAAGCCGCCGTCGCCAGAGAACTCGGCGTCACAACACCGAGCGTCAACCAGGCCATCCGCGCCTACCAACGCAAGACCGAGTAGCACCCACAACTGAAGACGGCCCAAGGCCGGGGTTCCCGCCCCAGCCAAGGGCCTGACCGAGAACGCCATCCTGACTAGACCAGGAGGAGATCCGGCTATGGCCGATCTTTCCATGCCCACCCGTGCGCCCGAAACGGGCCGACACATCATCGCGGCAGGCGTCATCCGCCGGAGCCCCGGCCGCACCATCACCGTGCGCGTCACCGCGGCCGGCGCCACCGGAGTCATCGCCAAGCAGGTGACCCGATGACCCAGCCCCCCACCCCCGCTGCGTGGGACGCCGAGGACAACCGCCCGGCCATCCCCAAGATCCCGCACCCCCGCACCCCGCAGGCCAGCGACATCGCCGTCGCGGTCGACCTCGGCCGGCGCGTCCTCAGCAGCGACAACCCGGCCGCCCTCCGCGAAGCCCTCCGCATCCTCCTGTACGCCGTCGAGCAGGACGCCGTCCGCCGCTCCGTCGACGACCAGTTCCCCACCGTCGCCGCATTCCTCGCCGACCAGGCCGGTGAGGGCCAGTGAGCACCGAGCCCCGCATGGTGACGGTCAACGTCCTCGTCTCCAAGGCCCTAGAGATCGACGAGCCCGACTGGTGCATCGACCCGCACACCGGCGCCAACTTCCGACCCGACATCACCCACAACGGGCCCGAGATCGCCGTCAGCTTCGATACCCCCCTCGGCACCGTCGACTACCTGCGCGCCTGGATCTCACACGCCCCCTACGCCGCCCTCGCGGACGAGCCGCTGCCCATCGTCGCCGTCGAGATCGACGCCGAAGTCGTACCCCTCGACCCCGACGGCGTCCGCGCGTTCACCGCCATCACCCGCGCCCACCTCGACGCCCTCGACCGCCTCGCCGACGAGGCAGAGCGCATCCGCGGAGGTGGTCAGGGATGACCGACAACTCCGGCGTCTGGATCCGCCGCACCTCGACCGCGGCCGGCCTCGCCTACACCGCCATCGCCGAATACGAGCTCGCCCGCCGGTTGGGCGCCGAGGTGCCCATCGCGGTCATGCTGCCGCTCGCCCTCGACTGCTACGTCATCGCCGCACTGAAGTGGTTCCGCGCGTTCGACGTCTTCCTGTCCCTCACCCTCATGGGCGCAGCCCAGGTATGCGCCCACGCCCTGGACGCGGGCGTCGTCAAGGTCAACCTCGACCTCGTCGCCGTCGTCTCCCTGCTCGTACCGATCGCCCTCTGGCGGACGCACGCGCTCGCCAGGCAGACGCCCCAGGACGAGCAGGACGCGGCACCGTCCCCGGCCATCCGGCCCGTCCCCGAGGTAGCGACAGAGGTCCCGCAAGGACCTCTGTCCGAAGCCAAGGTGACCCTCGAACGCAACGAGCAGAAGGACGCCGACGGGACGCCCGAACTCCTGCCCGGGACGGACCAGGACGCCGAGGACGCCGACGACGGACCGCCGCCCGAGCCGCCCCTCATGACGTCCGCACAGGTCGCCGAGCGGTACGGCATCGCGATGTCCACCGTCCGCACTTGGGTCGACACAGGACGCCTCACCGTCCACAGCAAGGACGCCCGGAACCGGAGCTTCTTCCACCCGGACGAGCTGCCCGTCATCTCCGGATCGGTGGTGCCGTCATGATGCGCATCCTGTTCGGAGCGATCCTCGGACTCCTCGTCGCCTACCCGGCACTCCTCGCCTTCGTCCTGGCCGTCGTCGCCGTCGTCGCCGCGATCGTCTCGCAGCCCGTCGTCCTCGCGTTCGCCGCCGGCGTCCTGCTCTGGCCACGCATCGCCCGAACCGTCCGGAGGTGGGCCGCGTGAGCAACCTGCCGGAGAACTACCAGCGTTACGCCGCACCGGACCAGACGCCCGCCCACCACCGCCCGCCGAACGTGCTCTACGACAACCAGGGCCGCCCCGTGCACTTCACCATCGGCCAGCCGATGCCCCCGGTCATCGTTCAGGCGCCCGTCCAACAAGGCCTGGACCCCGCCCTACAGCGCCTGATCATCATCACGTTCCTGATCCTCGCCGTAGTCGTCGTCTGCACCGCATCCGTCTGCGCCGTTGTCGTGATCATGGGCGGCACGCTGATCGGGATCATCGGCGCCGTCGGCCAGAACCTCACCATGCTCACCCTCTGCCTGGCCGGCGTCATCGTCGCCGCCGGATGGGCCGCCCAGAAGATCCGGCCCGCAGCCAAACCCGCCGGCAAGAGGGGCAGTCGCCGCTGACCTGCCCTTCCGTCCTCCGTCAACCACGGTCATCACGGCCGCGGTTGCGGGGGTGCGGTGGGGCCGGACAGCCCGGCCCGCAACCAGGGAGACGCCCATGCGCAACCATCGCCCCATCCTCGCGGTCGTCGCCGCCGCGGCCATCGCCGCGCTGGCCCTGACCGGCTGCGGCCCGACACTCCCCGCAGGCCCCGCCGGTCGGGTCGTCGACAAGGACCGCGACTACAAGCCCGCGACGAAGACGTACTGGAAATACCTGACCGTGCGCACCCCGGACGGCAGCGAGCACGAGTTCCGTGTCAGCAAGAGCGACTACGACTCCTGCATGCGCGGCTCCTCGTACCCGAAGTGCACGGAGGTGCGCTGACCATGGCGCTCACCAGCAAAGACCCGCACAACCTCGGCGAGTTGGCCTCCGTGATCCTCCTCGGCGCCCGCATCCGGCGCCGCGAAGCCCGCGGCAAGAGCACCAAGCGCCTGGAAAACCGCGTCGACCGCATCCGCAAGGACGCCCAGAAGCGCGAAGACGCCGAGCGCCAGAAGTGACAACGCCCCAGGACGGCCGATCGCTTGGCCGTGGACGGCCGTCCCAGGGCGCACCCATACCCCAGCAAGAGGCAGGAAGCCCCAGCATGACGAACAACGTCGTCCAGCTCCACAAGGACGCACCCCGGACACCCCCGCAAGACGCCGAGGACGCCCAGGACGCCGACCTCACACAGACCATCATCGACGTCGTCCAGAACGCCGAACCGCGTCCCGTCGACCGTCCCGACCCCACCCTGGACGGCACATGGCTCGCCGAGCGGCAGGCGTACCTCGCCGACGCACCGCCCGTCGTCCCCCCGACCTTCCGCCGCTGGGACGCCTTCAAGCACGCCGTCCGCTGGACCGCGTCCTACTACGGGCACGTCTCCGCCTTCCACACCCTCCGTGTACCCGTCTACGCTGCCCGCCTGCTGCTGCGCTCCCCGCGCGGCACCGGCCGGCTCGTCATCCGCTGGGGCAAGTGGGTCGCCGACACCGAAGCCCGGCCGGTCGAGGCCAAGGCCGCAGCCACCGCCGACATCGAAGCCTGGCTGTCGCTGTCGCGGGAGAAGTCCCGCCGGGTCCGCCCCCGCCGTATCGCCTCGCTCGCCGTCGCCACCGTCACCGGCATCACCACCCTCGTCAGCTCGTTCCTCGCGCCCGGCTGGACGTTCACCGCCGCGGTCGCCGCCGCAGCCCTCACCGGCCTGTGCGGCAAGAAGGGCGACAAGCCCCTCATCACCCGCTACGTCGCCACCAACATCCTCCGACGCCTCGACAGCACGGAGGTGTTCGAGGCGCTCGCCGCGATCGGCATCGAAGGCAAGAAGGGGCGCAAGGGTGTCGAGTTCGCCTCCGAGGTCATGCGCGACGGCCCCGGCTGGCGCGCCGAGGTCGACCTTCCCCCGGGCATCGAAGCCACCGCCGTCCTGGAGAAGCGGTCCGCGCTCGCCGCAGCTATGCGCCGCCCCATCAGCACCGTGTGGCCCGAGGGAGACCGCACCGCCCACCCCGGCCGCCTCGTGCTCTGGGTCGCCCAGCGCGACCCCGCCAAGGCCGCCCGCAAGCTGTGGCCGCTCATGAAGGACGGCCAGGCCGACGTGTATCAGCCGCTGCCCTACGGCTTCGACCCCCGCGGCAACCTCATCGACATCACCCTCATGTACTCCAACCTGCTGGTCGGCGGCATCCCCGGCTCCGGCAAGACGTCGTGCGCGCTCGCCATCGTCCTCGGCGTCGCCCTCGACCCCACCGCCGAACTGTGGATCTACGAACTCAAGGGCTCCGGCGACCTCGACGCGGTCAAGCCCGTCTGCCACCGCTACGTGTCCGGCGACGAAGACGAGGACCTGGAGGCCGCCCTCGCCGGGATGCGCTCCGGGATTGCCGAATACCAGCGGCGCGCCAAGTTCATCAAGTCCCTGCCCGCCAGCGAGGTCCCCGAGGGCCGCAAAGTCACCCGCGCCCTCGCCGAGAAGTACCCCGAGCAGCAGCTCGGGCCCCGCGTCATCGTCATCGACGAGGTACAGGAACTGTTCACCCACCCGGAGTACAAGGAAGAGGCCGCCGCCCTCGCCACCCGCCTCATCAAGAAGGGCCGCGCCTACGGCATCATCCTCATCCTCCTCACCCAGAACCCCGACGCACCCTCCCTGCCCACCGGCGTCTCCTCGTCGGTCGGCACCCGCCTCTGCCTCGCAGTCATGGACTGGCGCGCCAACAACAACGTGCTCGGCACCGGCGCCTACGACCGCGGCCTCCGCGCCACAGACATCAGCATCGACGAGCAAGGAACCGGCATCCTCGCCCGCGGCCGCGAAGGCATCACCGTCCGCGCCGCGTTCATCAAGCAGACCGAAGCCGAGGACATCGGCAAGCGCGCCCTCGCGCTCCGCACCGCCGCCGGCACCCTCACCGGGCAGGCCGTTGGCGCCCAGGTCACCGAACTGGACGTAGAGACGATCCTCGACCACCTACGAGCCATCTGGCCCGACGGCACCGACTCGGTCCACTCGCACCGCCTCGTCGAAGCCCTCGCCGCCTACCGGCCCGACCTCTACAAGCCGTGGCTGGACATGGACGCGGCAGGCGCCTCAACCGCTCTCAGCGCCACCCTCAAGCCCTTCAAGGTCGCCACCCGACAGCTCACCATCCGGGAGTGCTGCGGCGGCGCCAAGGGCCTCCGGTACGTCGATCTGCCTGCCGCCGAGGACGGCGAATAGGACCCTGGGAGCCGGTTTCGGATCAAGGCAGTGGTTTCACCTTGATCCGAAACCGGTTTCGACCCCGATATCGGGACTGAGCTGGCAAGTTTCGGGTTTCGACCAACTTCGCGGACCCGTGGAAACGGCCCGTTGAAAGGCTCCGGAACTGTCCGCCGTGCCGACACCACAGCCTCCCCTGCTGCGACCCTCTACCGGGTGCTCAGGCCCAGCCCGAGACTGGGGGCCATGACCACCACGCAGTTCAAGCGGAAGCGCTGGCACTGGATCATCACCATCGCGTGGCGCAAGGACCGCGTCTGGCAGATCGAGACAGCGGACGGCGACTGCGGCCCTCTGCCTGGCGCCAGTCGCCAAGAGCTCTACAACCACCTCTTCAACAAGATAGTCAAGGAATACGGGGCGCCTGAAGACGCCCGTGTGGTGTTCTTCTCGCTGGAGCCGGATGAGCTCGTGCCCGACCCCGACGACGAGTAGAGCACCATGGGGCCATGGAGCAACCCGTCCTCGTCGACCCCTACGCCGCCCACGCAGCCACCGGCATACGGCCCGGCACCATCCGCGTCTGGCTCCACCGCGGCAAGCTCACCCACCACGGCCACGACAACCAAGGCCGAGCCCTCGTCGACCTGCACGAACTCCAAGCCCAGCCCAGCAAACGGGCTGCTTGACCCGTTAGGCGAACGGGTGTAACACTCAACCCATGTTCAGCGTGCCCACATACCGCTGACCAGGACGCATGACGAATCCCCAGCCAATCCCCCCGGCTGGGGATTCGTCGTGTCACTAGCCGAGCACGCCCGTCATGGCCTGACGCGCGCCCTGCAGTCAGCTTCGCGCGGCCACCTCGGTCCGACTCACGATTGAGGTGACTGGGTGGGCTCGCGTGCGCTGTCGGTCGCGTCCAAGAATGCGTCGAGCTGACGCTGAGCCCGCCTGGTGCGGTTGGAGATGCGAAGGTGCGAGGCCATGACCTGCAACAGCGGAAGCAGAGTTACCCAGCTCAAGCCAAAGCTCAAGGCGAGGAAGCAGAAACGGGCGTCACCTGGGCTCGGCCCGGCATCCGGAGTTCCCAGCCAACTCAGCGCCCGCTGGAAGGCTTCGTACTGACACATCGCTCCGATCAGCCAACCCGCAAACACAGCCAACGTGCCCAGTGGGCTCCGGATCCGTGGAGCACGCGTGTAAAGCTCATCGATCTCAGAACGAGCACGTTCCGCGTCGTCAGCATTATTGCTCGGTATCAGGGCGACGCGCCTCTCAACTAGGTCGGCGTGCTCGCTGTACGAGGCAAGGAACTTACGGCCCGAGAGACTGATCTCAACTACACCGATCAAGAGCACTACGGGGGCTACAGCCACCACCGCAGAAGCGAAGGCCTCAGTCATCGTCAGCATCGAACCAGAATGCAGCGACGCGGGCCCGCCCGACGCGTGAACGGCGAGAGACGCGAGGGTCGAAGGCATGCCCCCCCGAGCCCTCCAGGTCTGCCCAACCCCTGGATGCCCAACGCTCACCACGAGCGGACGGTGCGCTACGTGCCAAGCCCAGGCCACAGCAGACAGACCCCGGCACAAGGACGCAGGACGCGGCCGACGATGGCGCGACGCAAGCGCCATGTACCTACGCGATCACCCGTACTGCGAGTGCCCCGAGTGCTCGACCCTGCCACCCCTGCAACGCGACCTGGCGACCGAGGTCGACCACATCGACGGACTCGGACCGCTCGGCCCCCGCGGCTACGACCCGGACAACTGGCAGGCCATGAGCAAGCCCCACCACTCCCGCAAAACCGCGGCCGAAACCTGGGGAACCTGAGTCACCGAACGTGACCGGCCCAGGGGGGGTACCCCCAACCGGCCTGGGGGCGGACGACGCGGGGGAGGGCGCTAAGGGGTGCGCCGGGTTCAGAGGGTCCCAGATGTCACGCAAGGTGACGTCTCTCTGTGCTGCGCAACGCAGCGATGAGGAGTGATCGACTATGCCCCGTGGAGGAGCGCGCGCGGTCTCCGGGCCGCCGCCGGACCCGAGGTCTCTGCGCAGCACGAAGGCCATCGACAAGGGCGGATGGCGGACGCTGCCGGCAGAAGGACGCGAGGGCGCACCGCCCGAGTGGCCGCTGACCGAGGCCGCGGACCGCGAGCTGGACCTGTGGGATGACCTGTGGGCCAAGCCGCAGGCCGTGGCGTGGGAGGACATGGGCCAGACGCTGGAGGTCGCGCTGTTCGTGCGGACGCTGGCCGAGGCCGAGCGCGCGGACGCCCGCGTGGACGTCAAGAAGATGGTGCGCGGGTACCTCGACAGCCTCGGCCTCAGCGTGGCGGGCATGAACCGGAACCGGTGGAAGATCGCTCCGGCGGTCGAGGAGCCCGCCGCTACGGAGGCCGGGCAGCCGGATGCCGTTCGGCGTCCGTCGGCTCGCGACCGGCTGAAGGTCGTGCCCAGTGGCGAAGGGGCCTGACGCCGGCGCCGAATTCGTCGTCGACTTCCCCACCCTGTGGATCGTCCCGGACTGGATCGAGGCGCATTGCCCGATCCCGGACGGCTTCCGGGTGGGCGAGGATCTGGAGCTGTACCCGTGGCAGCTGTGGTGCACGGTCAACCACTACCGCGTGAAGCCGCAGGCTCGCGTCGGGCAGTTGGCGACTGCGTTCCACTACCGCCGTAGCCAGGTCGTTGCGCCGCAGAAGACGGGCAAGGGCCCGTGGTCGGCGACGATCGTGCTGGCCGAGGCCGCCGGGCCGGTGGTCTTCAACGGCTGGGCCAAGGGCGGCGAGCGGTACCGGTGTTCGGATCACGGCTGCGGCTGCGGCTGGTGGTACGACTACGAGCCGGGCGAGCCGATGGGCGTGCCGTGGCCCACTCCGCTTATCCAGCTGACGGCCACGTCCGAGGACCAGGTCGACAACGTGTACCGGCCGCTGCGGTCGATGGTGAAGTACGGCCCGCTCTCCGAGATCATGCAGACGGGCGAGGAGTTCACTCGCGTCGGGGATGACGGCCGGGTCGACGTGGTCACGGCGTCCGCCTTGAGCCGTCTGGGCAACCCGATCATCTTCGCGATGCAGGACGAGACCGGTCTCTACACCGCGGCGAACAAGCTGCGCCGGGTCGCCGAGACGCAGCGGCGCGGCGCGGCCGGCATGGGCGGCCGGTCGATGGAGACGACGAACGGGTGGGATCCGTCGGAGGGATCTGTCGCGCAGACGACCAGCGAGGCCAAGGCGCGGGACATCTTCCGGTATCACCCGCAGGCGCCCAAGTCGCTGTCGTACAAGGACAAGCGGCAGCGCCGGAAGATCCACGCCGTCGTGTACGCGGGCTCGTCCCATGTGGACCTCGACGCGATCGAGGCCGAGGCCGCCGAGATCATGGAGAAGGACGAGGCGCAGGCCGAGAGGTTCTTCGGCAACAGGTGCGTCGCCGGTACGGCGACCTGGCTGGACCCGGCGAAGTGGGCGGCGAAGGCGAAGCCTCAGCGGGTGCGGCCCATGACCCGGATCGTCCTTGGGTTCGACGGCAGCGACTCGGACGACTGGACAGCGATCCGTGCCGAGACGATGGACGGCTACCAGTTCACCCCGAAGTACGGGGACAACGACGAGCCGACCATCTGGAACCCGGCCGATCACGGCGGGCAGGTGCCGCGCGCTGAAGTGCGCGCGGCGATGGGCCAGTTGATGCGCCGGTACGACGTGGTCCGGCTGTACGCGGACCCGCCGTACTGGGACACCGAGATCGACGACTGGGTGGACGAGTACGGCGAAGAGCGGGTCATCCGTTGGCACACCCGCCGCATCGTGCAGATGCACGCGGCGTGCGAGCGGCTCAAGACCGACGTGATCAAGCGGGATGCGACGTTCCGCCATGACGCCTGCGAGACCACTTACGACCACATCACCCACACCCGCATGGCGGCCCGGCCGATGGACCGCTACGTCCTGCGCAAGGCCAGCCCCACTCAGAAGATCGACGCCACGATTCCGAGCATCCTCGCCCACGAGGCGCTCGGCGACGTCATCGCCGCCGGCCTCGCCGAGCGCGAAGTGTCCTACTACTACGGCAGTTGAGGAGGGCCCATGGCTACGGAGGGGCAGGCTCTCCAGCTGGTCTCCCTGCTGGAGAACGAACTGATCAGCAGGCGCGGTCCGATCGACCGGCATAACGACTACTACCGGGGCAAGCACCCGCTGAAGTTCGCGTCGGATGAGTTCGCGAAGTTCCACGGGGAGCGCTACCGGGATTTCTCCGACAACTGGGTGCAGGTGGTGGCCGACGCTCCGGTCGAGCGGCTGACCGTGACCGGGTTCGTGGCCGACGGCGAGACGTCCGCAGACAGGGATCTGTGGAAGGTGTGGCAGGTCAATGGCCTCGACGCCGACAGCCAGCTCGGCTTCCTCGGTGCGGTCACCAGCGGCCGGTGCTTCGTCCTGGTGTGGGGTGACCCTGACGACCCGGACATGCCGGTGGTCACGTTCGAGGATGCCTCGCAGTGCATCGTCGTCTACGAGCCGGGCTCTCGCCGTCTGCGCCGGGCGGCGCTGAAGCGTTGGCAGGACGGCAACATGGACTTCGCCACCCTGTACCTGAAGCACGAGGTGTGGAAGTTCTGCCGCCCCCTTCAGCAGCAGGACAAGTCCCCGCAGATGGCGGACGTCGACGAGGAGCTCAAGCGGTGGGCGCCGCGGGAACTCGGCGACGAGCCCAACCCGCAGCCCAACCCCATGGGCGTGGTGCCCATGGTGGAGCTCCGCAACAAGCCGATGCTCGTCGAGGACCCGATCAGCGATGTCGCTGGCGTGGTCGCGATGCAGGACGCAATCAACCTGCTGTGGGCGCAGTTGTTCACCGCCTCCGACTACGCCTCGTTCCCGCAGCGCGTGGTCCTGGGCGCCGAGCGGCCGATGATCCCGAAGCTCAACTCGGCCGGTGAGATCGTCGGCAAACAGCCCATTGACCTCGACAAGTTCCAGGTCGACCGAGTCGCCTGGATCACGGGCAAGGACGCGCGGATCGCGGAATGGCAGGCCGCGAACCTGGCCATGTACAGCGGCATCATCGAGATGGCAGTCGGTCACCTGGCCGCGCAGACCCGAACCCCTCAGCACTACCTGATCGGGAAGATGGCCAACCTCGGCGAGGGCGCGCTGCTCGCCGCGGAGACCGGTCTCGTGAAGCGGTGCGACGAGAAGACCCTGTGGTACGGGCAGGGCCTGCGTGAGATGGCGACGCTGGTCGCGCTGGCCAAGGGCGAGTACGAGAAGGCCGCGGCGCTGCGTTCGGGCCGTGTGCTGTGGGCGGAGACCGAGTCCCGCTCGCACGCGCAGATGGCGGACGCGCTGCTGAAGCTGAAGCAGCTCGGCTTCCCCTTCGAGTGGCTGGCGCTGCGGTACGGCCTCACCCCGACCGAGGTGTACGAGGTTCTCGCCATGCGGGAGCGCGAGTTGGAGGCGGACCCGGTCACCGAGCTGACGCGCAGCCTGACCGGCGGAGGGACCGCGCCCGCCGAGGACCCGCCGGCCGACGACGCGGATCCGGGTGAGGACACGGCGGCATGAGCCCGTCCCCGCAGGCGGTCGCGCACATGGAGGCGCGGCGCCGCCTGGCCGAGGCGTCCGCGCGGGCGTCGCGGCAGATGTGGCGGCAGGTCGACCGGGACAACATCTATACGTCGTGGGTGGGCATGCTCGCCCGCCTGGTGGCGGTCGTGTCGGGCGGGCAGATGGCCGCCGCGCAGGCGACCGAGCCATGGCTGATGCAGCTGCTGGGCACGGATTCGGAGCAGCCGGATTCCGACCGCCTCAATCCCGCCGCACTGGTCGGCGTGACCGGCGCCGGGCTTCCGCTTGCAAGCGTGCTGATGGCTCCGATGTGGGCCGCGCTGCGGCTCGTCACGCAGGGCAGGCCGGTGGTGCAGTCGATGGCCAGCGGTCAGGCCCTGCTCGACGCCGTGGTCCGCACAGCCGTGGCAGACGCGGGCCGCGCGGCTGACTCGGTCGGCATGATCAGCCGTCCGGCCGTGACGTCGTATGTGCGGGTCGTTGAGGGCGGCGCCTGCTCGCGCTGCCTGGTCCTGGCGGGTCGGGAGTACGGCGTCAGTACGGCATTCGCCCGGCACCCGAAGTGCAACTGCTCGATGGAGCCCGTCACCCGCGAGCACCGGCCCACACCAGACAGCCCCGAGGCGCTCTTCGAGTCGATGTCCGACGCCGAGAGGAAGCGCGTGTTCGGCGCGTCCGCGGTGCAGGCGATCGACGCCGGCGCCGACATCGGCCAGGTGGTCAACGCCCGCCGCGGCATGGCGTCGGCGACCGTGTTCGGCCGCACAGTGCGGGCCACCACAGAGGGCACGCAGCGTGGCGAGTTCCGGCGGCGGGAGTTCCGCCGTCTGCAGGACGAGGGAGCGATCCCCCGGTCCCAGTCGATCCGCGGGTTCAGTCCCACGGCAACACGCCTCATGCCCGAGGAGATCGTCCGCCAGGCCGACAACCGTGAGCACGCGGTCCGGCTGCTGCGACAGAACGCGTACATCGCCTGACCCCCGCCCGCGCGCAACGCGCAGGCCTACACCCCGCAATGGGAGATCACATGCACCGCAGCACCCTGCCCCGCCGCGCCCGCGCGCACGCGCCCGGCTGGTCCCACCCCTACCCCGACGACCTGTTCTCGCCCGTGTTCTACGCGGACGGCGACCAGGACGCCGACACCGACGACGCGGACGCTGCCGCGGATACGGACGGCGACGCGGACGCCGACAAGGGCGACGACGCGGAGGCGGATGACGCCGACACAGACGCCGACCCGGACGGTGCCGACGACCTCGGCGACAAGGGCAAGAAGGCCCTCGACGCCATGAAGGCCAAGCTCAAGACGGAGCGCACGCGCCGCCGCGAGGCCGAGGCCAAGCTCAAGCCCGCCGACGGCGACGCCGACCAGATCCAGGCCAAGGCGGATGCGGCGGCAACCGCCAAGGCCAACGCCCGGATCCTCAGGGCGGAGGTGAAGGCCGCCGCCGCGGGCAAGCTCGCGGACCCGGCCGACGCCTACAAGTTCCTCGACCTCGATCAGTTCGAGGTCGACGACGACGGCAACGTCGACACCGAAGAGGTCGCGGAAGCAATCGAGGACCTCATCAAGAACAAGCCCTACCTGGCAGCCGCAACGGCGAAGAGGTTCCAGGGCACAGGCGACGGCGGCGCAGCGCGCAAGGCGGGCCGGCCGAAGCAGCTCACGCAGCAGGACCTCAAGTCCATGTCCCCCGAGGCGATCGACAAGGCCCGCATCGACGGCCAGCTCGACGACCTCATGGGCGGCAAGTAACCCAGGAGGAACCCATGACCGTCCGGAACTTTGTTCCCGAAATCTGGAGCTCGCGGCTGCTCGTCGCGACCCGCAAGGCCCTCGTCTACGCGGCCCCGACCGTGGTCAACCGCGACTACGAGGGCGACATCAACGAGGCGGGCGACACCGTCCGCATCACCTCGGTGTCCCGTCCGGCGATCGGCACCTACACCCCGGGCTCGACGACGATCACCCCGGAGAAGCTGACCACCGGGCAGCGCACCCTGGTGGTCGACCAGTCGAAGTACTGGGCGTTCTCCATCGACGACGTCGACAAGCGTCAGGTGAAGTCCAACCTGATCCCGCAGGCCATGAGTGAGGCGGCCTTCGGGCTGGCCGACGTGGTCGACCAGTACGTCGCCGGGCTGTACACGCAGATCCAGGCCGCGAACTTCCTGAACGTGGTCGGCTCCCCGATCGACACGTACACGAGCGTCAACGACGCCTACGACAAGGTCCTCGTGCCGCTGCGTACCGCGCTGACGAAGGCGAGCGTGCCCACGGCGGGCCGCTACGTGATCGTCTCCCCGGAGTTCTACGCGTCGCTGCTGAAGGACTCGCGGTTCGTGAAGGTCAACGAGTCGGGCACGGACACCGGTCTGCGCAACGGCATGGTCGGGCGCGCGGCGGGCTTCGACATCCTGGAGTCCAACAACGTGCCGAACCCGTCCGGTGACACGCAGGTCATCACCGCGGGGACGTCGGCGGCGATCACGTTCGCGGAGCAGATCAACAAGACCGAGGCGTACCGCCCCGAGTCCAGCTTCAGCGACGCGGTGAAGGGCCTGGCCCTGTACGGCGCGAAGGTCGTGCGTCCCGACCACCTGGCCGCCGCGTTCATCAACCCTGCCGCCTGATCGGAGCCTGACCCATGGCAACCACACAGATCCCGTATTCCAGCCTCGTCCCGAACTCGAACCTGGCACAGCCGGCGGGGACGACCACGGTCGTCGCGCCGACGAACAACATGCAGATCTCCAACGCCTTCCCCGAGCTCACCGTCCTGCGGGTGGTGAACACCGGCGTGCAGCAGATCATCAAGGTGAAGGCGGGTACCGGTCCGCAGGCCATCGCCGCAGGGCAGGGCGACCTGTCGGTCACGGTGGCCGCGACGACCGGTGCGCAGTTCATCGGCCCGTTCGAGTCGGGCCGATTCGTCCAGTCCGACGGCAGCATGCTCATCGAGTGCGCCACGGTCGACGCCACGATCACCGCCCTCAAGGTCCCGAGGAACACCTGACATGGCCGAGACGATTCATGTCCGGGGTGAGGGTGGGGCCATCTTCGCGATGGACCTGCCCCTCCCCGAGAGCATCGCGGAACGCTACGAGCGCGGCCTTCTGGTCCGCGTTCACTCCGACGGCACCCCCTACCACCCGGGTCCTGCGGCACCGTCCGAGGACGGCGGCGGCAGCGACCTGACCGCGGGCAAGTCCCCGCGCCCCGGGGTGAACGCGTCCAAGTCCGAGTGGATCGCCTACGTCGTCGGGCAGGGGCACCTGTCTGCCGAGGACGCGGCGAACCTCACCAAGGCCGACCTGATCGAACTGGCCAGCTGACGAGGAGGTCGCCGTGGCACTGGACCCGTTGGCGACACAGGCCGACCTCGAGGCCCGCGGCCTGACCGTGGACCCCTCCGAGACGGAGTTCGTCGGAGTGTCCCTCGATGTCGCGTCCACCGCCGTGCGCGAGGCGGCCGGGTCGCCGATCTCGGAGACGACATCCACCATCACGCTGGAGGGCGAGCCGGGCCAGTGGCTGACACTGCCCGGCCTGCCCGTCTCCGCCGTTGCCACGGTCGAGCTGGACGGCGTGGCCATCACCGACTGGCGGCTGCGCTCACAGCGGCTGTGGCGCGCCGTCGGCTGGACGGGATGCGACGGCCCGTCCGAGGTCGAGGTCACCCAGACACACGGCCTGGCGACAGTGCCTTCGGACATCGTCGACCTGGTGTGCCGCATGGTCGCGGGCGCGCTGAAGGCGCAACGGTCGGAGGAGGACGGTACGGGCCTGGCCACCGAGGTCATCACCTCGGAGCGGATCGGGGACTACGCCGTCACCTACGGCGGCGACGGGCGGGTCAGTGAGATGGACCTGCCGCAGTACTGGCGCGAGCGGCTCGAAGCCCGCTTCGGCGGCGGCATGCAGCTGCTGAGGTCACGGTGAGCGTCGGCCGATACCTGAACCGGCGGCTGGACGTCTGGCGCCCGCAGACGGCGCCGGACGGGCACGGCGGCCAGACCGCCACGCTCGTCCAGCAGGCGCTGCCCGTGCGGGCGAAGGTCGACCAGCCCTCGCCCACCGAACGCCTGATCGCCCAGCAGGCGAACTCCAAGCACTCACACGACGTGTTCATGCTGCCCAGCGCCGACGTCCGGCGCGGCGACGAACTGCGCGGCACGGACGGCCTGGGCAACGCCCAGAGCTTCCGTGTGCTGTCCGTCGTCCAGGCGTCCCGCCCCGTGTACTCGAAGGCTCTTGCCGAGCTGATCCAGGGAGAAGGAGAACCCGATGGCTGATCTCAGCCTCACCACGGTGCCGGTAGCCACCGGTATCGCCGACGTCGCCGCCCAGGCGACCGCCGCGGCTGTCGGCGGGGACACGGCCCCCGTCGGGCCCGGCCGGTTCCTGTACGTCAACAACGGCTCAGGCGGCTCGATCACGGTCACGGTGGCGACGCCGGGGACCGTGTCCGGACTGGCCATCGCCGACACCGCGGTGGCCGTGGCCGCCGGGAAGCACGCGGTCATCTCGCTGGCCAACGTGTTCCGCGGCGCCACCGGCCGCGCCGCCATCACCTACAGCGCGGTCACCACCGTGACGGTGCGCCCCTTCGAGCTGGGCGTCTGATGGCCGGACCAGAGCGGCCGCAGCCGCCCCGCCTGGAACCGCACGAGCACCGGCGCCGGGCCGAGGACTCCCTCGGGCTCGGCGACGTCGACGTGCCGCGCGCCATCGCGTGGGCCCTGCTCGCCGTCGCCGGCGAACTGGCCCTCATCCGCAAGCAGCTCAGCAGGAGGTGACGGCGATGGCACGCAGCGGACGGGCACCGGTAAGGGTCACCGGCATAGCCCAGCTGAAGCAACGCCTCCAGGACATGCCCGACCAGATCAAGGACTCCCTGGTAGAGGCTGTGAAGGAGTCGGCCGAGGCGGTACGCGACGACGTCAAGCGCAACGTGCCCGTCGACACGAGGGGCAGCGACAGCCACCACCTCAAGGACGCCGTCGACATCCGCTACCGCGAGGGCGGCCTGGTCGCCGATGTCGGCTGGTTCGGCCGCGAGAACTCCTACGCCACCTATGTCGAGTTCGGTACCCGCAGGCGTCCTGCGCAGCCGTCGCTGTATCCGGCGCTGGAGCGTGAGCGGGGCCGCTTTGCCGCCCGGCTGACAGACGAGATACGGCGGGCCCTGCGGTGAGCACCCCCACTCCGGGGCTGGCAGCGCTGCCCACGCAGGACGGCGTGCGTAACGCGCTGCTCGCCGACGCACCGCTCATGGGCCTGATCAAGGGCGTCTTCGACTGGGTCAACGAGAAGCAGCCTTACCCGTACATCGTCATCGGTGAGGCGGTGGAGACCCCGTCCAACGCGCACGACCGGTACAGCTCCGAGGTGCTGGAGACCTTGCACATCTGGGACCACAACCGCGGTTTCGCCCCGAGCCTCACGATCGCGGCCCGTGTGATCCAGGTCCTGGACCACACACCGCTGACCATCGAGGGCCATGTCCACCGGTGGACGCGGTTCGTGTCCATGCAGACGCTCAAGGACCCCGAGCCCCCGGGTGACATCCGGCACGTGCCGATGACATTCCGTATCGGCACTGAGGTCGCCCCCTCGTAAATGTTCGATCAACGACCGGCCGCAGGCGCCGGACAACCTCAGAAGGATGGAGACCATGGCCGGTCTTGACGCATTCGGTACCCAGCTCAAGCGTGACTCCAACGGCGCCGGCACCTTCGTGGCCGTCGCCAACGTCTCGGACGTTTCCGGTCCTTCGAGGTCGCGGGAGGCCATCGAGGTCACCGCCCACGACTCCCCTGACAAGTACCGGGAGTTCGCCAAGGGCCTCAAGGACGGCGGGGAAGTCGAGATCACCATCAACTACGACCCCGGCGAGACGACCCACCAGGCGCTCGACGACGACTTCGAGGAAGACGAGCTGCGTGAGTACCAGGTCGTCATCCTCCCGGGAAAGGCGGATGAGCACACGTGGGAGTTCCCCGCTCTGATCACCAGCCTGGGGGACGAGTTCCCGCACGACGACAAGATGGAGCGCACGGCCACGTTCAAGATCTCCGGCAAGCCTGTGCTGACCGCGACCGGCGCCTGACGAGAGCGGGAGAGAGCGCATCATGGCACTACTGACGAAGGCTCAGATCAACGCGGCTGTCGACCGGGCGTGGGAGGACGTGCCCGTCCCCGAGTGGGGCGAGGGTGCGGCTGTCCGCCTCATGGAGCTGTCGGCCGCAGACCGGGGCTACATCGAGGCCGGCAGCGTCGTCGCCAACGGCCAGAGCCCGCAGCTACGGGTCGAGTCCCTCAAGACGTACCGCGAGAAGCTCGTCGCATTCGGAATGGTGGACGAGAACTTCGAGCGGCTCTACTCCAACAAGGAGATCGGCGAGCTGAGCCAGAAGTCCGGCGCGGTGATCGAGCGGCTGGCAGCCAAGGTCCAGGAGCTCTCGCGCATGGGCCGGTTCGCCGTGAAGGAAGCCGAGGGAAACTCCGACGCCGCCCAGAGCGGCTCTTCCGTTTCCGGCTAGCGGAGCATCTCGGGATGACGGTGGCCGACCTGGACTCCCGGCTGGGTTCGGCCGAGCTGACCGAGTGGATGGCCTTCGAGAAAATCACCGGCCCACTCGGCAGGCGCCGGAACGACATCCAGGCGGCCACCATCGCGGCCACCATCGCCAATTCCAGCCGGGGCAAGGGCGGCAAGCGATTCACGCCGCAGGACTTCCTGCTGCCCTACGGAACCGAACGGAAGGGGCCGCAAGACTTGCTGGCGGCCATCCGCGGCATCAACAGGTCGATGGGGGGTGATGAGCATGTCTGACGTGACGGTTGAGATCGCCGCGGACATGGGCAACACGTCCGCGACGATCAACGACGCAACCACGAGCATCGACGGACTGGGCGACGCGGCCAGTTCTGCCAGCGGTGACCTCGGTCAGGCGGACAGCCAGGCCGGCGGCCTCGCCGGCAGCATGGACAAGGTCGGTGTCGGAGCGCTCGGGGCCGCTGGCGCGTTCGCCAGCATGGGCGACATCGTCAACGGCGCCGTCGACCTGTGGAACACGGGAGAGCAGCGGGCCGACGACCTCGCACGCGCACAGAACGACGTCGCCCAGGCTGCGCTCGATGTCAAGCAGGCCAACCAGGACATGAAGCAGTCCCAGATCGACGCCAACCAGGCGCAGCAGGACGGTGCCCAGTCCGGCATCGACCTAGCGCAGGCCCTGCTCGATCAGAAGGTTGCCCAGAAGGACTACAACGACGCGGTCAAGGAGTTCGGCCCCAACTCTCTTGAGGCTCAGCAGGCGCAGATCGACCTGAGCCAGGCGGATGCGGATGCCAAGCAGGCCAAGCTCGACGGCAAGCAGGCGACTGAGGACTACAGCCAGGCCCAGCTCGACGGCAAGCAGGCGGCTATCGATGCCAGCAGCGCACAGCTCGATCTCAACGAGGCCCAGCGCAATCAGGTCGGCGCGGGCGTCATGGGCGGCTGGGTCGGCACGGTCTCGCAGATCGGCACCGCGCTGTTCGGTCTCATCGGGACCTTCGCGCTGTTCGGGGCGGGGACTGTCGCCACTGCTGTGACCGCTGTCGGGTCGGCCGTCGCCACGGCGGCGGCTTGGGTGGGTTCCTGGATCGCCATGGCCGCCACCGCCACCCTGAGCGCGATCACCATGGCGGCCGCGTGGCTGCTTTCCATCTGGCCGATCGCCCTGATCATCGCGGCTGTTGTAGGTCTGGCAGTCTTGATCATCAAGAACTGGGACACGATCAAGGCGTGGACCATCAAGATTTTCAACGCGGTCTGGAACTGGCTCAAGGGCCTGTGGGACGACATCGTCGCTCTGTTCAACTGGGCTGTCGACATGGTGAAGACGATCTTCTTCAACTTCACCCCGCTGGGCATCATCATCAAGAACTGGGGTCCGATCACCGGCTGGATCTCAACCCAGTGGAGCAACATCGGACGGACGGTCTCCGGCTGGGTCGACAAGATCAGAGGCTTCTTCAGCGGCATGTGGGACGGCGTCGTCAGCGGCCTGAAGTGGGCACTCAACGGAATCATCAGCCTGCTCAACGACGGCATCTACAGCGTGAACACTCTGATCAGCGGAGCCAACAGCCTTCCCGGCGTCAACATCGGCTTCCTTCCCTACATCCCCTACCTCGCCGAGGGCGGTGTCACCACAGGCCCCACCCTGGCCATGATCGGTGAAGGCCGGGAGCAGGAAGCCGTGCTTCCCCTGAGCAAGCTCCAGGGACTGCTGAACATGAAGGGCAGCAATCAGCCGGTCGTCGTCCATATCGACGGCGGCCCCTTCCGGGAGTACCTGCAGGCCGAAGTGCGCACCAAGGCCGGTGGAGATGTGACCCGCTACGCAGGAGGTTACTGATGCCGAGCCTGCCCCCCAAGCTGTGGGCGGAACTGTTCTTCGACGACGCGTGGAACCCAGTCACACGCGACCTGCGGCAGACCAGCGCGGTGAGCATCACGCGTGGTCTGTCCTCGGAATCCTCGGGGGCGGCGGGTCCTGTAACCGGGTCCTGCGACCTGGGCAACCGGTCCCTGCGCTACGCGCCGCGCAACGTCTCCAGCGACCTGTTCAACAAGATCGGGCGCAACACGCCGATGCGTCTGGGGTACCGCGTCGGAAGCCCGTGGATGGCCGTTGACGGCACGATCGACAACGGCCTGTTCACCCCGGACGCTGCTGCGCTCGACGTGACCGGAGACTTTGACCTGCGCGTCGATATCGCGCTGGACGACTGGTCACAGTCCCAGATGATCGCAGCGCGGTACGAGACGACCAGCACCAACAACCGGTGCTGGGCGCTGGAGATCCTCGACGGCGTACCGACGTTCCTGTGGTCCACGGACGGCACCCTGGCCGCCCGTCTGGACGTGGACGCCACAGAGGCGATCGAGGCCTACAACGGGCAGCGCATGGCGCTCCGGGTCACCCTGGACGTGAACAACGGCGCCTCCGGCCATGAGGTGAGGTTCTACACGGGCCGCACCGTCGACGACGAGGAATGGACCCTCCTCGGACTCCCCGTCACTGGTGTGGGCACCACGTCCGTATTCGGCGGAACTGCCGTCCTGGAGTTCGGCTCTGGGGACGACTTCAACGCAGACCCGGCGGGGGGAGCGATCGCGCGCATGACGGGGAAGGGATTCGCCCTCAAGCTGCTCAACGGCATCGCGGGTACCGTCGCCGTCGCCATGGCCACGGCAAACGCTGGAGTGGGCGCCACGTCGTTCACTGATTCGCGTGGCCTGGTGTGGTCCACTCGCGCCGGCGCCACGCTCACGAACAAGCACACCCGCCTCGTCGGGGAGGTGCCCGCGTGGCCGCCCACACGGCACCTGTCCGGGAATGACACCTACGTGTCCCTGGAGCCTTCAGGCGTCACGCGACGTATGGACGCGGGCAACAAACCGGTCGACTCGGCCCTGTTGCGCTATTTGAAGACTCAGGCGCCCGTGGAGTGCTGGCCGCTCACTGACGCGGGGCAGTCCGGCACGTCGGGCAAGTCCCTGACGGGCGGCGGCAACATGCGGGCCCAACTGACCGTGGGCACTGATCTGCCGGAGTGGGGGTCCGGGACTCTGGCCGACTGGGTCGAACCCGTGATCACGTTCAAGGGGGAGACTGCGGGCGGGCTTACAGGCGCGGTGCCCAACTCTGCTGCCGCAGCGGCTGCCTGGTCAGTGGACTTCCTGTACTCCAGCGAGGCACCAGGCAACACGGGGGTGTTCGAGATCCGGGACCGCGGCGCCGGCACGGACGCCAACAATCTCGTCTACTTCCAGCTATCGATGGACACCAACGACAACGACATCACGGTCTTCCGTGCGAGCCAGGGCGAGACGTCGTCTTCGTCTTCGCTGATCCTGACTGGAGTGGGCGCCGGAATCTACGACGGGGCCATGCACCACATACGGTTCTCTGTCGACCCGGGGGTGGCGGACTCCACGTGGGAGATGTTCGTTGACGGCGCCTCGGTAGGAAGCGGCACTCTTGTAGGCATCGTCGTGAAGGCGGTCAGCAAGATCCTGTACAACTGGTCGCTGGTCTCGGGTGGCGGCATCTCGGGCGGGGACCAGTCAATCGGCTACGTCACCTACTGGGACAGCTCGGGCCCTACCGCAGCAGATTTCTGGAATGCGGCGTCAGGCTACCCGGGGGAACGCGCAGGCGCGCGCATCGAGCGGCTGGCCACCGAGGGCGGCTACACGGCCACGGTGGCCGGCGAGACGGCACACCAGGGCCTGATGGGGATCCAGCGCCGCAAGAAGCTCCTGGAGTTGATGACCGAAGCGAACAAAACCAATTTCGGTTACCTCCTGGAGAGCCGGGACCGTAACGAGGTGATCCACCGTGGTCAGTCCACGCTGTGGAACCAGCCGCCCGCCTTCACGCTCGACTTCTCCTCGGGCGTCATCAGCGCCCCGTTCCGGCCGGACGATGGCGACAAGCTGACTGAGAACGATGTCTCCGTACAGCGGGACGGAGGGCAGGTGCCTTCCCGGCAGGTGCTTGAAGAGGGTTCCATGTCCGTGCTGGACCCTCCTGACGGGGTTGGCCGGTACGACCGGTCGTACACCTACAGTCTCTACACGGACGACCAGGCGGGGCACGTGGCCGGCATGCGCCTGCACCTGGGGACCTACGACGGGGTCCGCTACGCGCGCCTCACCCTGGACCTGGCCAACGAACGCGTCTTCCAGATGATCGACTCCATTCTGTGGGCCGACGTGGGCGACAAGATCCGGCTGACGAATCTCCCGGATGACCACGGACCCGATGACGTCAATGTCCTCATCAACGGCTACACGGAGGAAGCCGGACCGGACTCGTGGAAGATCACGTTCAACTGCGTGCCGGCCGAGCCCTGGACAGCGTTCGTGGCGGACAGCAGCACCTACGGCAGGGCTGACACATCAGGCAGTTCGCTGAACTCATCCGCGACGTCGACGGCAACGTCTCTGAGCGTGGCCACAGCGGCGGGCAACGTTGTGTGGGTGGACAGCACGGGCTTTGCTGCCGAGTTCCCCTTCGACGTGCGGATCAACGGGGGCGAGGTCGTGCGGGTGACGGCGGTCTCGGGTACCGCATCTCCCCAGACGTTCACCGTGGTCCGTGGTGTGAACGGCGTCCAGGTCGCGCACGCCGCATCTGAGGATGTGCGCCTTGCCCACCCCGTCTACTTCTCCCTGTAAGGAGGCGTCCGCATGCCGATCTACCCAGATGTCCACGCGGGGCAGCGCGTGACTGCTGACATCCTGCGGGCGATGATCCCTGAGCAGGTGACCAAGTCCACCACGGAGACCGTCACGTCGTCGACGACGCTCCAGAACGACGACGAGCTGTTCCTGAGCGCGGTCGCCAACGCCACCTATGAGGTCGAGATGTGGCTTCTGCACAGCTCGGGCACGACAGGCAGGTTCAAGGGCGGATGGACTGTCCCTGCCAGCTCGACCTTCGCGTGGGGTGTCCACGGTGCGGCCTCTACCGCTACGACGTCCCCCGCCACAGACGTACTCATGCAGATCCGCACCAGCGTGGAAAACATCAGTCTGGGCGGGGCCAACCTGAGTGGCACGGCTGCGTACATCCGCGGAACGCTCATCACGGCTGGCACGGCGGGAACTCTTCAGTTCCAGTTCGCGCAAGTCACATCCGATGCGGCGGCCACTCAGGTGCGCAACGGGTCCGTACTCAAGATCAAGCGCACCGCTTAGGAGATCCAGTGCCCAAGGCCGTCCGGTACTCGCTGAGTGTTCTGTACGACGGCACCAACGGTGAGTACATCGCGGGCCAGTGGTGTACCGGGATCGGTTTCGTATCTGACACCGGCACCGTCCTCACGTACACCGACTACGACGGCTACGAACAGACCATCAATGTGGGGGAGTGGATCGCCATCGGTTACCCGGGCGCGGGTTACCTCGAGGTGATGACCACAGCCCAGTACGAGGAGCGGTACTACGAACTGCCCGAATAGGGCACCCACAGGCGGAAGCCCTCCCGCTTGGGCCCAGATCACCCCCGACTTCCCCACCGCCCCGCGCCGTTGGCCGGGGCTTTCGTCATGTCTGGAGACCCTCATGGCCTGGTATCCCGGCGCGGTCAAGATGGAGTTGCAGCCGGAGTCCGACTCGCAGGCTGCGATCAAGCCGACGCAGTTCATCGTCCACAGCCTCGCCGCTCCGTGGACGGCTCGCCGTACCTACGAATACTGGCGCGAATCGACCAACCTCGAAAGTCACTTCGGGCTGGGCTATGAGGGCGACCTCGGCCAGTACATCGGCACCCAGACGAAGGCCGACGCCAACGCCGCGGCGAACCTGCGGACCGACGGCACCGGCGCCGTGTCCATCGAGACCGCATCCAACCTGCAGGCCACCGATGTCTGGACGGCCGCGCAAGTCGAGAAGCTCATCCTGCTCGGCGTGTGGATGCACCAGACCCACGGCATCCCCCTCCGCCTGTGCCGCAGCGCATCCGACCCCGGGTTCGGCTGGCACAAGCAGTACGACGCATGGAACCCCAACGCGCACGCGTGCCCGGGGCCTGCCCGCATCACCCAGTTCAAGACGGTCGTGTTCCCGGGCATCGTCGCCCGCGCGACCGGCACCCCTGCTCCCGAGGAGGACGACGTGGCTCTGTCCACTGACGACATCAACAAGGTTGCCAACGCGGTTGCCGTGAAGCTGATCGCGGGGGACGGGGTCCTGGAGGACTCGGACCTGACCCGGGTAGCCACCCGTGTGCTGACCCTGGACGACGTCATCGAGTCCCCGGTCACCGCCGTCGACCACGCGACCAACAAGCACTGGACGCTGGAGAGCTACGTCAAGGCCACCTACGCCCTGCTCGCGAAGATCGAGACTGCGCTCGCGCAGAAGGAGAGCTGACCATGAGTGACCTCAACTTCCCCTCGACCGACACCGTCGTGAAGACCGCCGCCACCTACGGCCGCGACCTCCTTGAGCGCGTCCTGTCGACGTTCCTTCAGGCGGGTATCGCGGGGATCGTCGTCACCCAGCCCCTCAACGGCTCGATGTGGTACGCCGCGGGCGCCGGTGGCGTGGGCGCGGTGCTGGCTCTCGGGAAGGGCCTCGTCGCCCGCTGGCGCGACGTCACCAACTCGGCCTCGCTCGCGAGAGGCGTGTAGGTGAGCACGCCCGACGCGGGCGTGTACATCAGCAACGGCCAGATGTACCAGGAGTTGAGATCCCTGAGCGATGGCGTGACCCGGGTAGAGACCAAGCTCGACACCATCGGACAGGGCCTCACGGAAGTCGGCAAGGACGTCGCCGACCACGAGTCCCGGATCCGCACCCTGGAGCACACCATGTGGCGCGCCGCCGGCGGTGCCGCCGTCCTCGGCGCGGGAGCCGGGGTCGTCGCCCAGTTCCTCATGCGCTGAACGACACCACGCCCCCTGCACGGTCATCACGACCGTGCAGGGGGCGCTTCGTCGTGCCTACTTCAGGATGCCGCGCTTCTTCAGGTCCTTGACGTCAGCCTGCGCGGAGCGTGCCGCTTTGAGCTTGCCCCTGGCGGTCTTCAGGTCCCGGTTGTCGAGCCTGGCGCGGCGGACGTCGGCCGCCATGTTGAGGCTGAAGAGCCTTCGCATCCAGGTTCGCTTGGTGGGCTTCTTGTCCGGGTCGAACGTAATCATGACGTTCGCCCCCTTTCGTTGTTACTTGGAGCGTACTGGCGCCACGCCAAGTTGTCGCCGGGCTGCGCGTGCTCAGCGCAGGGCGTCGATGGCCTTCACGATCAGGGAGCGCGCGTCGGCCCCGTACACGGCGAGCTCCGTGAGCCTGGTGAACGCGCGCAGGTAGATGTCCAGTTCGCCGGGGGCGGTGACGGTCACCTTCGCGGCGAGCAGCTCCACGTTGACCCGCACGTCGTCGAAGACCGTGAACTGTTCCAGATGCCACATGACCTGCTCGCGCGGAGCCTCTGCGGGGATGATCCCCAGGGACATCGACGGCAGCGCCATCAAGGCCAGCAGGTTGCCCAGTTGGCTGGCCATCACCTCCGTGTCCCCGATCCGGTGGTGGAGGACGTTCTCCTCGAGGAGCGTTGCGAAGCGGTGGTCTCCTTCGTGGATGACTCGCGAGCGGTGCATGCGGGCGTCGACGGCCTCACTCACGTCGTCGGGGGTCCCGCGGAAACTCGCGATGGTGCCCATGAGGGCCGCCGCGTAGCCGGGCGTCTGGAGGAATCCGGGCACGACGTGCGAGGCGTACACGCGGAACTGGCGGGTGCGCTCGTACAGGGGGGTGGACGCCTCTTGCAGGTGCTTCATGCCGGTGCGTTGGAGCCGCCGCCACTGGACGTACATGGAGTCGGCCTGCCGGTTCGCTGCGACCAGGTCCGCCGCCTGCCCGTCCGCCCCGCATGCCGCACACCAGGCCCGTATGTCCGCGTCGGACGGGGCCGTGTGCGCGTTCTCGATCCGGGACGACTTGGCGACGGACCAGCCGCAGCGTGTGGCCAGTTCCTTGCCTGTGATCCCCGCGTCCAGGCGCAGCTCACGCAGGCGTTGGGCGAGAGCCGCGCGGGCTTCGTGCACGGTGGACATGGGGAACTGGGGCATGGGCGGTTACTTGACCTCGTACTCGTCGTGCGGGATGGCGCGCTCCCAGATCCTCTCGAACGCGGCGGAGCAGGTCTCCACCACCTCGGGATCGTCGCGCAGTTCCTTCGCTGCCCAGTCGCCGTCACCGGTGAAGTGGTGCACGCGCATCAACTGGCCGTCGAAGATCCAGAAGTCATTGACGGGCAGCAGGAGGTCAGTGGCGCGGCGCCGGGACAGCCACCGCACCTGCTCGCCCGCGGCCACGTTGGCGTGGGTGACGTAGTTTTCCCAGCGGATGTAGTCCGTCACCGGCTCCGAGACGACCCGGGCCCGGCGCACGCTCACCCCGCGGGCGACCGCTCCGGCGATCTCGTCGTGGAACGACCGCCACCACGACGCGCGGTCGTCCCAGTCGGTGCGCTCGCCTTTCTTCCAGGCCTCGAAGCGGGGGTTGCTGTAGTAGACGTCCCGCGTCTCCAGGTGGACGGCCGACCGGTGGGCGCCGGCGAGGAGTTCACCGAACTCCGGGATCGAGCTCATCGCACGCCTTCCTGATGATCGGAATCATCCGCTTGGGGATCCTGATGACGGTCTCGCCGGGCGGGATTGGTGCCCTCGCCGGGGACAGTGCGTCGCATTGGGCGGTCGACTCGTCGTCGGCTGTGTAGCTCTGGATCAGCAGATCTGATGCCTCCGTGTCGACCCATACCGTTGGGCATCCGTCGTCGTCTGTGTCGGGGTCGATCCCGACGAACTGAATGTTCATGGTGGCTGACCTCCCGCGCTAGCTGGTTACATCGATTTACACCACGGTCACGCTCACGGGCGACGTGGTCAAGAGCGCGTACCGGCCACCACCTGCGAGAGCCAACTGCCCTGTAATTCGGTGCAACTTCGTAGCGCGTGCGAGGTGCGGGTTCCTAGCGTCGGGAGGCACGACAAAGCCCGGCGACCGTGTGACCGGTCCCGGGTGTGGCCGACTGACTGGAGTCGACATGGCCGAGCCTACGCAAACCGCGAGCACCACGAACACCCCCAGCAGCTTCGGCTACTGCGCCTGGCATCAGGCGCACTGCCGCGGCGTCCGCCTGATCCGGGTGCACGAGCAGGGTTCCGGCCCGGGTGGCGGCCTGTTCGCCTGCCGCCCCTGCCGCGAGTCCTTCGACCTGGTGCCGTTCGCCGACCAGCCGATGCCCGGGGCGGGGGTCGATGCGACATGACCGGCCGTGCCTACATGCGCTATCCCCTCGTCATTCGGCCTCTCGCGCCCGTCGAGTACGACACGCTCCTCGACCACTGCACGACGTGTACGTGGTGCCGGGAGAACCCGAAGACGGAATGTACCCGGGCCGGCGTCCTGCGCCGGCGCTGGTCATCAGCCGGGCGCGCGGCCCGCGGGGGTGGACGATGAAGATCTGCGGACGTTGCGATCAACCCATCCGCCCGGGGCAGCCGTCGACGGAGCACCTCATCGACTCGCCCTCGCTCGGCGGCACGGTCGTGTACCGGCATGTGGAGCGGTGCGAGCGTGTGCCGACCCAGACCAACCAGACGTCCCTGCGCCACTGAGACTCCCGCCCGTCCCGTACCCCGCGCCCAAGGGGGCGGGCGGGACCAGGCCCCGGCCGGACGCCGATCCGGCCGGGGCCGACCCATGCCTACGACCTTCTTCCGTCCTCGATAGAGATCAGGGTGCCGCTGGGGTACGTCCGCTCGATGGGCGGAATCCCGAGATCTTCGGTATCGATGAGCCGAGTGACCAAGCGGTAGTCGTCGCGACCAGTCGGCTCGACCTCGGTTACTACCTGCGTCAGCCCGATGCGCATGCCGGGCCTTACGTTCTCGACGCGAAGCTGCGTCATTTCAATACACCTCCCGAGTGCGGCTCGCTGGAGGAGTCGTCACCCTTCCAGCGTGTGCCTCCCGCTGGGCAATCGCACCCTGGCCCGCACTCCCGGTCGAAGCGCCTGGGTGTCCGGGCGTTGCGTCGCGAGGGGGGTCCGCGAGACAATGGATAGGCCCTGCTCAGGGCGCACGTGGAACCCCATCCGTGCGTGAGCGGTGCGTGAGCGGTGCGTGAGCGGAGGTCCCATCGGGGGCCGGAATCCCCGGAGCGGGCCGGAGTCATCCGACCCACTGACCAGGGATTCTCAGAGCAGCCAGAGTGAGCCGGACCCACTCAGCGTGGAACCTATCGACTTGTAATGCGTAGGTCGTCGGTTCGAATCCGACAGGGGGCTCTGTGGAAGCCCCAGGACTCACTCGCCGTGACCTGGGGCTTTTGCTTTTTCTTGACCCTCCCTGGTGGGGTTGGAGCGCTCAGTGAGCCTGCCGACGGCGATGTGAGGCCGAGGTGCGGCAAGAAGATGGCGCCCTGCTACGGGTGGGTCTGCGATCAGGGGCCCTTGGGGGTGTTGGCGGGAGCGGTGGCGTGGAGGGCGGCGGTCAGGTAGCGGTGAACGGTGTCCAGCTCACCAGCGGTGAAGTCCTCGGCCGCCTCGACCAGGTTGGCGATGAGCGGGCCGAAGAAGGCCCAGCCCAGCTCGGCGGCCTTCTGGTCTACCGCCAACAGGACCCGTCGCCGGTCGTGTTCGTCGCGCTTGCGACGGAGCAGCCCCAGGCGCTCCAGCCGGTCGAGCAGGGCGGTGGTGCCCGCCGAGTTGAGCCGCAGCGCCTCGCCGAGCCGTCCCGGGGTGACGGTGGCGCCCGCCCGCTCGGCGTCGAGCAGGCAGATGAGAGCCCGCAGGTCGGTCGGGTGTAGGCCGTTCTGCCCGGCGAACTCAGCTCCGCGCAGATCGAATTCCACTGTTACCGCGCGCAGGAGGTGGACCAGCTGCATCGCTGGGGAGGTGTCATCGTTCACTCAGCTAGTATCTCGCCAAGCGAGAGAATTGGTCAACGAGACAATGTCCGAGGAGTTCACTGTGTCCGAATCCCAGGAGTTCTTCGCTGCCTACGACGCAATGCTCGCCCGCTGGCCCGCCGGCACCACCGAGATCGACGTTCCCACCCCGTACGGCACCACCCGCATCCACGCCTACGGGCCCGCCGACGCCACCCCGCTACTCCTCCTGCACGGTGGCGGCTCCACCGGGACAGTCTGGTTCGCCAACGCCCAGGCGCTCGGCACCCATCATCGGGTGCTCGCCGTCGACATTCTCGGCGACGCCGGCCGCAGCATTCGTGAGGGGCGCACGCTGCGCACCACCGCCGACCTGATGGACTGGCTGGACGCAGTGCTCAACGGCCTCGATGCATCCCGTGTGCACCTGCTGGGCCATTCCTACGGCGCCTGGATCGCCCTGACGTACGCCCTGCACGCCGCGCAGCGGGTCGACCGGCTGGTGCTGCTCGACCCGACCCAGTGCTTTGCCGGCTACCGCCCCGCCTTCCTCCTGCGGTCGCTGCCGGTACTGGTCCGCCCGACGGTAACCCGCGCTCTCGCCTACCTGGACCGCGAGACGGCGGGCACGGACACCGACCCGGAGTGGAAGCGGCTCTACGCGCTGGCAGCCTCGGGCTTCGCGGACCGGAAGCTAGTCGTCGGCCGTCGCCCGGACCCCACGGCGCTGAGCGTCCCGGTCCTGGTCCTTCTCGCTGGCCGCAGTGGCACCCACGACGCGGCGAAGGTCGCAGCCCGCGCGCGCAAGGCCGTACCGCACGCCCGGATCGAGACCCTCGCCGATCTCACCCACTTCGCGCTGCCCACCGCCGCGCATGCGGAGACCAACCGCCGGATCACCGACTTCCTGACGGCCGATCAGGAGACCTAGGCCACTCCGGGTGCGGTCTAAGGATGATCTAAGGGCGCCATGAACGCCTTCGACATGGCCTTCGACGGTCGCCTCACCGCAGGCCAACTCTGGCCACACCAACCCCAGTTACACCGCTCGCTTTACAGATCGGGGCTGGACGCGACCGTACGCAAGGCATGCCAGGAAGTTGCGGCCGGGCCAGATGACGACGCCGTTGATCCAGAGGGTCAACGTTCTGGCACGAATCTGGCGCACGGCGAGTGATCGCAGAGGCCAGCAAAAAGGCCCCGGCCGCTGACCTGGGCCTTTGTCATGGAGCGGGTGACGAGAATCGAACTCGGGGACTCGCAACGTTGCTTCAGCTCGATTTGACTTCGGTCCGGAGGACTCGGAGGGCGCCGAGTGTCGCGGGTAGGGCAACCCAAATGAGGGTGGCGGTGAGGACTTGGGTCCATTGCTGGCCGGTCATGTTGTGATCGTAGAGGGCGCCTTGAGCTTGGTTGAGGTCGAGCCAGGGGCCGAGGCCCTTGAGTGCGGGGACGGTGCCGAACAGGATGCCGGAGAGGTTGGGCAGGACGTAGAAGGCGACGATGGCGGCGGCGCTGATGAGCAGGAGCATGCCGAAGGCCAGGCCCTGGGCCAGGCCGGTGAGGAGGACGAGGGTGATGTCACGGAATCCGGCCAGGCCGAACGTCCAGCTGCCGTTTCCGTCGCGTAGGGCTGTCCCAAGGAGGTTGCCTGCAGCTGAGGAGGTGAAGGTGAGGGTGAGGACCAGGAGGCCGAGCAGGATGGTCGCGCCTGTTTTGGCGAGGAGGACGCGTCGGCGGTTGGGTTCGAGCGTGAAGGTGACCAGGCCGGTGCGCTGGCTCCATTCGGTGGTGATGGTGAGGATGCCGAGGATGGGGAGCAGGATCTTCTGGGGGGTGGAGGTGAAGTCGACGAAGGTGTCGTAGGTGAGGTCTTTGGGGTCGGCGGTGAACAGCATGACGGCTGCTACCAGCGGGGTGGTGGCGAGGATGGCGATCAGGAGCCATCGTCCCGCGCGGGTATCGGTGAGTTTGCGGAGTTCGGTTCTGATCAGGCGGGAGAACGGTATGCCGGGGGCGCCGGTCGTGGCGGCCGGGAGGAGGAGGGTGGTGCTCATCATCGGGTCCCTTGCTTGGTGTTGTCGCGGGAGTGGTCGGCGGTGAGCCGCAAGAACATGTCTTCCAGGCCGGTTTCTGCGGCGGGGCGCAGTTCGGTGAGGACGATCCCGGCGTGCATGGCGGTGCGTGCCACGTGTTCGGCGGGGGCCGGGGTGAGGTAGCCGCTGTCGGTGGCGGTGGTGTGGGCGATGTCCGACTGGGTGAGGGCTTCGGCCAGGGCGTGGTCGTCGGTGCTGCGTACGAGGGTGCCGCTGGAGGCGAGCAGGTCGGCTTTGGAACCCTGGGCGACGATTTGTCCTCGGCCGATGACGACGAGTTCGTCGGCGATGACTTCGATCTCGCGGAGCAGGTGGGAGGAGAGCAGGACGCTGCCGCCCCGGTCGGCGAAGTCGCGGAGCAGGCCGCGCATCCAGTGGATGCCGGCGGGGTCGAGGCCGTTGGCGGGTTCGTCGAGGATCAGGACGCTCGGGTCGCCGAGCAGGGCGTGGCCGACGCCGAGGCGTTGGCGCATGCCGAGGGAGTAGGTGCCGGTGCGGCGTCCGGCTTCGGTGGGGGTGAGGCCGACGAGGTCGACGATTTCGTCGACGCGGGGCTGGTCCAGGCCCATGAGGGTGGCGGCGAGGGTGAGGACTTCGTGGCCGGTGCGTCCGGCGTGCTGGGCGGAAGCGTCCAGGAGGACGCCGACGTGCCGGCCGGGGTTGGGGAGGTGTTTGTAGTCGCGGCCCAGGACGGTGCAGTGGCCGGCGGTGGGCGGGGTGAGGCCGACCATCATCCGCATCGTGGTGGATTTCCCGGCTCCGTTCGGGCCGAGGAAACCGGTGATGACCCCGGGGCGGACAGTGAAGCTCACGTCGTCCACGGCGGCGTACTTACCGTAGCTCTTGGTCAGGCCGCAGACTTCGATCGCCGGTGCGCTGTCGTTCATCGGTGCTGTCCCTTCCGCAGGCTCTGGGCGGCGACGGTCAGGCCGCAGATCAGGCCGACGGCCAGGCCCACGAGCTGGATCACCGTTCCAGCGAAGGTGAGGGCTTCGGATGTGTCGCCCAGCTGGTCGCCCATGTTGGGGGTTGCGACCGCGCCGATGGCGATGAACACGGGGATCAGGACGCCGATCAGCGGTGTCCACCGGTTGCGGAGGGCGAAGAATCCTGCGGCTGCCAGCAGGAGCAGTGCTCCCGGGGGAACGGTCGGGTAGTCCGCACCGCCCAGGATCTGCACGACGATGCCCGCGGCGGCGATGGTCAGGCCGCCGATGGTGAGTTTCCGGGCCATGGTCATCTGGCTTGTGCTTGTGCTGTTCGCTCGATTCGTCACCCCTTCAGCGTGCTGTGCGGTGGCATGCCGGGCGTCGGCTCAGGAGCGGCGCCCGGCGTACGCGAATCTGCGTACGCGGGCAGCTGGGCTCAGTCGGCCAGGCCGGACTGGTAGGCGAAGACGACCAGTTGGGCGCGGTCGCGGGCGCCGAGTTTGAGCATGGAGCGGCTGACGTGGGTGCGGGCCGTGGCGGGGCTGATGACGAGCCGGACGGCGATCTCGTCGTTGCTGAGACCCTCGGCGACCAGGGCGACGATCTCGCGTTCCCGGTCGGTAAGGGTGTGCAGCTCCGGATGCGGCTTCGTCGGGCGGGACGCCCCGGTCACGAACTCGCGGACGACCTTGCGGGTGACGGACGGCGACATCAGCGCACCACCCTGGACGACCGAGCTGATGGCGTGCACGAGTTCGGCCGGTTTGGTGTCCTTGAGCAGGAAGCCGCTGGCGCCGTGCCGCAGGGCGTCGAAGACGTACTGGTCGTGTTCGAACGTCGTCAACACGATGATTTTGGTGTCGGTGAGGGCGGGGTCGGCGGTGATCCGGCGGGTGGCCTCGATGCCGTCGATGCCGGGCATCCGGATGTCCATCAGGATGACGTCCGGCCTGAGCCGCCGCGCGGCCTCCACCGCGGCCAGCCCGTCGGCGGCCTCACCGGCGCAGGACAGGCCGTCCTCGTTGTCGAGGAGGGTGCGCAGGCCGAGCCGGACGAGTTCCTGGTCGTCGACGACGAGCACGCTGATCATGGGTGGCCTCCGGTCGGTAGCAGAGCATGGACTTCGAACCTGTTCTGCGGCGCCGGCCCGGCGGTGAACTGCCCGCCAAGCGCTTGGACGCGGGCGCGCATGCCGGGGATCCCGGACCCGCCGCCCCCGTCGGAGATGCCGGTGACCGGGTTGGAGACGGTGATCCGCACTTCGTCGGGCTCGTAGCGGATGGCGACGGTCGCCTGCCCGGACCCGCTGTGACGCAGGACGTTGGTCAGCGATTCCTGAACGATCCGGTAGCCGGTCAGATCGACTGCGACGGGCAGCGCGGCCGGTGTGCCGGAGGTCTCCACCCGGACGTAGACGCCGGCGTCGGCCATACGCTGCCGTAGCTCGTCCATGCGGGCCAGGCCCGGTACAGGGGCTAACTCCGCGTCCGTCCGGCGGACAACGGCCAGGGTCGCGCGCAGCTCGTCGAGGGCCTGGCTGCTGGTACGGCTGATGGCCTCCAGCGCGACTTCGGCCTGGTCGGGTTTCTTGGCCAGGACGTGCAGGGCGATGTCCGCCTGCATCTTGATGGCGGCCAACCCGTGCCCCACGATGTCGTGTACCTCCTGCGCGACCCGGAACCGTTCCTCGTCCACGCTCTGCCGGATCGCCTCGGCCCTGGCCCGAACGGCCGTCTCACGCCGCACCCGCAGCGTGAACCCAAGCGAGAACGGCACGACCACCCACGCCGCCACAGGCACCGCGCCGAGCATCCCGAGAGCCGTGCCCGGGACGACCAGGTGGACGAGCATCGCGAGCAGCGCGCCCAGCGCGGCGGGAAGTGCCCGTTCCCAGGGCGCGTGCCGGACCGCGCTGTACACCCCGATCATGAAGGTGATCAAAATCGGCCCGTAGGCGTAGCCGAGGACGAGGTAAGCCGACGTGCACGCTGCGACGGCCGCGAGCACGGCCAGCGGCCAGCGGCGGCGCACGGCCAGCATCAGTGACGGCACGCCGAACAGAACGAATCCGACCGCGTCGATCGGCACCTGAGCGCGCGCGGGGTCCCCGGCGAACGCTGTACCGCCGATCCCGGCGATGGTCAGGATCGCGGCCAGCGCGCTGTCGCCGAGTAGCGACCTCGTGATCTTCATCGGTGTGCTCCCCCCAACGTCATTCTGTCAAGCTCGGGTTCAGGACGAGCACCACAGCGAGTAGGCCAGTGCGGCAGCGATGGCCAGCCCGTAGCACGCCGTGGCGATCGCCACGATCCGGGTGCGGAGGTTCTCATCGCCCGGGATGAACGACAGCAGCCAGGCGAGAGCGGGCAGGACCAGGACGCCGTGCAAGCTGACCGCATGGACGGGCTTGAGGAAGCCGACCACGTCGTAGGCCTCCTGCTGGTCTCCGGCGTTCACCTCGACCACTCCGCGGGCGATCATCGCCGCGCCGGT
This sequence comes from Streptomyces sp. NPDC058470, assembly GCF_042721055.1. Lineage (NCBI taxonomy): Bacteria > Bacillati > Actinomycetota > Actinomycetes > Kitasatosporales > Streptomycetaceae > Streptomyces > Streptomyces sp. NPDC058470. The sequence goes on from NZ_JBHXMF010000044.1 coordinate 34,097, forward strand.
GGCCAGGCCGATCATCAGGGTCAAGAACCCGGCGCGCAGGGCCAGCCGCATGCTGGCGGCGGCAGCGGGGTTCGAGCGGAACGCAGACACGGCCAGGGCACCGAGGATCACGATGAGCAGGCCGCCGCCAGCCGCCAGGACTGTCGAAACCGTCGAGTCGAACGGCGTCTCCCGATTAACGTGCGAGGGGACATGCCGCCAGGCCTGCAGGGTGATCCCGCCGACCTCCACGAAGCAGTCGGCGGCGAAGGATCCAAGCAGCACCGCCCGGAGACGGTCGCTGAGTGGCAGGTGGGAGGCGACGCCGGTGACCGTGATCAGGGTCAGTCCGAAGGAGAGCCCGAAGGTGGCGGGCTTTCGCCACGACACCGGGCCGTACCAGGGGCCGCCGTCGACCGCGAAGACTCCCAGATGGAACACCCCCGCGCCGACGAGGACTCCACCGAGCACGTAGCAGACCCGCTCGACGCGGCATCCCCGCGTCCAGATCCCGCGTACCGCACTCCCCATATTCCTCACGGACGACATTTCGGGCTCCTCGCAACGTTGCGGGTCCAGCCCGCAACGTGGTCAGCCAACATCGGCCGCGACTCCGGGAGCGGGGAGAGGCTCGCCGGTCTCCAGGAGCGTCGCGAGGCTGGACGTGAGCATCGGCCAGGCCCGGCTGCACATGCTTACGCCTTCATCATGTGGCGGGACGGGCCGTTCGGCGTGAGCTGTGGAGCGGCCTTCGGGATACGCAGATCCGCGTACGTTCACCGACGTCTGGTGGCGTCGCGGGGCGAGAAGACGGTGGTGAGGACCTGGAGGGTGAGGGCGGCGCTGATCAGGAGCAGGCAGGTAGGCGAGCAGCTCGTACAGGCTGAACTCCTTGGCGACGACCGGGCCTCCGGTGGTACCAAGCAGCAGGACAGCCATGATCCCGGTGGCGGTGGCGGTGGCGGTGGCGGTGGCGGTGGTGGTGGTGGCCAGGACGGTGAGCAGCGCCTGGTGGAGCAGGCCGCAGACCGGACTGCGGTCGCGGTCGTCGGCGAACAGGCCAATGTTGAGGGACAGGTGGCCGTGTTCGAGGGCGTCGGTGAGCCGGTCAATGCGGCGGGGCAGACGTTTGATCAGCGAGAGCAGGGTGATCGCCTCCGCGGCGGCTTCGCGCTGTGAGGTCGCGACCACACCATTGCCTCGGTCGGCTTGGACGTGGCGAACGCACGGGATTCGGGGACGATCCCGGCTGCCTTGATTGCGACATCTACATCTTCAAGCCGGGGAGCTCGGCGGACTTCTTGAGCCCACGCTCCAGTGACAGGACCTGCGTGGGACACGGTCACTGAGGAAGTTTCATCCTGAAGTCGCTGGTCACGGGGGTGATGTGGCGGCGGTCAGGTGTGAACGGGCCGGCAGACACGACGACTCCTTTGGAGAAGAGCGCAGGCTACCTCGCGCTGCACATGGAAGACGTGCCCGTGCACGTCATTCCATGCCTCGAACTTCGGGACGGGAATCTTCCGGCTGGAAGCCAAGCCAGCGCCTGGGCGGGGGTCCTGCCGGCGGCGTGGAGCTACATGCTCGCCGCCCGCAGTCGCGGACTCGGCACCTCATGGACGACCACCCACCTCATGGCCGAGGAGGAAGTGGCGGACTTGCTCGGCATACCGCAGGGCGTCCGCCAGGCGGCCCTGATACCCACCGCCTACACCCTGGGCACCAACTTCAGCCCGGCACGGCGCAGCCCCTTGGACAGTGTTCTGCACCTCAACGGCTGGCACGGGCGGGAGGGGGGATAGGCCGCTGCCCCAGCAGGGGGCGGCCTCCGGGCCACACGGGCAGGGCTGTATGCCGGATACCCGCATCCGACGGAAAGCGAGCAGGGAATGCCGCAGGCGCTACAGAGGCCGGTCGTCTGCATCCTCGCCGTGCGTGCCTGCGCCTCTGAGGGCTACGAGGTGCTCCTGCAGTCACGGGCGAAGCCGGACGACGACACGCCGTACAACGGATACCTGGAACTCCCGCAAGGCAAGGTCGAGGAGAACGAAACGCTCACCGCCGCAGTCCACCGGGAACTCCGGGAAGAGACGGGGCTCACCGTCACAAGATTCCTCGTCGGCGGTGAGAGTGGCTCTGCTTCGGGTGTCGAGACGTCTGTCCTGATGACATCGCATCCACTCATCTGCGTCATCGACTCCGCGCAGAACCACATCGGACTCTGTGTCGTCGTCGAGGTGTCCGGGGAATCCCAGGAGACGGCGGAGGCCACCGGACACGCCTGGTTCACTCCGAGTGAACTGGTCTCCTTGCTGCCCCGATCGAGGATCTTCCCGTTGAACATCCCGATGGTGCGCGCTTTCCTCGACAGCACCGCGGACAAGTCACTGACTCTGCCTCACGAGCGCGGCAACATTGCCGAATACTTGTAGATTCCGTCGCCACTCCCAGACCGCCCGTCAAAAGGCAGCATGCGACGATCTGCGAACTCACTTGCGAAATTCGCCTGACATGACAGGGAATTTCGAGTTCCGCAACCGCTGATAGGCGTGAGCGATGCGTGAGCGGACGGTGTGGCAGGAGCTGTCCTGACGTGGACCGTGCTCCACAGCAAACCTGTTCTGGCCTGGTGGTTTCGGACACCGAGGAAGTGTCCGTAACCATCCAGCAAGATCCCGCCAGGACTTGTCATGCGTAGGTCGTCGGTTCGAATCCGACAGGGGGCTCCAAACAGGGTGGACAACGGGCCGCGAGGCCCGTCGGCACGTGGTTTCTGCGACGCAGGAGCGAGAGGGAGCAGCTAGCTTTTCGCGGACTTGGGTTCGCTGAGGTCTGCCGACGGTGCGTGGCCGGTGGTGCCGCCGAAGTACATCTGGGCGAGGTCCGGGTCGGAGAGGATGGCCGCTGCGGGGCGCTGCGCGACCACCCGGCCGCTCTCCATCACCACGCCGTCGGTGGCCATCCGCATGCCGAAGCGCACGTTCTGCTCGACGATGAGGATCGTCTTGCCGAGGTCGCGCAGGAGCATCACCGAGGTGTACAGCACGTGCAGCGCCTTGGGATCGAGACCGACCGAGGGCTCGTCGAGCAGCAGGAGGGCGGGGTCCAGCATCAGGGACCGGGCGAACTCCACCATGCGGCGCTGGCCGCCGGAGAGATTGCCCGCGCTGTCGTCGGCCCGTGTCGTGACCAAGGGGAAGAGTTCGGCGACCTGGTCGTACCGCTTGCGGACCAGCTTGCGGTCCCGGCGGATGATGTACGCGCCGAGCAGCACGTTCTCCCGGACGGTGAGGTTGGGGAACAGGGCGCCTGTCTGGGGCACCTGGGAGATCCCGCGGTGCAGGATCTCCGAGGGCGAGCACCGGTCGATGCGCTGCCCGGCCAGCCGGATCTCTCCCAGGCGCGGCGTGAGCAGGCCGCTGACCACCTTGAGCACGGTGGACTTGCCGGCGCCGTTCGGCCCCACGATGCACGCGAGGGCACCCTTGTCGACGTCGATGTCGACGCCTTGGAGGACATCGCCCCCGCCGTAGCCGGCGACCAGGCCGCGGATCTCCAACATCACTTCACCGCCTCCTGCTCCAGTTCGAAGTCGTCGCCCAGATAGGCGTCGATGACACGCGGGTCGGTCCTGATCTCCTCGGGGGTGCCGGAGGCCATGACCGATCCGCGGGCGAGCACCCGGATCGGGTCGCACAGTTCGAGGAGGAACGGCATGTTGTGCTCGACGATCAGGAACGTCTTGCCGTACGCGTTGAGCTCGCGGATCATCTCGCCCATCCGCTCGATGAGGACCGGGTTGATGCCTCCGGCCGGCTCGTCGAGCAGGATGATCTTGGGGTCGAGCATGAGGATCTGCGCGAGCTCGACGAGCTTGCGCTGACCGTACGAGAGGGCCTGCGCCTTCTGGTCGCGGAACGCCCGCATGCCGACGAACTCCAGCAGCTCGTCGGCGGCCGCCGCCTCCCGGCCGCTGACCGCGATCCGGCCGAGCTGTCGCCAGGAGAAACTCCGCTGCGCGGCGACGACGTTCTCCAGGACGGTCATCTCACCGAACAGCCGGGTGATCTGGAAGGTACGGCCGAGGCCGAGGTGGGCCCGTTCCCAGGAGGGGAGGGTGTCGATCCGCCGGCCGGCCAGCGTGATCAGGCCCGCGTCCGGCGCGATGGTGTTGTCGATCAGGTTGAACACGGTGGTCTTTCCGGAGCCGTTGGGTCCGATCAGACCGGTGATGGAGCCCTCGGGCACGGTGAACGAGCAGCTGTCGACCGCCTTCAGCCCGCCGAAGCTCTTCCGCAGACCGGAGACTTCGAGCAGGGCGGGGGCCGGGGTGGTCCCGTGCGCCGGGGGCCGGACGCGTTCCGCGTAGGAGGTCAGCGAGGCGAGGGAGCCGCCGGTGCCGATCCGGGCTCCCACCAGGCCGGCCTTGCCGGAGGTGCGGCGCCAGCGCAGGAGTGACTCCACCGCGGGGAGCACGCCGTCAGGGAGGAGGATCACGACGGCCATCAGCAGTCCGCCGAAGAGGAAGAGCCGGGTGTTGCCTCCGCCGAGGCTGTTGTTCGCGTACTCGTTCAGCGGCTCGATGGCGAACGCGCCGATCACCGGACCCCACAGGGTCGCCTTGCCGCCGATGAGGAGCGACAGGACGATCTGCACGCTGATCAGGATGCTGAACATGCCCCGCGGGTCGATGAAGGTCAGGTAGTAGCCGTACACCGCGCCTGCCATGCCGACGAAGACACTGCTGGCCACGAACGCCAGGACCTTGTGGGTGGGCAGCGCGACCCCGATGGTGGCCGCCTTGGTCTCGTCCTCACGGATGGCGACGAGACCCATGCCGAACTTCGTCCGTCTGATCCACCACGTCATCAGCAGTTGCAGGGCGAGTATGGCCACCAGGGAGTAGTAGAAGGGCCAGTTGATGATGTCGCGGCTCCACGACGGCAGCGGGAGTGTCAGTCCGGCGGTGCCGTTGGTGAGGTCCACCCAGTTGATGGCGATGACCTGGGTGAGGAAGAGGAACGCAACGGTGATGATGACGAAGGAGGGTCCGCGCGAGCGCAGCGAGACCAGTCCGAGGAGGACGGCCACCAGCGCGGTGACGACACCTGCCGCCGGGATCCAGAACCAGGGCGAGACGCTGTCGAAGTGGGTCGCCAGCGTCCCGATGGTGTAGCCACCGAGTCCGACGAAGGCGCCCTGGCCGAGCGAGACGTAGCCGGCCAGACCGGTGATGATGTTGAGCCCGCCGGCGCCGACCGCGAAGACCAGCGACAGGATGATCATGTTCTGGTAGTAGGCGTCCTGGGAGACCAGCGGATATCCCAGGAGTGCCAGGGCCCCGATCGCGGCGAGAATCCGCCCGATCCACAAGGGCTGGTCGAGGGTACGGAGATTCGTGTTCACGCTGCCACCGCATCCTCACGCAGTCGGGAGCCGAGGAGGCCCTGGGGCCGGAAGAGCAGGACGGCGAAGACGATGAGGTAGGGGACGGCCGTCGCCCAGGACGGGGAGACGTACGCGGAGGTGAGGGTCTCGGCCACGCCGAACATCAGGGCTCCGAGGACGGCACCGCCCATGCTTCCCATGCCACCGAGGACGACGATCGCCAGCAGCCGGGCGATCCACTGGTAGTGCGCCCCGGGAACGAAGGGATACATGACTCCGACGATGGCACCGCCCGCGCCGGCCGCCGCGATCCCGAGGGCGAAGACGAGCGCGCCGACCGAGGCGACCTTGATGCCCACGAGCTGCGCGCCCGAGGGGTTGACCGCCGCGGCCCGGATGGAGCGGCCGAGCCAGGTCTTGGTGAGCACCAGCCACAGGGTCACCAGCACCAGGACCGCGACGGCCCCGCCGTAGACCTGGGACTTGGGGAGGAAGAGGCTGCCGACGAGGAAGGACTGGTCGGCGTAGGCGGGGCGGATGGTGATGGAGTCGTTGCCCCAGATGGTTCCCATGGCCGCTTCCAGCACCAGGGCCAGCCCGAAGGTGAGCAGCACCGTGGAGGCCATCGGCGCGTTGCGGAGGGGCGAGACCACCGTGCGGTAGGTGAGCCAGCCCAGGGCGAAGACGACCGGTGTGGTGATGAGGATGGAGAGCAGCGGGTCGATGCCCAGGCCGTTCCACAGGGCGTAGGTGATGTACGCCGAGAGGATCAGGAAGGCGCCGTGCGCGATGTTGATCACGCGCATCACGCCGAAGATCAGCGTCAGTCCCGCGGCGGCCAGGGCGTACACCCCACTGAGCAGCAGCCCCAGGATCAGGTTCTGGAGGAGCTCGGTCATCCCGTGCCTCCCGGCTTCCAGCCCTGGACGATCTGCGGGGCGGTCGCCACGTCCTCGGGCAGCACGACCTGCACCTTGCCGTCCTGCCACTGACCGATCAGGAACGAGCCGGTGGGGCTGCCGTCCTCGTTCCAGCCGAGTTCGCCGAGGATCGTCTGGACGTCGTTCCCGCGCAGCCAGTCCGCCATCTTGTCCTGGTCGGAGACGTTGCCGACCGCCTCCACGGCCGCCTGGAGCGTCTGGGCCGCCGCGTAGGCATCGGCCGCGTCCTCGGGCGGGTCCTCCTTGAACATCGAGCGGTACTTGGCCACGAACTCCGCGTTGCCCGGGGTCTTGGCCTGGACGGCGTGGCTGATCGCGAACATCACGCCCTCGGTGTTCTCCGCGCCGACCCCCTTGGCGTACTGGGTGCCCAGCGAGGGGGCGCTCGTCTGGTAGAGCCACTTCGGGGTGAAGTCGGCCTTGGCCATCGAGCGGACCAGGCCGACGCCGTCCTCGAACTGCGCTCCGTTGACGACCAGGTCCGGTGCGGCCGACTTCATCGCGCCGGCGATCGAGTCGAAGTTCTTGGTGTCGATCGCGTACGTCTGGCGGTACACCGTACGGATACCGGCCTTCTCCAGGGTCTTTCTGACGCCTTCGGCGTTCGGCGCCGCGAAGGGGTCGTCGAGCTCCGGGTAGGCAGCGGTCTTCGGCCGCTGGTCCGCCGGGAGGCCGGCGATCCAGTTGGCGAAGGTCGCGCCCTGTTTGTCGGCCGTGGCCTGCTGGCTGAAGAACAGGTACTTGAAGTCCCGGCTGAACATCTCCGGGGACCCGCCGGCCGGCTCGACGTAGAGCATCTGGTTGCGCTCCGCGACCGCGGACGCGGGCAGGTTCAGCAGGGAGGAGAAGGTGCCGAGCAGCAGGTCGACCCGGTCCTGGCTGATGAGGGCGTTGTAGTCGGCGACAATCGAGTTCTGGTTGGACGCGTCGTCCTTGATCACGAGGTCGACGTCGCGTCCCAGCAGGCCGCCGTCCTTGTTGATCATTTCCTGCCAGACCTGGTAACCCCGCTTCGCCGCCTGGCCCGGCTGCGAGAACTCGCCGGTCAGCGGGAGGGAGGCACCGATCTTGATCGGGCCGTTCGTGTCGCCTCCGGCAGTGCCACCGCAGGCGGCGGTTCCCAGGAGCAGGAAACTCGCAGCAGCCATGACCATCAGCCGACGACGTTGTGGGCTTGTTGGCATCGTTCCTCCTTGCTGACCGCAATCGATTGCGGTTTCGCGCAGTCTCATGAGAAAGGCTCGTCACGTCAAGGACTCGGTCGGAAATATCCCCAGGCTGGTCTTTATGACCCCGTGACGAGATCTTGAAGCGATTGATCCTTGAGCATCGATGCAAACGACTGCACCGAGGAGTGGGTCAGACAAGGATCTGTACGGGCTCCTCCACCACGGCGACGAACGCGCGCATCCACTCGGCTGCCAGCGCGCCGTCCACCGCCCGGTGGTCCACCGACAGGGTCACCCGCATCACACTCCGCACCGCCGGCCGGCCCTTCACCACCACCACCTCCTCACGCGCCGCGCCGACGGCGAGGATGGCCGACTGGGGCGGGTTGATGATCGCGGCGAACTCCTCGGTGCCGTACATGCCGAGGTTGGTCACCGTCAGCGACCCGCCCTCCAGCTCCTCCTGACGCAGCCGGCCCGCCTTGGCCCGTTCGACGAAGTCCCGTACGCCCGCGGCGACGGCGGAGACGGCCATCCCGTCGACCCCGCGCAACACCGGCGTCACCAGGCCTCGTTCGCCGGCGATGGCGACCGACACGTCGACCGAGGTGAACTGCCGCAGTGCTTCGGGCAGCCACACCACGTTCATCGCGGGCACCAGGGTGTGAGCGCGCGCCGCAGCCTTGACCACCAGGTCGTTGACCGAGATCCGTACGTCGCCCGAGGCGTTGAGCCTGCGGCGCAGCGCCAGCAGCCGGTCGGCCCGGACGGTGGCGCGCAGATAGAAGTGCGGCACGTCCCGCTTGCTCTGTGTGAGACGGGTGGCGATGGCGGCACGCATCCGCCCGTGGGGTGCGTCCGTGTAGGCGGACGGCAGCAGGGCGCTGCCGGGGTACCGCGCCGGGGCCGGGACGGCCCCTGGAACGTCCGCCGGGTTGTCCTCCTGCCGGGCCGGGACGGCGTTCCCGGCGGCCGCGAGTGCAGGGGCGGCGTTCCTGGCGGCCACGGCCGCGTCCACATCGCGTCGCGTGATCCGCCCGTGCGGCCCGGTCCCGGTGATCTCGTCGAGCGGCAGACCCGCCTCCCGGGCGACCCGACGGGCCAGCGGGCTGGAGAAGATCCGCCGACCGTCTGCCGGGGCGAGGGCGGCGGGGCGCGCCTCGGGCGGCGCTTCGGCCGGCTCTGGGCCCGGCTCAGGGACCTTGGGCACAGGGCCCGGGGAGCCGCCGTCCGGCGCGACACCCTCGGAGCCGTTCGCCGGAACCTCGCGGCGCTCCGGCACCGTCAGCGCCGTCGCGGCCGCCACCCCGAGCTCGGCCAGGACCGCGTCGATGTCCCCGACCTGCTCCCCGGGGCTGCCCAGCAGGGCGATCGGCGCGCCGACGTCGACCTGGGTTCCGGCCGGGACCAGGAGGCGCAGGACGACTCCGGGAGTTTCGGCCTCGACCTCGACGACGGCCTTGTCCGTCTCGACCGAGGCGATCGGGTCGGCGGCCTCGAAGCGAGCCTCGTCCGCCACGAACCACTCGTGCAGAACCGCTTCGGTCACGTTCGCCGCCACTTCGGGCATCCGCAGCACGTTCGCCATCTCAGAACCTCGTCATCTCGCGCAGCTTGGCGGCGACTTCGTCGCTCTGGGCGATCGCGGCCCGCTCCAGCACCTTGCTGATGCTGGGAGAGGCCTCTCCGCCCGTGACGCGCTCCACCGGGTGGTCCAGCCAGTCGAAGAGCCGCCGCTGGATCTCGTCGGCGAGCCATCCGCCGTACGACGTGCCGAGGGCGCCCTGCTCGGCGATGAGGACCCGGCCGGTCTTCCGTACGCTCGTCTCGATGGTGTCCCAGTCGATGCTCGCCCGGTCCAGCCACCGCAGATCGATCACCTCGGCGTCGACGGAACCGAGCCGGTCCACCGCGTCGAGTACGTATCCGACCATCGCCAGGTACGAGATCACCGTGACGTCCGAACCGGGGCGCCGCACCGCGGCCTTGCCCACGGGAAGGCAGTAGTCCAGATCGTCCACCGGCCCTGGTCCCGTGGCGCCGTAGAGGTCGACGTGTTCGAGGACCACCACTGGATCGTTGCAGCGCAGCGCGCTGTTCATCAGCCCGACGTAGTCGAACGGGGTGGTCGGGGCGACGATGCGCCAACCGGGCGCGGTGGCGAACACCCCGGCCGGGTCCATCGAGTGCTGCGAACCGTACCCGGTGCCCATGGCGACCTTGCTGCGCAGGACGAACGGGACGTCGCCACCGCCGCCGAACATGTGACGCGCCTTGCCGATCTGGTTGAACAGCTGGTCCGCGGCCACCCACATGAAGTCGGCGTACATGAACTCCACAACCGGCCGGAACCGGCCGTCCAGCGCGATCCCGCCGCCCAGCCCGGCGAACGCGTTCTCGCTGATCGGGGTTCCCAGGACCCGGTCGGGGAAGCGCTCCTTCAGCCCGCGAGTGGCGCCGTTGGTGCCGCCGTTGAGGCGGTGCACATCCTCGCCCATGACGACCACGGACTCGTCGGTCTCCATCCGGCGGCCCAGGACGGCCGCGACGGCGTCGACGAGCCGCTGCTCGGCCACCTCGCCGGGGTAGGAATCCAGCTCGGCGAAGCGCGCGTCGTGGAACTCGCTGAGATCCCCGCGGATCCCGACGTCCGCGAACGCCGGGTCCGGCCACTCCGCGGGCCTGATCCTGCGCTGCCCGGGCTTGCCGTCGGGGAGCGGCTCCAGCAGCGCGTCGCCGGTCTCGGCCATGACCTGTGCGGCGCGCGCGGACACCGCGGCGATCTCCTCCGGCGTCATGATGCCGCGCCGGGCCAGATGGGCGGAGACCTGCTCGATGGGGTCGCGGGCCCGCCAGTGCTGCTCCTCCTCCTTGGAGCGGTAGCCGAAGGAGGAGCCGGGGAAGCCGCCGTTCTGGTGGAAGTAGCGGTAGGTGTCCGCCTCGATCATCGTGGGGCCGTGTCCGGCCCGCATATGGGCGACGGCCTCCCGCATGGCGAGGTGGACCGCCAGGGGGTCCATCCCGTCGACCTTCCAGCTCGGGATGGCGAATCCGAGCCCGCGGGCCGAGAGCCGCGGCTCGCCGGTCGCCTCGGCGACGTTGGTGGAGACCGCGTACAGATTGTTCTCGATGAAGAAGCAGACGGGCAGCCGCCAGGCGGAGGCGAGGTTGAAAGTCTCCAGCGTGGACCCGATGTTGACGGCGCCGTCCCCGAAATAGGTGACGGCCACGTCCTCGGTGCCCGCCTGGCGGGCGGCCCAGGCGTACCCGGCGGCCATCGGGACGCCGCCGCCGACGATGGCGTTGGTCCCCACCGCACCCGCCTCGTGCCACTGGAGATGCATCGAGCCGCCGCGCCCGTGACTCCAGCCCCGGTCCAGACCGCAGATCTCCGCCAGCGTACGCAGGAGAACCTCGCGTATCTCGGGGGAGAGTTCGGCGGTGGGGTCCATGCCCTTGGGTGCGATGTGGTGGAGGGCCTTGGCGAGGAACTGATGGTGGCCGCGGTGGGATCCGTTGATGGCATCGGCGGAGGTGAGCGCGAGGACCGATCCGACCGCGCCTCCTTCCTGCCCGATGCTTGAGTGCGCCGGCCCGTGGACCAGCCCGGCGCCGGCCAGTTCGAGGACGTACTCCTCGAAGGACCGGATCAGCACGAGCTGGCCGAGCATGGTCCGCAGCAGTTCGGGGGATGCCGCGTCCCAGTCCCTCTCGGTGGCGACAACCTCGACCCACGGGGATGCGGCCTTGAGCTTGCGGTGTTGGGTCACGGGCAGCCTCCTCAATCGTTTGCAGTGGCAGACTGCCACAGGATTGGATCCATTATCTAGAGATGCGCCGGGGGCAGATCATGATTTTCCTGGCATCATGCACGGTATGCAGAGAAACTGAGAGTCAGAAAGGATCCAATATGGCCATTCCGGGATTGAAACGGCTGGACCACATCGGGTTCACGGTGCCCGATCTGGAGGAGGCCACCCGCTTCCTCGTCGATGTCCTCGGGTGTGAGTTCCTGTACTCCCTCGGGCCGTTCCGCGGCGACGACGACTGGATGCGCGACCACCTCAACGTCCATCCCCGGGCGGAGGTGCGGGAGAACCGCTTCTTCCGCTGCGGCGACCAGGCGGTCTTCGAGGTGTTCGACTACGCCGCTCCCGATCGGCGGGACGTCCCGCCGAGGAACAGCGACGTCGGCGGCCACCATGTCGCCCTGTACGTGGACGACCTCGACGAGGCTGTCGCCTATCTGCGCGACCGTGGGGTCCAGGTTCTCGCCGGCCCGACACCGAGCAGGGGCCCCGCCGAGGGGAACCGCTGGATCTACTTCCTCGCCCCCTGGGGGATGCAGTTCGAGCTCGTCTCCTATCCCCATGGCAAGGCCTTCGACCGCCTCCGGCAGCAAGGACCAGCCACCGCATGACCACCAGCACACCGGACACCGGGCCGTCCCCGTCGCGCGCGGCCGCCGCGAGCCAGCGGGTGGCGGCCCACCTGCGGGATGCCATCCTCAGCGGCGCCATCGCCCCGGGGACACGGATCCGCCAGGAGGAGGTCGCCGAACGCCTGGGGGCGAGCCGGCTCCCGGTGCGGGAGGCGCTGCGCATCCTGGAGGCCGAGGGCCTGACCGAACACGAGGCCAACCGGGGCGCCCGGGTGCCCCGGCTGACCCTGCACGAGGTCGACGTCGTCTACCGGATGCGCGAACGGCTCGAACCGCTCGCGCTCGCTCAGAGCATCCCGGCCCTGGACCGGGATGCCATCGACGGCCTGACGGAGATCCAACGGCGCATCGAGGCCACCACCGACATCGGCGAATTCCTCACCCTGGACCGGGAGTTCCACCTGGGCTCTTACGCGGGGTGCGGCGTCCACCAGCTCACCGCGACGGTCACCAGGCTCTGGAACTCCACCCAGCACTACCGCCGGGCGTACGTGTCGCTCAGCGGCCCGGGCCGGATGTGGGTGGTCAACTCGGAGCACCGGCTCATCCTCGACGCGGTGGAGCAGGGCGACACCGTCGACGCCGAGCGGTTTCTGAGCGGCCACATCCGCCGGACCCGGATCGAGCTCGGCAGACACCCCGAGATCTTCGAGGAGACCCCGCGGTGAGACAGCCCGGCGGCCTGGGGCCCGGCGGAGCGGGGCCGCGTCCCCTGCCGTGGTGTAGCCGATCATGACCTGTCACCTCCGGTCCGGGTCCGGCGAGCACCTCTCGTCCTGGACCGCCAGGCAGTCATCGCCGGTCCCGGTTCCCTAAGCCCCGACAGAGCCACCGGCAAAGGCGATCAGCGCCACGACCTGGGCGTTCCGCTTACTTGATCGGCTACACCACGTGGCGGAACACGATCCGGACCGGCGGCACTCACCACCCCACCGCGATGTACTTCGACTCCATGTAGTCCAGGACGCCCTCGTGGCCGCCCTCGCGGCCGATCCCGCTCTGCTTGGTGCCGCCGAAAGGCGCGGCGGGATCGCTGACGAGTCCCCGGTTCAGGCCGACCATGCCGGAGTCGAGCGCCTCGCCGATCCGCAGACCGCGCGCCAGATCGCCGGTGTACACGTAGGAAACCAGCCCGTACTCGGTGTCGTTGGCCAGCCGGACCGCCTCGTCCTCCTCCTCGAACGTGACGAGGGGGGCGACCGGGCCGAAGATCTCCTCGCGGAGGATCGGGGCGTCGGGCGGGACGTCCAGCAGCACGGTCGGCTCGTAGTAGAAGCCCTCGCGGTCGGGGCGCCGGCCACCGACCACCGCCCGGGCCCCGGTTGCCACTGCCGAACGGACCAGGGAGTCCACCTTCGCCACGGTGTCCTCGTTGACCAGCGGTCCGACCTCGGTCTGCGGGTCGATGCCGGGCCCCATCCGTACCGCGCTCATCCGCCGTGCCAGCCGGCGGCCGAATTCCTCGGCGACGGAGGCCTCGACGTAGAAGCGGTTGGCCGCGGTGCACGCCTCGCCGCCGTTGCGCATCTTCGCCACCATCGCGCCGTCGACCGCGGCGTCGAGGTCGGCGTCGGCGAACACCAGGAAGGGCGCGTTGCCACCCAGCTCCATCGAACAGTTCACCACCTGGTCGGCGGCCTCCTTGAGAAGAACCCGCCCGACCTCGGTGCTGCCGGTGAAGGACAGCTTGCGCACCCGGGGGTCATGGAGCATGGCGGACACCACCGCGGACGAACGGCGGGAGGGCAGCACGTTGACCACCCCCGCCGGCACCCCGGCCTCCTCAAGGATCGCGGCCATCGCCAGCGCCGTGAGCGGGGTGTCGCTGGCCGGCTTGAGCACGACGGTGCACCCGGCGGCCAGAGCCGGGCCGATCTTGCGGGTGGCCATAGCGGCCGGGAAGTTCCACGGCGTGACCAACACCGCGATCCCGACGGGCTGCTGGACGACCAGGATCCTGTTCGTCCCCGACGGTGCGGTCAGCACCGTCCCGTACGTCCGGACCGCCTCCTCGGCGTACCAGCGGAAGAACTCCGCCGCGTAAGCGACCTCGCCCCGCGCGTCGGGGAGCGCCTTGCCGTTCTCCAGCGTCACCAGCCGGGCGAGTTCCTCGGCCCGTGCCGTCATCAGCTCCCAGCAGCGCCGCAGGATCTCGGCGCGCTCCCGGGGCGGGGTCGCGGCCCAGCCGGCCGCGGCCCGCTCGGCGGCGTCGACGGCCGCGATGGCATCGGCGACCGTGCCGTCCGCCACTGTGGCGAAGGTCCGGCCCGTCGACGGATCGCGGACGTCGAAGCGGCCGCCTTCCGAGGCCGCGGTCCACTTGCCGCCGATGTACAGATCGGTGGGCACCGCAGAGTCCGGGGTGTTGTCGTCCATGGTCGAGCACCTTTCGTACGGGAGCTGCTCAGTAGGCGTTGGCGACTCAGTAGGCGTTGGCGACGAACAGGTCCTGGGCCGGGAACAGCGTGAGGACGCGCGGGCCCTCCGGGGTGACCACGACCTCCTCCTCGATCCGGGCGGCCGAGAAGCCGTCGCTCGCGGGGCAGTACGTCTCCAGGGCGAAAACCATCCCCACCTGCAACTCGACCGGTTCGCGCATGCTGTTCAGCCGGGAGATGATCGGCCGCTCGTGCAGGCCGAGCCCGAGTCCGTGGCCGAACTGGAGGCCGAACGCGGCCATCTCGTTCTCGAAGCCGAACTCCTCGGCCTTCGGCCAGACCGCCGCGACCTCGTCCGTACCAGCTCCGGCCTTCACCGTGCCGATCGCGGCGTCCATCCATCCGCGGGCCTTGGTGTACGCCTCGCGCTGGGAAGCGGTGGCGCTGCCCACGCCGAAGGTGCGGTAGTAGCAGGTCCGGTAGCCGTTGAAGGAGTGGATGATGTCGAAGAACGCCTGGTCGCCCGGGCGGATCAGCCGGTCGGAGAAGTTGTGCGGATGCGGGTTGCACCGCTCTCCCGAGACCGCGTTGACGGCCTCGACCTGGTCCGACCCCATCTCGTAGAGGCGTTTGTTGGCCAGGGCCACGATCTCGTTCTCGCGGATCCCGGGCTTCAGCACGTCCACGATGTCCTGGTAGACGCCGTCGACCATCGCCGCGGCCTGGGTCAGCAGCATGATCTCGTCCTGCGACTTGATCTGCCGGGCATCGAGCATCAGTTGCTGCGCGTCCACCACCCGCAGACCCTGGCGCTCCATCTCGAAGAGGAACGGGGGTTCGACGATGTCGACCCCGATCGGCGCGTCGGCGACCCCGGCGTCCTCCAGCAGCCCCTTGAGCTGGCGCACCGCCGACTCCATCAGCCCCGCGCTGGGTGCGATGGCCCCGCGCAGGCCCAGCATGCCCGCATGGCAGTTGTCCGGGTCCAGCCACGGCGCGTGGAGCCGGTGGTGCCGGGCGGCGGATCCGAAGTCCCACAGCATCGGCTCACCGTCGCGGGTGAGCAGCGCGTACCGGGTCATCTTGTCCCCGAGCGCTCCACCGATCCAGGTCTGCGTCGTGTACCGGATGTTGTAGAAGTCGAAGAGTAGGAAGGCCCCGCACTCACTCGCCTCCAGGGACGCCTTGGCACGCGCGAGCCGGTACGCCCGCAGCCGGTCGAAGTCGACCCGCTGCTCGTAGTCCACGGCCATGTGCCCGGGGGCCGACATCGGGGTGACGGCCGACCCGACGGCGGGACGGGCACTCACTTCGCCACCTCGTCGGCCGCACCGAGACCGTCGTCGACCCGCACGTTCTCCGGGCTGAGCTTGAGGGCGGAGTTCTGCGCCTGGAGATCCAGCAGGATGGCGAAGTCCTCATCCACCCGTCCGCTGCCCACACTGGCCTGCACCAGTTGGGCGGTGGCGGCGGCGAGCGGCATGGGTACGTCCAGTTCCCTGGCCGCCGCGAGACCGAGGTCGAAGTCCTTGCGCAGCAGGACGGGTGTGAAGGTCGGCGTGTAGTCGAGGTTCACGAAGGCGGGCGACTTGTAGCGGGTGAACGGTGACCCCATGACGCTGTTGTTGAGGAAGTCGAGAAACGCCGCGCGCGAGACGCCGCCCTTCTCCGCCAGCACCGTGATCTCGGCCAGGGACTGGGTGACCACGCCGAGGAACAGGTTGTGGCAGATCTTCACCAGCCGCGCCACGTCGCCGTCACCGGCGTAGGTCACCGACCGGCCGATCCGGCGGAGAAAGGGCTCCACCTTCTGGTACGTCTCCTGCGGCCCGGAGGCCACCATGCTGAGTTCTCCGGCGCGGACGACCTTGCCGTTTCCGCTGACCGGGGCGGCGAGGAAGGCGACGCCGCGCTCGGTACAGGCGGCGCGGACCGACTCCGACGAGGCGGTGGAGACCGTTGAGCAGTCGACGACGATGCCCGGCACATGGCCCGGGTCGGCCAGCAGTCCGCCCTCACCGAGCAGGACCTGCTCCAGATCGGCGGGCGTCGAGACCATGGTGAACACGACGTCGAGTCCGCGGAGTTCGGCCACCGTGTCGGCGATCGCGCAGCCGTTCGCGGTCAGTGGCTCGGCCTTCGCCCGGGTGCGGTTCCACACGGTCACCGCGGCCCCGGCGTCACCCAGGCGGGCGGCCATGGCCGCTCCCATGCGCCCGGCTCCGATCCATCCGAGCCGCAGGTCCGGCAGCCGTGTCGTTGTCTCGTTCATGGGCCACTCCTGCAATCGATTGCACTTATGGGCGTCGCGGGACGCGTGAAGAAGTTCCTGCAAACGACTGCAAGCTTTGCCCACACCCAACGGCGGCGTCAAGCACCGTGCAATGCACAACTGGGGTGCAAGGAGTGGATCAAGGGGGCGCCTGAGGTCGCACCAAGTCCTGATCCATCACTGCAATCGACTGCAACTCTCCGGTAGACTCGGCTTCCAGTCGCGTCCGAGAGACCTGGGAGAGAGCCATGACCGCCATCCCGGTCGACGGGAGAGCCCACACCGTCCGCCCTGCTCTCCTCGACGGGTGTCCCGGTCGCCCGGCCCGGACCGGGTCGGACCATGTGAGCGCGTACAGATTCGCCCCTGACAACCCCCTGGGTGTCGAAGTGCCTGCCTCCGGCCTCGCCCGCGCCCTCCAGGCCCTGGTCGACCCCGTTGGCGTCGGCGCGAGGAGTACACACTGATCGCGCTCGGCTCGGCCCCCAAGTGCCTTCGGGCCTCGCCGGCCGACAGGAGAGTTGCCACCACACCCGACGCCGGCAACGAACCTGCCGTCGAGGCGGCGGGGTGCCGGATGCCGGCCTTCGCCACCGACGACCGGCCGCCCTGCCCGGGCACCGTCGTCAGCGGCGCGTGCGGCGACACTCTCGTCCCCGCACTACGGCGGGTCGTCTCCGCACTTCGGTGGGTCGTCTCCGCACTTCGGCGGGTCGTCCCCGCGCTATGGCGGGACGCCAGGCTCCGGGACGCCGCTCGCGCCGTGACCGCCGGCGAACGGGACCACGAGGCGGCAGCCAGGAGGAGGGCCGAGGCGGCCGCTGCGCTTCTCGGACTCGACGGCTCGCCGGCGAAGGGGCTTCACGGATTCGCCCGTTCCCTGGGGAACGTGCCTCTTGGATTCGACCGTTCCCTGGCGAATGCGCTTCTCGGACTCGACGGCTCGCCGGCGAAGGGGCTTCACGGATACGACCGTTCCCTGGCGAACGTGCCTCTCGGGCTCGACCACTCCCTGACGAACGTGCCTCCGGGATTCGACCGTTCCCAGGCGAACGCGCTCCCCGGATTCGACCATTCCCTGGCGAAGCGGTACGCCACCCGGCTGAAGTCCCCTGGGAAGGCCTCGGCATGGAGGGGGCCGTCGAGGTCACGGAGTGGGCCGTCGAGCAGGCAGCGCTCCCCACGCGGGTCGGCCTGCGGGGCCTCCATCTGCCGACGATCGTGGACGGGCGGGAGCCCATCGCCCTCGCGCCGGGCTGATCTGCTCCCACGCCCTTGGCCGGCAGCCCTGCGCGCCTGTCCCCTCCTGCGGACGCCACTGCGCGTCTGCACCGAAGCCCCCTAGGATTCCTCTGTGCAGAAGACAACGCTCCGGGACGTGGCTCTGGCCGCGGGCGTCCATGTCGCCACGGCGTCCAGGGCGCTCAACCCCAGCACCCGGTCGCTGGTCAACGCCGATACCGCCCGACGCGTCAGCCGCGCCGCCAAGTCCCTCGGCTACACGCCGAACCCGATTGCCCGCAGCCTGAAGACCGCGAAGTCGCTCAGCATCGGCGTGGTGCTGCCCGATCTGACCAACCCCCTGTTCCCCCCGATCGTCCGGGGCATCGACGACGTCCTCGGACCCGCCGGGTACAGCGGACTCATCGTCAACACCGACAACGACCCGGCGCGCGAGAAGGCCCAGATCGAGTCCCTTCGGTCGCGCCAGGTCGAGGGGCTCATCGTGGCCACCGCACGGTTGGACCACCCCCTGCTCGCCGAACTGCACGAGCAGGGCGTGAAGATGGTGTTGGTCAACCGCCGCACCGAGCATCTCGACGTCCCCGCCGTCACCCCGGACGACGCGACCGGGATCGCGCTGGCCGTCGGCCACCTCGCCCGGCTCGGCCACCGCCGGATCCTCCACCTCGCCGGACCGCCCACCACCTCCACCGGGGTCACCCGCGCCAGGGCTTTCCGCAACGCCGTACGGGAGTACGGCCTCGACGAGGACCCCGCGCTCGTCGTGCCCTGCGACTTCTGGGCCGAGGCCGAGGGAGCCCGCGCGCTGCGTGAGGTCCTGGACGCCGGCACGGACTTCACCGCCGTGATAGCGGGCAACGACCTGCTCGCCTTGGGTGCCTATGACGTCTGCGCCGAGCGCGGTATCACCTGCCCGGACGACATCAGCATCGTCGGGTACAACGACATGCCCTTCCTCGACAAGCTGAGCCCCCCGCTGACCACGGTCGCCGTCCCGCACCAGCAGATCGGCGTCGAAGCAGCCCGGATGCTGCTGGAGGCGCTCGACGGGCCCGCCCGCCCGGCGCGCTCGGTGCTGCTGCCGGTCTCCCTCGTCGTCCGCGCGTCGACGAAGGAACCGGCAGGGCGCTGACCACTCAGTCCCTATATGTACTTCCGGTGGTCAGCCGGATCGAGGGTTGCTTGTGCGCCCCCGCGGCCGCGGCGGTGGTTCCAAGGGTCTGGCGACGGAGGCTTGGACCGCGACCGGCCGGTGGTTGTCGTGAAGGTGACACTGCCGGTGACAGTCTCCGTGGGGGTAGTGTCAAGGGGGATCTGGCTGGTCAGAGCCGTGCACCACAGGCTGGGCCCATGACGACCGCCACGACCGCCACGACGGCTGCCACCGAGCAGCCATCCGCCACCCGAATGACCGGACGCCAGGTCTCCGCTCTCGTGGTGCTTCTCGCGTCCCAATTCATGATGGCCGCCGACTTCTCGGTGCTGAATGTCGCACTGCCCCGCGTGGGAGTGGACCTCGGGTTCACTGCGGGCAACCTGCAGTGGATCACGACCACGTTCGCCCTGTGCGCGGCGGGATGCACGCTGGTCTTCGGCCGTGTCGGTGACTATCTGGGGCGTCGGCGGATCTTCATCGCCGGCATGGCGGTGCTGGCTGTTGCCTCCCTCATCGGCGGCATCGCCACCTCCCCCGAGCTGCTGCTGGTGGCGCGCACCCTCCAGGGGCTGGCCACCGCGGCCGTCACACCGGCGGCGCTGGCCCTGCTCACCACCGCCTTCACCGAACCCTCTCTGCGCAACAAGGCGCTCGGACTCAACGGCGTGATGATGAGTTCCGGATTCACGGTCGGGGCGGTCCTCGGCGGGGTGCTGACAGATCTGCTGTCCTGGCGCTGGGCCTTCTTCATCAATATTCCCGTAGCCATCGCGGCGATCGTCGTCGTGCCGCTCGTCGTCCAGGAGAGCAGGGGCGAGAGCCGCAGCCGCATCGATCTGCCCGGTGCGCTCCTCATCACCGTGGGGCTCTTCGTCGGGATCTACGGAATCACGCGCGCCGGTGAGGACGGGCTGGACACCGTGTCGGTCGGCAGCATGGTCGCCGCCCTGGTTCTGCTGGGTTCCTTCTGGAGCGTGGAGAGCCGCAGCGCCGATGCCCTGGTGCCCGTACAGGTGCTGCGGAAGCCAGAGGTCGCATTCGGGAATCTGGCCGCACTGTTCATCTTCGGCGGCGAGACCGCGCTGATCTTCTTCACCGGCCTGTACGTCCAGAACGTACTCGGACTTTCGTCGCTGGTTACGGGCCTGGTTCTGGTCGGTATCGGGGTGGGCCAGATTCTCGGTGGACTGATCGGTCCGCGTGTTCTCGAGCGGGTTCCGCCGCGTGCGATGCTCGGCACCGCCCTGCTGGGACAGGGGCTGTTCATGCTGCCCGGCATCTGGATGACGGCACACACCGGCTGGCTGGTGCCGCTCATCGCCACCCAGTTCGTGAACGCGATCTTCTCCATGCTGGCGATGCTGTCCTTCATGGTCATCTCGACCTCGTCCGTCGACACGGACATGCAGGGAATGGCCACCGGTATGGCCACGCAGAGCCAGCAGGTCGGCATGGCCATCGGAATTCCACTGTTGAGCGCGGTCTTCACCGCGAGCATCGGACACGGCTCGGTGGGCGTAGCCGAGGAACTGTCCGGTATCCACCTGGCCATCGGCGTGGCGGCGTTCGCGCAGATCGCCGTCGGGGTCCTCCTCTGGCTTGCCCTGCGCAGGCAGCCCCGGCAGCAGCAGGTGTGACGACCGGATCTCACCGCAGGCCGGGGAGGCGGACCGCCTCCCCGGCCTGCGTCGGCGGTGGTGGAGATCCGAGGCGAACTTGCCGGAGTGGTCCGGCACTTCGACAATTGAAGGGTGGAGCACATCGTGAACACGGACCTGGGCGGTTACCTGCGGCAGATGCGCGAACGCATCCGGCCTGAGCAGGTCGGGCTCGAGAACCGCAGATCGCGGCGGGTTCCCGGGCTGCGGCGCGAGGAGGTGGCCGCGATGGCCGGTGTGAGTCAGACGTACTACACCCGGCTCGAGCAGTCACAGACCGCACATGCTTCGCCTCAGATCCTGCTGGCCATTGCCCGTGCCTTGGAGTTGGGCCCCGACGAGCAGGCGTATCTGCTCAAGATCGGCACCTCGGTTCAGGCCCCGCAGCAGCAGGCGCCGCGGACCGATCAGCTGAGCCCTTCCACCAGAATGCTGGTGGGGTCGCTCGGTAACGCGGCTGTGGCCGTGCTGAACTACCGGTGCGACATCCTCGCGTGGAACTCCCAGTACCACAGATTGTTCGCACCCCATCTGGACTTCGGCCTGCCGGAGATCGCCGAGGAGCGTCCCAATCTCATCAAGCTGAACTTCCTCGATGAGAACGTCCGGGCGCTGTACGGTGATTGGTCCATGGAATCGCAGTCCAACGTGACCTATCTGCGGTTCATCTGCGGTAATCACCGGCACGATTCGCAGTTGGCCGGATTGATCGGCGAACTCACCATTCAGAGTGAGGAGTTCGCGGAACTCTGGTGCCGTCAGCGGGTGGCGAACTGTATCGAGGGAACCAAGCTCTTCGACCACCCCGTCGTGGGGGAACTCGAGTTGATGTACCACTCCGCGGACCTGCAGGACGGGAATATCCTGAAGTTCTACCACGCGGTGCCCGACTCCCCGCACGAGGCGGCACTGCAACTCCTCACGGTGGACCTGGACTCGGTCCGCTCACGCTGAGCGGAGCCGCCACACGCAGCTCCACGGCGAGGTGTTCGAGTCCGGTACCGCGTCGATCAGTGCCACGGCTGGTTTCCAGGCGATTCTGCGCGCCGAACCGGGCCGCGCGCTGTCCGGGAACTGACGGGCCGGGGCGGCGTACCGAAAGTGGCCTCGGCCCGTCCATCGAGCAGCACGCAGCCGCGCAGGAAACGGAGACGGACTGTCTCTGTTTCCGGTCAGTACGGGCCCACGCTCGCCGGCCGAGGCCAAGGCGCCGCGTCCACCACCGACTGCCGCCAGGTGCGGAGTTGGCGTGGCATACCACTGGCCACCACCGCGCGGACGACGTTCTCCTCGCCCGGGCTGCCGCCGTAGACCGCCACGAAGCGGCGTTCCGCGAGGGAGCCCTCGACCACGGTGAACTCGCGGTCCGCGCTCGGGTGGCCGTACGACTGGAGTTTGAGGTCGTACTGGTCGGACCAGAAGTACGGGATCAGCGGGGTTTCGGTGGGAGCGGTCCCGGCGAGGGCTCGGCCGACGATCCGGCCGTGGTCCGTGGCCGTCATCCGGTGTTCGACCCGGTGGTGTCGGCCGGTGCGGGGGTCGCGCCAGGCGGCCACGTCGCCCACGGCGAACACTCCGGGCAGGACCTGGCCGTGTTCGTCGCACAGCACGCCGTTGCCGAGCGGGATGCCGGAGCCGGCCAGCCAGCCGACCTCGGGTTTCGAGCCGATGGCGACGAGGACGGCGTCGGCGGGCACGGTCGTGCCGTCGTCGAGTTCGACCTCGCGGACCCGTCCCGCCCGACCGTGCAGCGCCCGTACGCCCGTACCGCAGCGCAGGTCGACGCCGTTGTCGCGGTGTACGTCGGCCAGCATGCCGCCGACCTCCGCGCCCAGCGCCCGGAGCAGCGGCAGCGGCTGCGGGTCGGCGAGCGTGACGTCGACGCCGAGGCCGCGGGCGACGGCGGCGACCTCGGCACCGAGGAAGCCGGCGCCGATGACGACGAGCCGGCGCGCGGTGTGCAGTTCGGTGCGCAGCCGCAGTGCGTCACGCAAGCCGCGCAGGATGTGGACGCCGGCCAGGTCGTGCCCGAAGGGCAGCCGTGCGGGGGTCACTCCGGTGGCGATGACCAGGGTGTCGTAGGTGAGGGAAGAGCCGTCGACCAGTGCCACGGTCCGCGCCGCGGTGTCCACGGCGCTCGCCCGTACGCCGAGCCGCAGGTCGAGGGCGAGTTTGTCGAGGTCGGCGCGGGGGCGCAGGGTCAGCCTGTCGGGCTCCCAGTCCCCGCTGAGCAGCTGCTTGGACAGCGGGGGCCGGTCGTACGGCTCCTCGGGTTCCTCGCCGACGAGCACGATCTCGCCGGTGTGGCCCTGGGTGCGGGCGCTCTGGGCGGTCGTCAGTCCGGCGGCCGAGGCCCCGACGACGACCACGCGTCCGGACGTGGTCATCTCACTCCTCGCGGAGGGTGATGGCGAGCGCGGGGCACAGCTGCGCGGCTTCCTGTACGGCCTCGTACTGGTCCTCGGGCGGTGCTCCGTCCAGCAGTACGACGATGCCGTCCTCGTCGCGCTGGTCGAAGACGTCGGCGGCTGCGAGCACGCACTGCCCGGCGGCCACGCACTTGTCCTGGTCGATCTCGATCTTCATGTGGGGGGTGGGTCCTTTCGCGGTGGGGTTGTTCACCAGGTGACGGGCAGTTCGGAGATGCCGTAGACGCTGCTCTGCCGGCGGAAGGCGATCTCCTCGTGGGGGACTGCCACCTTCAGGTCGGGGAAGCGCCGGAAGAGCGTGGGCAGTGCGATCTGCAGTTCGGCGCGGGCGAGGGGCTGTCCGAGGCACTGGTGGACGCCGTAGCCGAAGGCGAGGTGGTTGCGGGCGGAGCGGCTGAGGTCGAGCTCGTCGGGGAGGTCGAAGACGGCGGGGTCGCGGTTGGCCGACTGAATCGGGATCACCAGGCCGTCGCCGGCCTTGACGGTGACACCGCCGATCTCGAAGTCATCGAGGGCGATCCGGCGCAGGCCGTTGTGCACGATCGTCAGGTAGCGCAGCAGTTCGTCCACCGCGGCCGGCACCGACTCGGGCTCGGCGAGCAGGTGGTGCAGCTGGTCGGGGTTGCGCAGCAGCGCGACGGTGGACAGGCCGATCATGTTGGCGGTGGTCTCGTGCCCGGCGACCAGCAGCAGGGTGCCCATGCCCGCGGCCTGTTCGGGGGTGAGTTCGCCGGTCCGGATCCGCCGTACGACGAGTTCGCTGAAGAGGTCGTCGCCGGGGTTGCGGTCCTTCTCCTTCAACAGCCCGAGCAGGTAGTCCTGGATCGCTTGGAGGGCCGCGTTGACCTCCTCCAGGGTGGAGGTGAGGTCGACCAGCACCTTGGAGTTCCGCTGGAACACCTCTCGGTCGGCGTAGGGCACGCCGAAGAGCTCGCAGATGACGAGTGAGGGGAAGGGCAGCGCGAAGTTCTCGATCAGGTCGGCGGGCCGGGGCTGTTCGGCCAGCTCGTCGAGGAGCTGGTCGGTGAGCCGCTGCAGCCGGGGGCGCATCGCCTCGACGTTCTTGAGCATGAAGGTGCGGGTCAGCATGCGCCGGAGCAGGCCGTGGTCCGGATCGTCCATGGTGATGAAGAAGCCGGGGGCCCGGGTGACGTTGCCCGCGCGTGGGGTCGGGAAGCCCTCGCGGGTGATGTCGGAGCTGGCCGCGGGGTGGGCGAGTACGGACCGGATGTCGTCGTAGCGGGTCACCAGCCAGTGGACGGGCCCGTGCGGGAGGGCGATCCGGCGGATCGGTCCCTCGGTACGCCAGTGCGCGTATTCGCCCGGCGGATCAAGGGGGGAAGTGCCCCGGTCGGTGGGCAGTGTGGGGGGTGCGAGACCGGTGTCGGGCAAGGCAGTACCTCCAGGCTCTGGTGAGCGCGTGGTTCCTTGGAGCAGTTGGCTAACGGTGTTAGGCAACTGTCGTCAGCGTACTCCCTCGTTTGCCGGGGCAACGTCGCTATCCGGCCAAGAGTGCGGTCACCAGATCGTCCGCGAGGGCCGGCATGGCATCCGCGGTCTGATGAACGGGCAGCGCGACCCGGAGCGTGGTGATGCCGTGCAGCGTGGTCCACAGCAGGGCCCCGCGGCGGTCGGCGGACATACGAGTGGGGGTGCTCCCCGCACTGCCCGCACTCCCCGCACTGCCCGCACTCCCCGCACTGCCCGCACTGCCCGTGCTCCCCGCACTGCCCGCACTGCCCGTGCTCCCCGCACTGCCCGTGCCGCCCGTGCTCCCCGCACTGGCCGTGCCGCCCGTGCCGCCCGCACTGCCCGTGCCGTCCGTGCCGTCCGCACTGCCCGTGCCGTCCGCACTGCCCGCGGACCTGGCGCGGGATGCGCGGACGTCGCCGAAGGGGTCGGGCTCCAGCTCGAACCCGCAGGCCGCGAAGGCTCGAGCCCACACGTTGATCAACTTCATCACGGGGTGCCCGGCGAACTGCTCCAACGGCAGCGCGGACTGCTCGACCCCGAACATCAGCCGGTAGCGCGCCGGGTTCTCCAGTGCGAACCGTCCGTACCACAGGACCATCGCCCGCAGCGCGCCCTCCGGATCGTCCGCCGGATGCCGCTCGCCCACCGCGCGCAACTCCGCGGTGAACTCCCCATACGCCTTCTCCATCAGTGTCGCGACCAGTTCGGCGCGGTCCTTGAAGTGCAGGTAGATGCTCGGCGGAGCGATCCCGACCTCCCGGGCCACGGCCCGCAGCGACAGGGCATCCTCGCGCCCGGCCTCCCCGAGCAGCCGCTCCGCCGCGAGCAGGATCTCCTCCCGCAGTTTGCCCCCCTCGCCCCAGCGATTGGGTGTACGGGCCTTCGGCTCCCCCGCCATGCGATCTCCTTCCGATTCTTCGGACCCGCACATCATCCATGACCGGCAGGGGCCCCGCCTGGGACCGGAGGGGCCGCGGGGACCTGGTTTCTCCGAAGTTCGCCGAGGCGGAAATTGGCATCAATCAGTTCGAACGGACCTTTCAGGCAAGGGTATTGATTCCGGACCCGCTGATCTCAAACCGTCGGCATGGTGAATTCTCGGCCATTGGGCAGCCGCTCGGGGCCCGGTGGGCACCGGCATCCGTCCGCTCCTGAAACGTCATCACTTCTTCATGGGTGCGGCAGCGCGAGGGCGTCCTGAACTGCTATTCATGGGGGCTAATTCATCTGCCATGGAGAGGTATTTCCGTGCGTTCATTAAGGGTACTTTTCACCGTCCTGCTGGCATTCGTCGGGGCGGTCACGATATCGAGCTCGGCTCAGGCGGCCGAAGGCAAGTACGTGGCTCTGGGTGACTCGTACGCCGTCGCCCCCGGGACCCGGACGTACGACGACGCCGTCAACGACCTGTGCAGACGGGGCCCGCTGGCCTACTCCCGGCTGTGGGCGGCCCAGCACCCGTCGGTCGCCTATGTGGAGGCGTCGTGCTCCGGTGCGACCACGGCCGACGTGGTCAACACGCAGGTTCCCCAACTGACCGCGGACACCACGCTGGTGACGATTCAGGTCGGCGGCAACGACGTCGGTTTCGTCGATGTGCTGGCGAACTGCGTCCTCACCGTCGACGACCAGGACTGTGTCGACGGAGTCGAGGCGGCGAAGCAGGCCACACAGACCACTCTGTCGACCGCGCTGGCGCAGACGTACGCGGCGGTGCGGGCCAAGGCACCCAATGCGCGAGTCATTGTCATCGGTTATCCGCGGTTCTACACCATCAGCGGGACCTGCGGAATTTTCGGATTGAGCGACACCGAACGAAGGGCCGTGAACTCGGCGGCCGACACCCTGGCAGGTGTCATGTCCGCCCGTGCGGCGGAGGCCGGTTTCACATTCCTGGACGCCCGGCCGGTATTCGACCCGCACACCATCTGCTCGGCGGGCACCGTCTGGCTGACCAGCCTTGAATGGGACAAACTCAACGAGTCCTACCACCCGAATGTGGCGGGTCACCGCGACGGCTATCTCGCCGCGTTGAACGCGCTGACCGGATGACCGGGCGGGCTGGATAGAGGTATCGGGTGAGGGGGGTGCGCCGCGTCGGGGGGACGCCCCCACAGCCCCCCCCCCGGGCTGTTTTAAAAAAAAACCAGCCCCCCACACACAAAAAAAAAAAGTATTGCGTGTTGTGGGTGTAAAA